>NZ_JBHJVK010000060.1:0-49993 GCF_042264695.1 Kitasatospora sp. NPDC056138 | reverse complement strand
GGTGCCGGGGAACGGCGCGACACCGGTGAGGTCACTAAGTGACACCCCGACAGCGACGGGGCCCCGCCGACCAACTCGGCGGGGCCCCTTCGCTGTCGGGTCTCAGGCGCTCTTGTCGCGACGCTCGCGCTTGATCATGTCGCGCGGGACCAGGGTCGGGATGGCGTGCTTGGAGACCACGTCCCCGGTGACGACCACGCGGGCGACGTCCTGACGCGAGGGCACCTCGTACATCACGGACATCAGCACCTCCTCCATGATCGCCCGCAGGCCGCGCGCGCCGGTGCCGCGCAGGATCGCCTGGTCGGCGATGGCCTCCAGCGCGTCCCGGGTGAACTCCAGCTCCACACCGTCCAGTTCGAAGAGCTTGCGGTACTGCTTGACCAGCGCGTTCTTCGGCTCGGTGAGGATCTGCAGCAGCGCCTCGCGGTCCAGGTTGTGCACGCTGGTGATCACGGGCAGGCGGCCGATGAACTCCGGGATCATCCCGAACTTCACCAGGTCCTCCGGCATCACCTGACGGAAGTGGTCGCTGGCGTCCTGCTCCCGCTTGGACCGGATGTTGGCACCGAAGCCGATGCCCTTGGCACCCGCGCGGCCCTCGATGATCCGCTCCAGACCGGCGAACGCACCGCCCACGATGAACAGCACGTTGGTGGTGTCGATCTGGATGAACTCCTGGTGCGGGTGCTTGCGTCCGCCCTGCGGGGGCACCGAGGCGGTGGTGCCCTCCAGGATCTTCAGCAGCGCCTGCTGGACGCCCTCACCGGAGACGTCGCGGGTGATCGACGGGTTCTCGCTCTTGCGGGCGACCTTGTCGATCTCGTCGATGTAGATGATCCCCGTCTCGGCCTTCTTGACGTCGTAGTCGGCCGCCTGGATCAGCTTCAGCAGGATGTTCTCGACGTCCTCGCCGACGTAGCCCGCCTCGGTGAGCGCGGTGGCGTCCGCGATCGCGAACGGCACGTTGAGCATCCGGGCCAGGGTCTGCGCGAGCAGCGTCTTGCCGGAGCCGGTCGGGCCGAGCAGCAGGATGTTGGACTTGGCCAGCTCGATCGCGTCCTCGCGGCCGTTCCCGCCGCTGCGGCCGGCCTCGCCCGCCTGGACCCGCTTGTAGTGGTTGTAGACCGCGACGGACAGCGCCTTCTTCGCCAGGTCCTGGCCGACCACGTACTGATCGAGGAACTCGTAGATCTCGCGCGGCTTCGGGAGCTCCTCGAAGCGCACCTCGGAGCTCTCCGCGAGCTCCTCCTCGATGATCTCGTTGCACAGGTCGATGCACTCGTCGCAGATGTACACGCCTGGCCCGGCGATCAGCTTCTTCACCTGCTTCTGCGACTTGCCGCAGAACGAGCACTTGAGCAGGTCGCCACCGTCTCCGATGCGTGCCACGAGGTGCTTCCCCTTCGCCAGGGGCCCCGCGGGGGTCCGGGGCCTGGTGCTGTGGACCGGCTGCGCCGTCGGCGGTCGGTCTCGCTATCCGACGGTACTCTGCTGAGCCGGTGAATCCGCCGACTTCGACTGCTCTGCCCTACGCCCTGGGCGAATTGATACCGAACAGATGCCGTCTCGCGGGCATGAGGCCCGCAACTGATTGTGCCGGGCCCACCGGCCCGGAAGGAACGGAACGGGGCGGGGCGTACATCACGTGAGTCATGGTGTACGCCCCGCCCCGGGCTGCCGAGGTCAGTCGGTCAGCGAGGTCTTGCGGGTCGAGATGATCTGGTCGATCAGCCCGTACTCCAGCGCCTCCTCGGCCGTCAGGATCTTGTCGCGCTCGATGTCGTCCCGGACCTGCGCGATGTCCTTGTTGGAGTGCTTGGCCAGCATCTCCTCCAGCTGCTCGCGCATCCGGAAGATCTCCTTCGCCTGGATCTCCAGGTCGGACACCTGGCCGCGGCCGGTCTCGGTGTACGGCTGGTGGATCAGGATCCGGGCGTTCGGCAGCGCCATCCGCTTGCCGGGCGTACCGGCCGCCAGCAGCACCGCGGCGGCGGAGGCTGCCTGGCCCATGCAGACCGTGGTGATGTCCGGCTTCACGTACTGCATCGTGTCGTAGATCGCCGTCAGCGCGGTGAAGGAGCCGCCCGGCGAGTTGATGTACATCTGGATCTCGCGGTCCGGGTCCATCGACTCCAGGCAGAGCAGCTGGGCCATGATGTCGTTGGCCGAGACGTCGTCTACCTGCGAGCCGAGGAAGATGATGCGCTCCTCGAACAGCTTGGCGTACGGGTCGTACTCGCGGATGCCCTGCGAGGTGCGCTCGACGAAGCGCGGGACGATGTAGCGGCCCTCTGCCCGCGGGGCAGTGGACTCCGAGCGGGCTCCGTAGAACTCGCCGCGGGGCGTCAGGGGGGTGTTCATGGGATTCTTGGCCTCCGAGTGCGTACGGGACGAGGTGGGGGTGCGGGCGGCGCTCAGGCGCCGGTGCCGCCGCCGCCGGGGACGTCCGCGGCGCTGTGCATGATCTTGTCGATCAGGCCGTACTCCATGGCCTCCTCCGGGGTGAACCAGCGGTCGCGGTCGGAGTCCGCGGTGACGCGCTCGAAGGTCTGGCCGCTGTGGTGGGCGATCAGCTCGGACATCCGCTTCTTGGTGCGGAGCAGCTGCTCGGCCTGGATCTTGATGTCGGTGGCCGAACCGCCGAGGCCGGCGGAGGGCTGGTGCATCAGGATGTTGGCGTTCGGCAGCGAGAAACGCTTGCCGGGGGTGCCGGCGGTGAGCAGGAACTGGCCCATCGAGGCCGCCATGCCCATCGCGATCGTCACCACGTCGTTCTTGATGTACTGCATGGTGTCGTAGATCGCCATGCCCGCGGTGATCGAGCCGCCCGGGGAGTTGATGTAAAGGAAGATGTCCTTGTCCGGGTCGGCGGCCAGGAGCAGCAGCTGGGCGGTGATCTTGTTGGCGATCTCGTCGTCGACCTGCTGGCCGAGGAAGATGATGCGCTCGTTGAGCAGCCGGTTGTAGACCTGGTCCCCCAGGCCGCCGAGCACGTCACCAGCGGCGGCGTGCGGCGCCATGAGGCCAGGCATCTGCATCTGCGGGAACGTCACTTAGCCACCTGCTCAGTCGAATTGGACGGCCGCACCGGGCCGTCGCGGTGTCGCACAGCTATGGGATTTCACTGTGTGAATGTCGCTGTCTAAGGACCCTAACGCGCAGGCCGGGCCTCGGAATCCCCCACGCAGAACTGTTCGCTGTGAGCGCAGGGTCAGCAATCGGAAACAGTGAGCCCGGGCACCATTCGGCACCCGGGCTCACCATCAGGAACTACTGAGGACTCAGGCCTCGGTGGCGGCCTCGGCCGACTCCTCGGTCTCGTCCTCGGCGTCGTCGAAGGAGACGACCTCGCCGTTGGTGTCCTTGACGGTGGCGGCCTCGACCACGGCGGCCAACGCCTTGCCGCGGGCGACCTCGCCGACCAGCAGCGGCACCTGGCCACCCTGGACGACCTGCTGGGCGAACTGGTCCGGGGTCAGGCCCGAACCGGCGGCACGGCGGATCAGGTGCTCGGTGAGCTCCTCCTGGTTGACGCCGAGCTCCTCCTTCGCCACGATCTCGTCGAGCACGAACTGGGTCTTGATGCCCTTCTTCGCCTGCTCCTCGGTCTCGGCCTGGAACTCCTCCAGGGTCTTGCCCTGGGTGGCGAGGTAGGTCTCCAGGTTCAGACCCATGGGCTCCAGCTGGTGGTGCTCCAGGTTGTGGCGACGGGTCTCGATCTCGTCCTTGAGGAGCTTCTCCGGGTACTCCATCTCGACCAGCTTCAGCAGCTCGTCCAGGACGCGCTCCTGGGCCTGGGTGGCCTGGTCGAACTCACGCATGCGCTCCAGGCGCTTGCGGGAGTCGTCCTTCAGCTCGTCCAGGGTGTCGAACTCGCTCGCCAGCTGGGCGAACTCGTCGTCCAGCTCGGGGAGCTCCTTCTCCTGGACCGCGGTCACGGTGACGGTGACCTCGGAGCTCTTGCCGGCCTGGGTGCCGCCCTTGAGCTCGGTGGTGAAGGTCTTGGACTCACCGGCGGACAGGCCGACGACGGCCTCGTCGATGCCGTCCAGCAGGCGGCCGGAGCCGATCTCGTAGCTCACGCCGGTGGCGGTGCCGTCCTCGGGGACCTCACCGTCGACCTTGGCCTCCAGGTCGACGATCACGACGTCGCCCTCGGCGGCGGCGCGCTCGACGTCCTTGACCGAGGAGAAGCGCTCGCGCAGCTGCTCCAGGGACTTCTCGACGTCGGCGTCCTCGACCACGATCGGGTCGACGGTGACCTCGATGGCGGCGAAGTCCGGCAGGGTGATCTCCGGGCGGACATCGACCTCGGCGGTGAACTTCAGGTCGCCGCCATCGGCGATCTTCTCGACACCCTCGATGTCGGTGATCTCGGGCTGCCCGAGGACCTCGATCTTGCCCTCGTCGACGGCCTGCGTGTAGAAGCGCGGCAGGGCGTCGTTGACGGCCTCCTCCAGCACGGCGGCACGACCGAAGCGCTGGTCGATAACCTTGGCCGGGATCTTGCCCTTACGGAAGCCCGGGACCGTGACCTGCTGGTTGATCTTCTTGTACGCCGCGTCGAGGCTGGGCTTGAGCTCCTCGAAGGGCACCTCGACGGTGAGTCGAACCCGGGTCGGGTTCAGAGTCTCGACGGCGCTCTTCACGGTTGGGTCTCCTAAGGGCTTGCGGTCAGGTTGTCTCCGCCCGTCCGGCTGATCCGGTGCGGGCGAGACGGGCGATGGGCGGTTGGGGCTGCATCTCCCGTACGTGGTGGACGGTGAGCTTGACTCCTCGCCCTCAGGCGGTCGACCTGGGCGTATGCACAGGCACTACCGGCCAGCGGCCCATCCTACCGGTACCACGAAAGGCGGACGCCAGGCCCGCCCGCGATCAGTGTGCCGCCGCCTGTTCGGCTCCGGTCCGGGGTTCGGCCGCCACGACCGGGCGCATGGTGGCCACAGCGTCCGAATCCCGGACGAACAGTGCCGTCACGGCCGCCACCAGGGCCAGTGCGGCGGCCACCAGGAAGGCGGCGTGGTACGCGGCGAGGTTCGCCGTGGGCGTACCTCCGGACGTGGTGGTGACGGTGCCGATCGCGGTCAACACGGTGCCGAGCACGGCCACCCCGAGCGCCGAACCGAGCTGGCGCTGGGCGTTGTAGAGGGTCGAGGCGCCGCCGGTGGAGCGGGCCGGGACGGTGGCGAAGGCGGCGGTCTGCGAGGGCATGAAGACGTGCGCCATGGCGAACCCGGTGACGAACAGCAGGGCCCGGACCGCCCAGAGGTCGCTGTCCGGGCCGATGGTCGCCATCAGCGCGAGGCAGAGCGCGACCACGGTCGCCCCGACGGCGAGCAGTCTGCGCGGACCCACCCTCGGGTAGAGCCGGCCGGCCACCTGGGAGGCGATCATCACGCCGATCGCCTCGGGGAAGACCATCAGCCCGCTGTGCAGCGCGTCCATCCCGAGCGCGTCCTGCATCAGCAGGGGGAAGAGGTAGAGCATGCCGAGGAAGGCGGCACCGGAGAAGAGCGAGAGCAGGTTGGCGGTCCGGAAGATCCGGTCGCGGAACAGCCGCAGGTCCAGCATCGGCTCGGGGCGCCGGAGTTCGACCACCACCAGGGCCACCAGGGCGACCGCGCCCAGCAGGGCCGAGGCCAGGATGCCGGCACTCCCCCAACCCCGGTCGGCCCCCTCGGAGAGCGCGTACATCACCAGGCCGAGGCCGAGCCCGGCGAGCAGGAACCCGGCCGGGTCGAAGCGGTGGGCGGCGTCCGAGCGGTAGTCGGGCAGGAACAGCAGGCCGAAGAGCAGGGCCAGCACGCCGATCGGGACGTTGACGATGAAGACCCAGTGCCAGGACCGGCTGTCCACCAGCCAGCCGCCGAGCACCGGCCCGAGCGCGGGCGCCACCGCGGTCGGCAGCATCAGCACCCGGGTGGCCCGCATCCGCTCCTCCTGCGGGAAGGCCCGGAACAGCATGGTCATCCCGACCGGGGTGAGCAGGCCGCCGGCCGACCCCTGGAAGATCCGATAGGCCGTCAGCCGGTCGAGGCTGCCCGCGGTTCCGCAGAGCAGCGAGGCGAGCGTGAACAGGGCGAGCGCGGCCAGGAAGACCCGGCGGGTGCCGAACCGGTCGCCCAGCCAGCCGGAGAGCGGGACGAACACGGCGAGGCTCACCAGGTAGCCGACGTTGACCACGCCGACCGAGGCCGGATCCACGTCGAACTGCCGCCCGATCGACGGCAGCGCCACGTTGACGATCGTGGTGTCCATGATCGACATGAAGAGTGCGGCGACGAAGACCGCGCCGACGGCGACCTTCGGATCGAGCCCCCTCCGGCGGGCGGCGGGCTGGTCGGCGGCTGTCATCTGGTTCTCGCTGTCCTCGGGGCGTGGGTGTGCACTGACCGAAACACTTGGTGAACGATCAACATTCCAGGTTGCCCGAACCGCCTCCGGAACGCCAGGAGTCCCGGGAAAGCCAACAGGGCCCCGCCCTCAGACGAGACCCTGCCGCACTGTCGGGGTGACCGGATTCGAACCGACGGCCTTCCGCTCCCAAAGCGGACGCGCTACCAAACTGCGCCACACCCCGTGGTGCCGAGAGGAAGCGTACACGTCGGCCGGTCCGCCCTCGCCGCTATATCGCGAGGCCGTCGGACATGCCCGGAACCGAAAGCAGTGTGCAAGCAACCGACCGAACCAGGTAGGCTGACCCCGTCCTCGTGACCGACAGGTGCTCGGGGGCGTCGTGTGCGCAGTTCCGGCATGCGGGTGTAGCTCAATGGTAGAGCCCCAGTCTTCCAAACTGGTCACGCGAGTTCGATTCTCGTCACCCGCTCAAACCAATCGGGGCCCCTGCCCCCCGGATTGACCGTCGGCCAGGGGCCCGAAGTCGTCTGTGCCGGCGTCAGGTCGGCGCCGGCCCGCGCGGCCGGATCCGCCCGAAGGCCGGGCCGGCGGCAGCGCACGGGCCCACTCCCCAGGGGCCCGGACGGCCCGCTCCTGCCACCGCGACGTCCTGCAGCCGGTCCGCCCCACCCCTCCCCCGCCGCGACGGGGAGCGCTGCGGCGGGACCGCGGTGGCACGCGGCGCACGGCAGCGGGGCGGGATGTGACCGGGGGTGCGTCAGACCCGGACGCCGTGGGCGGCGAGGTAGCTCACCGGGTTGATGTCGGAGCCGTACGCCGGGCCGGTGCGGACCTCGAAGTGCAGGTGCGGGCCGGTGACGTTGCCGGTGGCGCCGGAGCGGCCGATCTGCTGGCCGGTCCCCACGGACTGCCCGGTCTTCACGGTGATCGCCGAGAGGTGGGCGTACTCGGAGTACTTGCCGTCGGTGTGCCTGATCACGACCTGGTTGCCGTACGAGCCGCCCCAGCCGGTGGCGACCACGGTGCCGGTGGTGACCGCCTTGACGGTGGTGCCGGTGGCGACCAGGAAGTCCACCCCGGTGTGGTAGCCGCTGGCCCATGCGGAACCGGCCGCGTGGTACGGGGTGCCGAGGTGCGGGTTGGCCACCGGAGAGGTGTAGGCCGGGGCGGCCTGGGCGGTCACCACGGTGGCGGGCAGCGCGAGAGCGGCACCGGTCACACCGGCGACGACCGCGAGGCGGGCGAATCGGGGCAGGCGGGAACGACGGTTGTCCTGTGCGGACATGGGGGGAGTCCTCTCCGACGCCTGCGAGGTGAGCTGTCGGGTTCGGGCAGGGAGTAGCCCGGCCGCACGGATGCGGCTTCACCCCTAGCCGTCCCGGATCTCCGGGCTCGGCGACTTACCTGTGGGTCCCCCGCTCCTGCCGTGCACTGCGCTGAAGTGCAGCCCCCGGGCAGCGGCAGGACTCGGCGTTCCACCCGGCGGGCCGACCCGGACGGTGGCCGGGCTGGGTGAGTAGAAAAACCGATCCGACGTACACAGAGCAAGCCCGTCTCAGTCCGGACATAAGGAAGACATAAAGACATCGGGGCCCGAGGTCACTCTCCGGCCAGGGCGGACTGCTCTGTGCAGCCCCCGCCGTCACGATCGGCCGGACAGATTGGTACAGATGGTCACGAATCACACCGTCTGCACGCATTCGGGCACGCTCCGGCACCCCCGGAAGAATCCCCGGTGACCTCCGTCACCCCGCCCGCACCCGGCGTAACTGACGGTCCGTTTCCCGCCGGGGCCCGCGGCCGATAATCTCGCCTCGCGTTCGACTTACCGATCATTTATTCGAGCTAGGAGCCCGCCCGTGCGTCCGCAGGACCGAATGGCCGTCATCCAGCGCAGCGTGGTCCGCGAAATGGCGCAGTTCGGCGTGGAGTTCACGGTGGACGGCGAGGTGGTCCGGGGTCCGGGGACCACGGCGGTGGCCGTCCGTGAGCACCCGGGGGACGGCGGGAGCGGTCACGTGGACCTCGGCTTCGTCCTCGACCTCGGCCGCGCGGACGCCCCGGTGGTCTGGGACTGCGCGGCAGGACTCGGCAAGACCGAGGAGGAGAAGCTCGACAACGCCGTGAAGATGTGGGCCACCACCACCGCCTCCACCGTGGTGGAGCTGCTGGAGCACCGGGGTGAGCACGGCGACCACTACCGGCCCGCCGAGCTGGCCGGCTGGCAGGCGATCCAGGGCCCGGCGGCGGTCTTCGGCTTCGGCAACGAGCAGTTGGCCGGCTGGCTGGCCGACCACCAACCGCTGCCGGCCCTCGCCGAGGCGCTCCGCCCCGAGCTCACCGGTCCGCAGCTGAACGGCGTGAAGCTGTTCCTCGGCGGACGGGCCGGGGACGACATCGCCGAGGTCCGGGTGAACGGAGAGGTCTCGGAGGCCGCCTCGGCCGCGCTGCACGCCCTGGACTGGCCGCGCGGCGAGCGGTTCTGCTGGGCGCGCCTGTTCGTCCTGCTGGTCGCCGAGGGCGGAGTGCAACCCGCACCCGTACGCCCCGCGCCGGAACCCGTGCTCCGCACGGTCACCGCCCCCCGGCGGGGACTGCTGGGGCGGGTCAGGCGGGCCCTGCGGTCCGCCCGGCGGTAGGCCGGTCCCCGACGACGGGTCAGCCGGAGAAGGACTGAAGGCTCTTGGCCACCGAGGACAGGAAGTTCCTGATCGGCTCCGCCGCCGTCGACGCACTGAGCATGAATCCGAAAAGCGCCGAGATGACCGCGTGGCTGGTCTTCAACTGCTTGTTGCGGATGAAAATGAAGACGAGGGCACCGAACAGCACCAGTGCGGAGACGGAGAGCACCACCCGGACTCACTTCCTTACTTCGTTGCGGGGCTTCATCGGGAAGCCCTGTGGCGATGCCGGAGCCCGGCCTGTCAGGCGGGGCACGGGCCGCCGAACGGCGCCGACCGAGAGCCGCATGCAGACGCCCCCAACCCCCGAGTACCGATACCGACCAGCCCCGCCCCGACTCAGTGTGGTCGGTCGTGCGGACTGCGTAAAGGCATAGCCGAAAGCCGGGTTCGAAGTTCCTGGCATGTGAGACGAATTTCCGCCGACCGAGACGATAGCCGAGAGGTTCTGACGGGATGTCGGCAGGGGCACGGTGACCGGCCCGGTCAGTGGTGATCGATCGGTCGGGCACCGGCCCGGGCACCGCGTCGACGGGCCGTCAGGATTGGCCGAAGATCGGCTGCCGGACTTGACACACATGTCCGGTGTTCGAATTCACCACCGGTTCACCGCCGCCAGAGCAGCAGCACCGCCCGGTCGTCGTTGACGTCCTTGGCGACCGTCTCGATCAACCGCACCGCCGCGCCCCGGCTGCCGCTCTGCAGCAGCGCCCCGGCGACCAGCCGGTCGGCCTCGCCCATCAGCCGGTCCATGCCCTCGGAGAGGTCGCGCCCCGGCACCTCGACCATGCCGTCGGTGCAGAGCATCAGCAGGTCGCCCCGGTTCAGCCGGCCGCGCGCACCCTCGAACTTGGCGCCGTCGTAGATCCCGAGCAGCGGGCCCTCGGCCGCCTCCTGGACCTCCCAGCGCCCGGCCCCCGACAGCCGCTGCATCCCGGGCAGGTGCCCGGCGGAGAGCAGTTCGTACTCTCCGGTGTCCAGGTCCAGCACCAGGTGGACGGCGGTGGCGAAGCCCTCCTCCCAGTCCTGCCGCAGCAGGTAGCCGTTGGCCGCGGGCAGGAACTCGTGCGCGGGGAGCGAGCCGAGCAGGCCGCCGAACGCCCCGGACAGCAGCAGGGCGCGCGAGCCCGCGTCCATGCCCTTGCCGGAGACGTCAGCCAGGACGCACTCCAGCACCCGTCGGCCGGGCCCGGTCCTGGCGGCCACCACGAAGTCGCCGGAGAAGGACTGGCCACCGGCCGGGCGCAGCGCCATGTCCGCGTACCAGCCGTCGGGCAGCGCCGGGACCTGGCTCTGCACCCTCAGCCGTTCGCGAAGGTCGAAGAGCATGGTGCCGCCGCCGCGCCAGGGCACGCCGACCCGGCTGCGGAACTGGGCCAGCAGCAGCCCGGCCACCCCGACCGCGCCGACCACCAGGGCGGCACCCGGGGTGACGCCGAAGACGTAGCTCTCGGGGTGCTCGCTGGCCACCCGCTCACCGGTGTGGATCACCGACTCGGTGGACAGGCCCAGCGCGGCGGCCGCGTACAGCAGCACCAGGGTGCCGGGGCGCAGCAGCAGGGCGCCGGCGAGGATCGGCAGGACCAGGGCGGTGGGCGGTACCCAGGCCGGGAACCAGACGTTGAGCAGGACGAGCAGCGGGACCATCGCCAGGAACGCGCCGAAGGCGAGCCAGTCGGAGGCGTCACCGCGGAAGTAGTCCACCCCGGTTCGGCGCAGCCTTCGCCGGGCCCGGTACAGCCTGGTGCGCAGCCGGGCCGTCCAGGGGTCCGCAGCCGCCGTCGCGGTGGGCCCCTTCGCAGTCGTCTGGGGCGGTGGTGCGCCCGGCGTGCTGCCAGCCATGGGCTCCGACCTTATCCACCGTCCGGGGCGGCGTCGATGGGTGTGCCGGGTCGGACGGGTTGTGCCGGGCCCCTCCCGGCACGTTTCGGCCGCCGGTCCGGCCGCCCACCCAGCCTGCATCACAAGGCAGTTGGGGACATGACGGGAAATCGGTCGCCCAGCAAAACCGGATGATGACTGTGGGAAGTATGACTCCGGATCTTGCGTCTGATTCCGCTCATTACGCTCAGACCGCCCGGACCGTCCGCACCCTGCCCCCGAGGAGTGGGACGCCTGGCACCGGGCCCTGGAGGTCGCGTTCAGCTGCGCGAGTACGCGGCGCCGGTGGAGGTGGTGCTGGAGGTGGCGGACGAGTTCTGTCCGTGGAACACCGGCCGCTGGAGGCTGCGGGCCGGCGGGCCCGGCAAGGAGGCGACCTGTCGGCCGACCACAGCGGCGGCCGATCTGGCGCTGACGGTCCGCGAGTTGGGCTCGGCGCACCTCGGCGGGGTGACGCCGGCGGCGCTCGGCGCGGCCGGGCGGGTCACCGAACTGCGCGAGGGCGCGCCGGCGGAGGCTTCCGGGGCGTTCGTCTCGGATGTCGCGCCCTGGCTGCCGCACGGGTTCTGACGGCCCGTGCGGCAGCTCGCGTCGGAGGGGGTCAGCCCTGCGGGTGGTGGGCCGGGATCGGGGGGAGCTCGCCGGTGGTCTCGTACTCGCTCAGCATGGCGATCCGGCGGGTGTGGCGCGGCTCGCCGCTGTACGGGGTGTTGAGGAAGACCTCGACGAAGCGGGTCGACTCCTCCACCGTGTGCATCCGGCCGCCGATGCTGATCACGTTGGCGTTGTTGTGCTCGCGGCCGAGCGAGGCGGTCTGCTCGCTCCAGGCGAGCGCGGCGCGAACGCCCTTCACCTTGTTGGCGGCGATCGCCTCACCGTTGCCCGAGCCGCCGATCACGATGCCCAGCGCCTCGGGGTCGGCGGCGGTGCGCTCGGCGGCGCGCAGGCAGAACGGCGGGTAGTCGTCCTCGGCGTCGTAGATGTGCGGCCCGCAGTCGATCGGCTCGTGGCCGTTCTCCTTCAGCCACTGGACGAGGTGGTTCTTGAGGTCGTATCCGGCATGGTCGGAACCCAGGTACACGCGCATGCGTATGAGTGTGGCATGCGGGGGGCCGGGCGACCGTTCAGGGGCGCGCCCGCGCGCAACGGGGCAGCGCCCCGGGGTGCGCGGGCCGCGCGAACGCCCCCGCCCGGGCGGCGCGGGGCGCAACCCGCCACGGACCTCCGGGCGCCGAGACGTGCGAACAGCCGGGGCGCGCGAACAGCCGGGCACCCCGGCGAGGGCCGGTCGCGCGGCTACCCGCGCCCGGCCGGCGTCCCCGGCCCAACCGGGAGCAGGCTCAGTCGGGAACAGCCCCAGCCGGGAGCAGCCTCAGCCGCGGCGGCCGAGGAGCTTCCAGGTCAGGGGCAGCGCGCCCATCGCGAGCAGGACCTTGAGACCGTCCCCGACCAGGTAGGGGTAGAGACCCAGGTCGGCCGCCTTGGCCAGCGGAACGTGCAGCGCGACGGCCAGGTACGGGACGCCGACCGCGTAGATGGCCAGGTTGCCCAGCACCATCGCCACCGCCGTGCGCGGCAGGCTGCGGTCCGCCCCACGCCGGGCGAACGCGCCGGTGAGGGCCGCCGCGAGGACGAAGCCGATGGCGTAACCGAGGCTCGGCATCGCGAAGCCCGAGCTGCCCTCGGCGAACCACGGCATCCCGGCCATGCCCGCCAGCAGGTAGAGACCGAGTGAGGCGACGCCCCGGCGGGTGCCGAGGGCGGTGCCGACCAGGAGTGCGGCGAAGGTCTGGCCGGTGACCGGCACGGGCGAGCCGGGGACGGAGACGGAGAACTGGGCCGCGAGGCCGGTCAGTGCGGCACCCCCGGCGACCAGGGCCAGCTCGCGCACCTGGCCGCCGAGCCGGGTGGTCGCTCGCGGAAGGTGGTCGGCGAGGACCGTGGCGGGTGCGGGCGTGGCGGCAGTGGCCATGGGGCAGGTCTCCAGTTCTGGCACGACGTGGTCGTTCGTGGACGCTCGTGAACAGTTGTGAACCTATGCGCTGCGGCGCCTGCGAAGGGCATCGACCTCGACAAAGCGTCCACCCCCCACCTTGTCGGTTTCCGTTCTGTCCGACTTCCACAGTGTCATTTGAGTAGAAATTCAGTTACTTTCGGTCACTCTGATGTCCGGAATCCGGTCCTTGCGTACGAATTCTTGGCATGACCATCGGGCGTACCGAATAGTGGACTGACTGCTCCGCCATCCGTACAGTCTGGATCTCGTCTATGCCGACCCCCACCACCCAGCCGTTGCTGGAGTCTGCCGAGCAGGCTCCCGGCTCCGAGGGCCAGCAGCTCTCCCACGGCCTCAAGCAGCGCCACCTGTCGATGATCGCGCTCGGCGGAGTGATCGGCGCCGGCCTGTTCGTCGGCTCCGGTGCCGGCATCGCCGCCGCCGGTCCGTCCATCGTGCTGGCCTTCGCCGCCTCCGGGCTGCTGGTCATGCTGGTCATGCGCATGCTCGGTGAGATGTCCGCGGCCCGCCCGGCCAGCGGCTCCTTCTCCGTGCACGCCGAGCGGGAGATCGGCCCCTGGGCCGGCCTGACCGTCGGCTGGATGTTCTGGACCATGCTCTGCGTCGGCGTGGCCGCCGAGGCGATCGGCGCCTCGCACGTGATGAGCAGCTGGTTCCCGGGCGTACCGCTCTGGGTCTGGGTGGCCGTCTTCATGAGCTTCTTCTGCGCCACCAACCTGGCGGCCGTGAAGAACTTCGGCGAGTTCGAGTTCTGGTTCGCGGCGATCAAGATCACTGCAATCTCCGCGTTCCTGGTGATCTGCGTGCTGGCCGTCCTCGGTCTGCTGCCCGGCACCTCCTCCCCCGGCGGCGCCAACCTCACCGGCCACGGCGGCTTCTTCCCGCACGGTTCCACCGGTCTGATCACCGGCCTGCTGACCTCGGTCTTCGCCTACGGCGGTCTGGAGACCGTGACCATCGCGGCAGCCGAGTCCGAGGACCCCCGGCGCAGCGTGGCCTCCGCGGTGCGCACCGCGATGTGGCGGATCGCCCTGTTCTACGTCGGCTCGATGGCCGTGATCGTCACCCTGGTGCCGTGGAACGACGCCGCGGTGACCAAGGACGGCCCGTACGTCGCGGTGCTGAACAGCCTCGGCATCCCCGGCGCCGGCCAGCTGATGAACGTGGTGGTGCTGATCGCCCTGCTGTCGGCGATGAACGCCAACATCTACGGCTCCTCCCGGATGGCGTTCTCGCTGGTCCAGCGCGGCCAGGGCCCCAAGGCGCTGGCCCGGGTGACCGGCGGGGTGCCGCGGCCGGCCGTGCTGGCCTCCTCCGCCTTCGGCTTCCTCGCGGTGCTGCTGAGCTACTGGTGGCCGACCACCGTCTTCGCCTGGCTGCTCAACATGGTCGGCGCCGCCGTCCTGGTGGTCTGGGCCTTCATCGCGGTGGCCCAGCTGCGGATGCGCCGCCGGCTGGAGCGTGAGGCGCCCGAGCAGCTCACCGTCCGGATGTGGCTCTTCCCGTACCTGACCTGGGTGGCACTGGCCGCGATCATCGCGGTGCTGGCCCTGATGACGGCGGACGCCGACAACCGGATCCAGCTGTACTTCACCGCCGGCCTGGCCGTGGTGCTCTCGGTGCTCGGCTGGCTGAAGCAGCGCCGCACCGCCTGACGCCCGACGACACGGCGAGGGGCCCGGTACTCCGGTACCGGGCCCCTCGCCGTGTCCGCTGACGCTCCGGTCACTCGAAGGAGGGAGCGGCCGTGCGGGTGCGCTTGATCTCGTAGAAGCCCGGGGTGGAGGCGACCAGGATGGTGCCGTCCCAGAGCCGGGCGGCGGCCTCGCCGCGCGGGATCGGGGTGACCACCGGGCCGAAGAAGGCGACCCGCTCGCCGTCGGCGCCGTCCACCGCGATCACCGGGGTGCCGACGTCCTCGCCGACCAGCGAGATGCCCTCCTGGTGCGAGGCGCGCAGCTCGGCGTCGAACGCGTCGCTGTCGGCCGCGTCGGCCAGCTCGACCGGCAGACCCGCCGCCACCAGCGCGGCCTCGATGGTCGAGCGCTCGTTGGGCAGGCCCTGGTTGTGGAAGCGGGTGCCGAGCTCGGTGTAGAGCGGGCCGAGCACCTTGTCACCGTGCGCCTGGGCGGCGGCGATCAGTACCCGGACCGGACGCCAGGCGTTGGCCAGGTTCTGCTTGTACTTCTCCGGCAGGTCCTCGCGGTTCTCGTTGAGGACGGCCAGGCTCATCACGTGCCAACGGGTGTCCACCGGGCGCAGCTTCTCGACTTCCAGCATCCAGCGGGAGGTCATCCAGGCCCAGGGGCAGATCGGGTCGAACCAGAAGTCGGCGATCTTGCGGGAGTCTGCGGTGGTCACTGGCCTACGTCCTTACACAGTCGACAGCGAAGTGCTCTTGCTCGTGTCAGGTCGCAACACCGCCACCCCTGAGCTGATTCCGTGTGACCTGTGCAATGGCACGGCGTGGACTGCGTGAAAGGATGCCCAGCAAGTACGACCGTCCGGCACACGGGGGCGGGTGCAGGAGCGGGTCGAGGGCCGAGTCCGGGCGGTGGCGACGAGGGAGTGGCAGCGGAGCTGCGGCGACTGAGGAGAAGCCGTCCGAGCGACCGCCGTCGGCACGCGACTCCGCCCCCGTGCGCCGGCCGGGCCAAGACCTCCCAGCACCCAGCGTGCGAGCCGGACAAAGGAGTACCGCCCGTGCCGGGCAAGAACCTGAGCCGCGAGGAAGCCCAGCAGCGGGCCGCCATCCTCAGCGTGGACAGCTACCGGGTCCACCTCGACGTGACCTCCGCCGTGGACCCGGCGGCCGCCACCTTCAGCTCCACCACGACGATCGCCTTCCGCAGCTCCGCCCCGGGCGCCTCCACCTTCGTGGACCTGCTGGCCCCCGCCGTACGGTCGGTGACCCTGAACGGCCACGCCCTGGACCCGGCCGCGGTCTTCGACGGCGTCCGGATCACCCTCGCCGGGCTGGCCGAGCAGAACCTCCTGGTGGTCGAGGCGGACTGCGCGTACAGCCGGACCGGCGAGGGCATGCACCGCTTCGTGGACCCGGTGGACGGCGAGACGTACCTCTACACCCACTACGAACCGGCCGACGCCCGCCGGGTGTTCGCCACCTTCGAACAACCGGACCTGAAGGCGCCGTTCGGCTTCACGGTGACCGCGCCGGCCGCCTGGGACGTCTACAACAACGCGGTGCACGAGGACGTCACCGCCGAGGGCGACACCCGCGTCTGGCAGTTCGCGGCCACCAGGCCGATCTCCACCTACCTCACCGCCGTGGTGGCCGGCCCGTACCACGTCGAGCGCGACCACTACCGCCGCGAACTCGCCGACGGCAGCACGCTGGAGATCCCGCTCGCCGCGACCTGCCGCAGGTCGCTGGCGCCGTACTTCGACGCGGACGAGATCTTCACCGTCACCAAGCAGGGCCTGGACTACTTCCACCAGGAGTTCGACTTCCCGTACCCCTTCGGGAAGTACGACCAGTGCTTCGTGCCCGAGTACAACATCGGCGCGATGGAGAACCCCGGCTGCGTCACCTTCCGCGAGGACTTCGTCTTCCGCTCGAAGGTCACCGAGGCCTCGTACGAGGGCCGGGCCAACGTCATCCTGCACGAGATGGCGCACATGTGGTTCGGCGACCTGGTCACCATGAAGTGGTGGGACGACCTCTGGCTGAAGGAGTCCTTCGCCGACTTCATGGGCTCCTTCTCGCAGATCGAGGCCACCAAGTACCAGTCCGCCTGGATCACCTTCGCCAACCGGCGCAAGGCATGGGCGTACCGGCAGGACCAGTTCCCCACCACGCACCCGATCACCGCGGACATCCGCGACCTCGAAGACGCCAAGCTGAACTTCGACGGGATCACCTACGCCAAGGGCGCCTCGGTGCTCAAGCAGCTGGTCGCCTACGTCGGCCGGGACGCCTTCTTCGAGGGCGTCCGCCAGTACTTCAAGCGGCACGCCTACGGCAACACCGTGCTCGGCGACCTGCTCGGCGCGCTGGAGCAGACCAGCGGACGCGACCTGACGGCCTGGTCGGAGTCCTGGCTGCAGACCGCGGGCGTCAACTCGCTCACCCCGCAGATCACCACCGACGCCGAGGGCCGGATCACCGAGTTCGCCGTGGTCCAGGACGGCGCGACGGCCCGCCCGCACCGGATCGCGATCGGCTGCTACGACCGCGACACCGTCGGCGGGCTGGTCCGTACCCACCGGGTCGAGCTGGACGTCCACGGCACCCGCACCGTCGTCCCCGAGCTCGCCGGACTGCCCAGGCCCGCGCTGGTGCTGCTGAACGACGACGACCTGACGTACTGCAAGGTCCGCTTCGACGGCCACTCGCTGGAGACCCTCCGCTCCGGCCTCGGCGAGATCGCCGACGGCCTCGCCCGGGCGCTGGCCTGGTCGGCCGTCTGGAACCTCACCCGGGACGGGCTGATGCCGGCCCGCGACTACCTGGCGCTGGTGCTGCGCTTCGCCGGTCAGGAGTCGGACATCGGCGTGCTGCAGTCGCTGCACCAGCAGGTCAAGGCCGCGCTGGACGTGTACGCCGACCCGGCCTGGCGCTCCGAGGGCGCGCGACTGCTGGCCGACTGCGCACTGCGCGAGCTGCGCGCCGCCGCGCCGGGCAGCGACCACCAGCTGGCCTGGGCCCGCTTCCTCGCGCAGACCGCCCGCGAGCAGGAGCAGTTCCAGCTGCTGCGCGGCCTGCTCGCCGGGACCGCCAGGATCGACGGCCTCGACGTGGACCAGGACCTGCGCTGGCTGTTCTGGCTGGCCCTGGCCTCCTCCGGCGAGGCGGGCACCGAGGAGCTCGACGCCGAGCTGGCCGCCGACAACACCGCCAGCGGCAGGCAGAACCTGACCGAGTGCCTGGCCGCACTGCCGACCGCCGAGGCCAAGGCCGCCGCCTGGTCGGCCGTGATCGACTCCGACGAGCTGCCCAACGCCCTGGTGGAGGCCCAGATCACGGGCTTCAACCAGCCGGGGCAGCGCGAGCTGACGGCCGGCTACGCCGAGCGCTACTTCGCGCTGCTGGAGGACATCTGGTCCGAGCGCAGCATCGAGATCGCGATGCGGATCGTCGGTGGGTTCTTCCCCCGCTACCAGATCAGCGAGCAGACGCTGGCCGCCGCCGAGGCCTGGCTGGCCGAGCACTCTTCGGCCGCCCCCGCCCTGCGCCGCCTGGTGCTGGAGTGCCACGACGACCTGGCCCGTGCCCTGCGCGCCCAGTCCTGCGACCGGAGCTGACCGGCCGACAGCCGGGCGGCACCCCTGTGGTGCCGCCCGGCTGTGGTGTCCCGGCCGCGCTGTCCCCGCTCCGGCGGCCCGGTCGAGCCGGGGCGCCTACTTGAGCGTGGCCGAGGTGAGTCCCGACTGCACCTGGCGCTGGAAGGACAGGTACACCACCAGCACTGGCAGCATCGCGATCGTCATACCGGCGAACAGCGCCGGTGCGTCGCTCTTGTAGCCCGACTGCAGGGCCAGGTTGACCAGGCCCTGGGCGAGCATCGAGTGGTCCGCCTCGCCCGCCGAGGTGGGCTGCATCAGGGTGACCGGCAGGATGTACTGGTTCCACTGGCCGAGCACGTTGAAGATGCCGACGCTGATCAGCCCCGGCTTGGCCAGGGGCACCATGACCTGGAAGAACGCCCGGGTGTGCGAACAGCCGTCCAGCATCGCGGCCTCGTGGACGGCGGTCGGCAGGGTCCGGAAGAAGGAGTGCAGGAAGAACACGGTGAACGGCAGCGAGTACGCGACGTACACCAGGATCAGGCCCAGGTAGCTGTTCAGCCCGAGCAGCGGGGAGATCTCGCCGAGGTTCCTGACCATGAAGAACAGCGGGACCAGCGCCAGGTAGACCGGGAACATCGCGCCGGCCACGAAGAAGAAGTAGATCAGCCGGTTGCCCTTGAACTCGTACCGGGCGAGCACGTAGGCGGCCATCGCGCCGAGCAGCATGGTCAGGGTGAGCGAACCGGCCAGCACGATCAGGGTGTTGGCGAAGAAGCCGCCGATGTGGCCCTTGGTCCAGGCGGTGCCGAAGGCCTTGAGGCTCCAGTGGCTCGGCCAGCTCCAGGCGCTGCCGTTGATCTGGGCGTCGGTCTTGAAGGAGCCGAGCACGACCCAGAGCAGCGGGAAGACGATCAGTACGGCCCAGAGGGCGAGGAAGCCGTGCGAGAAGACGTTCAGCACTCCCCCGCTGTCGGCGAAGCGCTCCGTCCGGCTGACGGGCCTGCTGCCCCTGGCCCGTTCGGGGGCCGTGGCGGGGGCGGTCTTTTCGATGCTGGTACTCATGCCGGGGCCCCGCTCAGTACTCGATCCGCTCGCGCCGGGTGACCCGCAGCGAGACGACGGACAGGATGAGGGTGAAGAAGAAGATCACGACACCCATCGCGCAGGCGTAGCCGGCCTCGCCGAAGGCGAGGAAGTTGCGCATCAGATACGTGGACATCAGCTCGCTGTGGTGGTCCGGGCCACCGCCGTAGGTGCGT
The DNA here is from genome assembly GCF_042264695.1 of Kitasatospora sp. NPDC056138. Lineage (NCBI taxonomy): Bacteria > Bacillati > Actinomycetota > Actinomycetes > Kitasatosporales > Streptomycetaceae > Kitasatospora > Kitasatospora sp. NPDC056138. Next base: position 30,545 of record NZ_JBHJVK010000060.1, on the reverse strand, counting down.
CCCGGGGTCATGCTGGCGACCAGTGCGAAGGCGTCCATCGCCACGATCGCGAGGTAGACCCAGGCGGTCTGCACGGTCTCCCAGAGCAGCGGCAGGGTGATCCTGAAGAAGGTCTGCCCCCGCTTGGCCCCGTCCAGCAGGGCGGCCTCGTAGATGTCCTTGGGGATCGACTGCATCGCTGCGGAGAACAGCACCAGGTAGAAGCCGACGCCGCTCCAGACCAGCACCCCGAGGATGCACCAGAGCACCAGGTCGGGGTCGGAGAGCCAGGCCACCGGGTTCTGCGCGTCCGCCAGGCCGAGCTTGATCAGGATGCCGTTGGCCAGTCCGCTGCCGTCCGTGCGGTAGACCGCCTGCCAGAGCACGGCGAGGATGGCGATCGAGAGCACCTGGGGGAAGAAGAACACCACCTTGTAGAACCCGGCCCCGCGCACTCCCTGCACACCACCCGTACCGCCCCTGCCGCCGACGTTGAGCATGAAGGCGAAGAAGAGCGCGATCAGGATCGTCACGATCGGCAGCACGGCGAGCAGGAAGACGTTGTGCCACAGTGCGCCGAGGAAGACGTCGTCGCCGAGGAGCTTGCCGTAGTTGTCGAGTCCGACGAAGTTCATCTGCTGGCTCTGACCCGACCAGTCGGTCAGGGAGTACCCGAAGGTCTGCAGGTAGGGCCAGAGCACCAGGCCCACGTACAGCACGATCGGTAGAAAGAGGAACCCCACGATGAAGGGGTACTTGCCGTGACGCATCGCCACATCTCCTGTCCGTCAGACACGGGCACGCCGGGGGCCGCCGGTGCCGGGCCGCCGGCGCACTCGTCCGCTCCGCCGGTCAGGCGGTCTTGTTCTTGGTCGCCGACTCCTTGGCACGCTTGATCCACTCGTCCGGACCGATGCGCTTGGCCATCAGCTCGCCCGAGGCGTTCTGCAGGTCCTCGTCGAACTTGCTGGCGGTGTTCGGGTACTGGTAGTTGAACGTGTTGGCGCCGGCGGCCTTCAGTGCCACCACGGTGGACTGCGTGCCGGGGCGCAGCTTGACCTCCGGGCCGACCCCGTCCTTGAGGCAGGTCAGGCTGTTGGCGACCTCGGCGAACTTTCCGGAGGCCTCCTTGGTCAGCATCATCCGCAGGAACTCCAGGCCGCCGGAGACGTTCTTGGCCTGGCGCGGCACGATGAACGGCTCACCCGCGCCCGCGCGGATCGCCTCGAACGGCAGCCGGTCACCGGGCAGCGACGGCATCGGCAGGAAGGTCATTCCGAAGTCGGCCGGAGTGGAGGGCAGTTGCTCGTTCTCCAGCCAGGACCCGGAGGGGATGAAGGCCGCCTTGTACTGGTTCCAGGCGGTCTGCGCCTCGATGTGGGTCATGCCGTTGGTGCCAGGGAGCAGGAAGTCCTTGTCGACGACCTGGTAGAAGGAGTCGATGGCGGTCTTGACCGCCGGGTCGTCCCAGGCGGTCGGGTCGAGGGTGTCGATCCGCTTCATCAGGTCGAGACCGCCCTGCTTGGCGATCATGTCCAGCATGGCGACGTTGATGTAGTACGGGTACTTGCCCTGGTGGGCCAGCGGCGCGATGCCGGCGGCCTTGATCTGGCCGCAGAGCGTGATGAAGTCGGCCCAGGTCTTCGGCGCCGTCCAGCCGTGGTCCTTGAAGAGCTTGGCGGAGTACCAGAGGCCGAAGACGGTGTAGACGTAGGAGAGGTTGTAGACCTTGCCCTTGATGGTGCCCGAGTCGATGGTGCCGGGCATCAGCACGTCCCGGACCTTCTTGGACGGGTCGTCGAGGTACGGGGCGTCGAGCAGCGGCTGGAGGTCGGTCAGCTGGTTGGAGTCGACCAGCACGTCCAGCTTGATCTGCTTGTTGCCGGAGTCGTCGATGACGTCCGGCGGGCTGCCCGCGTTGAAGCGGGGCTGGAGCTTGCCGGTGACGTCCTTGTCGGCCTGCTGGTTGATCTTCGCGTCGGGATAGGTCTTGGCGTAGATGGCCGCGAACGCCTTGAGGTACTCGCTGCCGAAGCCGCCGTCGAAGATGAAGGCCTCGAGGCCCGCCTTGCCGTCCACGCCGAACGGGTTCTTGGCGTCGGCCAGGTCGTAACCGCCGCTCTTCGCGCCCTTGGTGTCGCTGCCGCCGGTGCCGCCGGCACAGGCGGCGAGCAGCGGGCTTCCGGCGGCCGCGAGCACGGCGATACCGGCGGCGCGCTTGAAGATGTCACGGCGGTTGTACTCGGTTGCAGAGCCCATGAGTGCCCTAACCCCTCGTCTCCAGAAGATGCGGTCAGGTTATGACGGATCGTCAATTCCCGCTGTCGGGGCGCGCCCAGCGGCGAAAGTGCCGGTCAGGGGCGGTTGCTTCGATGCGCAAAGGTATAGTCCACTGTTCATCTGGCGGCAATAGTCCGACCGCCCGATGTGACCCCTGACGACCAAAGCGTTGTCGGCGGTGCAGCATGTGCAATTCGCAGGGAACCTGCACATGTGCAACGACGCCCCGCCGACACCGGAGAAGGTAGCGCGTTCGTGCGCGTTTGAACATAGAAACGCGCAGCTTCGAGCAGCACTGCATCAAACTGTGATCGGGGGACGTCTCCGGAAAGCACAAGAGGCCGGTACCCACTCCGAGGAGTGAGTACCGGCCTCTGCCGGATCTACTGGGTTCAGCCGATCAGGCTGCGCAGCACGTACTGCAGGATGCCGCCGTTGCGGTAGTAGTCCGCCTCACCGGGGGTGTCGATGCGGACGACCGCGTCGAACTCCTTGTCACCGGCCTTGACCTTCACGGTCTTCGGGGTGCGGCCCTCGTTCAGCTCGGTCACGCCGGTGATGGAGAAGGTCTCCTCGCCGGTCAGGCCGAGGGAGTCGGCGTCCTGCCCCTCGGGGAACTGCAGCGGCAGCACGCCCATGCCGATCAGGTTCGAGCGGTGGATGCGCTCGTACGACTCGGCGATGACGGCCTTGACGCCCAGCAGCGCGGTGCCCTTGGCGGCCCAGTCACGGGACGAACCGGAGCCGTACTCCTTGCCGGCCAGGACGACCAGCGGGATGCCCGCGGTCTGGTAGTTCTGCGAGGCGTCGTAGATGAACGACACCGGCGCGTCGGCCTGGGTGAAGTCGCGGGTGTAGCCGCCCTCGGTGCCCGGCGCGATCTGGTTGCGCAGACGGATGTTGGCGAAGGTGCCGCGGATCATCACCTCGTGGTTGCCACGGCGGGAACCGTACGAGTTGAAGTCGCGCTTCTCCACACCGTTGGCGGTCAGGTACTGCGCCGCCGGGGTGCCCGGCTTGATGTTGCCGGCCGGGGAGATGTGGTCGGTGGTGACCGAGTCGCCCAGCTTGGCCAGGACGCGGGCGCCGGCGATGTCGGTCACCGGGCTCGGGGTCTTGGCCATGCCCTCGAAGTACGGGGGCTTGCGGACGTAGGTGGACTCGGCGTCCCACTCGAAGGTGTTGCCGGTGGGCACCGGCAGCGACTGCCAGCGGTGGTCGCCCGCGAAGACGTCCTGGTAGCCCTTGTCGAACATGTCCTGGTCGATAGAGGCGGCCACCACGTCGGCGACCTCCTTCTCCGACGGCCAGATGTCGGCGAGGAAGACGTCGTTACCGTCGGCGTCCTTGCCCAGGGCGTCACGGGTGATGTCGACGTTCATGTTGCCGGCGAGGGCGTAGGCGACCACCAGCGGCGGGGAGGCCAGGTAGTTCATCTTGACGTCCGGGTTGATCCGGCCCTCGAAGTTGCGGTTGCCGGAGAGCACCGAGACGACGGCCAGGTCGGACGCGTTGACGGCGGCCGAGACCTCCTCGGGCAGCGGGCCCGAGTTGCCGATGCAGGTGACGCAGCCGTAGCCGACCAGGTTGAAGCCCAGCTTCTCCATGTAGGGGAGAACGCCGGCCTTCTCGTAGTAGTCCATGACGACCTTGGACCCGGGGGCCAGGGTGGTCTTGACCCACGGCTTGACCGTGAGGCCCTTCTCCACGGCCTTCTTCGCCAGCAGGGCGGCGCCCAGCATGACGGAGGGGTTGGAGGTGTTGGTGCAGGAGGTGATCGAGGCGATCACGACCGCGCCGTTGTCGATCTCGTAGGTCGAGCCGTCGGGGGCGGTCACCGCGGTCGGCTTGGAGGCCTCGGCCGAGTAGGTCGGCAGCGCCTCGGCGAACTTGGTCGCGGCCTCGGCCAGGATCACGCGGTCCTGCGGGCGCTTCGGGCCGGAGATCGACGGGACGACGGTGGAGACGTCCAGCTCCAGGTACTCGGAGTAGACCGGCTCGACCGACGGGTCGTGCCAGAGGCCCTGCTCCTTGGCGTACGCCTCGACCAGGGCGAGCTGCTGCTCGTCACGGCCGGTGAGCTTGAGGTAGTTGATCGTCTCGGCGTCGATCGGGAAGATCGCACAGGTCGAGCCGAACTCCGGCGACATGTTGCCGATGGTGGCGCGGTTCGCCAGCGGGATGGCGGTGACGCCCTCGCCGTAGAACTCGACGAACTTGCCGACCACACCGTGCTTACGCAGCATCTCGGTGATGGTGAGCACCAGGTCGGTGGCGGTGGTGCCGGCCGGCAGCTGGCCGTTGAGCTTGAAGCCGACCACGCGCGGGATCAGCATGGAGACCGGCTGGCCGAGCATCGCGGCCTCGGCCTCGATGCCGCCGACGCCCCAGCCCAGCACGCCGAGGCCGTTGACCATGGTGGTGTGCGAGTCGGTGCCGACGCAGGTGTCGGGGTAGGCCTGGCCGCCCCGAACCATGACGGTGCGCGCCAGGTGCTCGATGTTGACCTGGTGCACGATGCCGGTGCCCGGCGGGACGACCTTGAACTCGTCGAACGCGGTCTGGCCCCAGCGCAGGAACTGGTAACGCTCCTTGTTGCGGCCGTACTCGATCTCGACGTTCTGGACGAAGGCGTCCGGGGTGCCGAACTTGTCGGCGATGACGGAGTGGTCGATGACCAGCTCGGCCGGGGCCAGCGGGTTGATCTTGGCCGGGTCGCCGCCCAGCTCCTTGACGGCCTCACGCATGGTCGCGAGGTCGACCACGCACGGCACGCCGGTGAAGTCCTGCATGATCACGCGGGCCGGGGTGAACTGGATCTCCTGGCTCGGCTGGGCGTTCGCGTCCCAGTTGCCGAGCGCACGGATGTGGTCGGCGGTGATGTTCGCGCCGTCCTCGGTGCGGAGCAGGTTCTCCAGCAGCACCTTGAGGCTGTACGGCAGCCGCTCGGAACCCTCGACGGCGGAGAGCTTGAAGATCTCGTACGACTCGTCGCCCACCTGCAGCGAGCTGCGGGCGTCGAAGCTGTTCGCGGACACGACTGACTCCTTCTAGGTGCTTCGTGTGTGCGTGGGGCCGGGCCCCTCCTGCCCATCCGGCAATGAGGTAAGGTAAGCCTTAGCTAACTCACCGTCGCGAGCATGGGCGGCCTGCGCCTCTCGGCAAGTATCTTGACGTCAAGATAGACCATAGTGCTGAGTTATCTCGATGTCGAGATAAACCATAGTGCATGGGCGCGCGAGTCCGACGTTCAGGCATGCCCTTCACCGCGATCTGACGACACCACCGCGGCATGTCTCCAAAACTTCCCTCACCACCCCCGTGACGCAAGTCCTGGACACGTGCGTCAGCGCACCGGCGGCGGCGGGCGGTCCCGGGGCGGTCGGACCCGCCGGGTGCGGGCCGGGACGGCCGCTCCGCCGACGGTACGGGGGCGCGGGTACGGGTGCTGCCGACGGGGCCGGGTGCCGCCGACGGGGCCGGTCGCGGGTCCGGCTACGGTGAGCCGAGCCGGTCCGTCACCGCCGACCGCCACCGTCCGCACCGCCACCACCGCCACCACCGCCCAGGGAGCCCGCCCGTGATTGTCGTCGATGCCTCCGCACTGGTGCTGGCCCTGGCCGACGAGGGCGTGCGAGGCGAGGCGGCGCGGGCCGAACTTGCGGCGGACGGCGAATGGGCCGCCCCCGAGCACGTGGTGATCGAGGTCATGCAGTCCCTGCGAGGGCTGTACCTCGCCCGCGAACTCGACGCACAACGGGTGAGTGAACTGGCCGCCGAGCTGCCCGGACTGGCGATCCGCAAGGTGGAGGTCGCTCCCCTGCTCGGGCGGATCTGGGAGCTGAAGGACAACCTGACGCCGGACGACGCCGCCTATGTGGCAGTGGCGGAGCAGCTGGGGGTCCCGCTGGTGACGGCCGACCTGCGGCTGATGCGGGCCAGCGGGCCGCGCTGCGAGATCCGCGGCATCGCCCCGGCACGCTGACCCCGGGCGGTCGCGCCGAACTTGAACGGTCGCGCCGACCCTGAGCGGTCGCACTGGCCTGGGCGGGCGCGCGGGCCGCAGGCGTCCGACCGGCCGCGCGCTGTCGGGTGTGTGCGGGCCGTGGGGATCCGGCACGTCTCCCGGTTCCCGGCGCCACTGGGGCATGCCGGTGAGGGGCTGCCCAGCGAGCCGCTCGTACGGGTGACCCTGCGGCACGGCGGCGGGTCGAGGTGCGGCCCGGACCGCGACCGTGGTCGGTGTCCGTTGCCACGGCCCCGGCCGTGCCCCACCCGGAGGTCCGACCGCACCATGCCCGCCCTGCTCGCCGCTTCCCTGATCCCGCTCGCCCTGCCGCGCTCGGTCCTGCCGCCCGCGACGGTGGTGGACGCCGACTTCGACCCGGCCACCGCGTTCGTACCGCCGACGGCGATCAGCCACGCGCCGGACCTCGTCCCGTACGGCGCGCACGTCCATGTGACGGTGGTACGCGCACCGGACAGGACCACGGTGCGGGTGGAACTGTCGGGGGTCGCGGCATCGCACGAGTTCCCGGCCCATGTCCACACCGGCAGGTGCGGGGCCGACCCGGCACTCTCCGGCCCGCACTACCAGCACCTGGTGGATCCGGTGCAGCCGTCCACCGACCTGGCCTACGCCAACGACCGCAACGAGCTGCGGATGACGGTCCGCACCGACCGGTCGGGCAACGGCTCGGCGAGCGCCACCGTCGGCTGGGCTCCCCGGGCGGGCGAGGCGAAGTCGATCGTCCTCCATGCGGGCACCCCGGCCGGCCCGCACGCCGCGAGCGACCGGGCGGCCTGCGTGAACGTCGGCTTCTGACGGACCGGGGGTACGTCAGGACCCCAGGGTGGCGACCAGGACGGCCTTGATGGTGTGCAGCCGGTTCTCCGCCTGGTCGAAGACGATGGAGTACTGGGACTCGAACACCTCGTCGGTCACCTCCAGCTCGGACATCCCGGTGGCCTCGTGCATCTGCCGCCCGACCTCCGTACCCAGGTCATGGAAGGCCGGGAGGCAGTGCAGGAACTTCACCGCCGGGTTGCCGGTCGCCCGGATCGTCTCCATCGAGACCTGGTAGGGCTTCAGCAGCGCGATCCGCTCGGCCCAGACCTCCTTGGACTCACCCATCGAGACCCACACGTCGGTGTAGAGGAAGTCGGCACCGGCCACCCCGGCCGCGACGTCCTCCGTCAGGGTGATCCGGGCTCCGGTGGACTCGGCGAGCCCCCGGGCGGCCTTCTGCACCTCCTCGGCGGGCCAGAGCTGCCGGGGGGCGACGATCCGGATGTCCATCCCCAGCAGGGCACCGGTGACCAGCAGTGAGTTGCCCATGTTGGAGCGGGCGTCGCCGAGGTAGACCAGGGCGACCTCCTCCAGCGGCTTGGCCGTGTGCTCCTGGACGGTCAGCACGTCCGCCAGCATCTGCGTGGGGTGCCACTCGTCGGTGAGCCCGTTCCACACCGGGACACCCGCGTACTCGGCCAGCTCCTCGACGATCTCCTGGCCGTGGCCCCGGTACTCGATGCCGTCGAACATCCGGCCGAGCACCCGGGCGGTGTCCCTGATCGACTCCTTGTGGCCGATCTGCGAGCCCGACGGGTCGAGGTAGGTGGTGCTGGCGCCCTGGTCGTGGGCCGCAACCTCGAAGGCGCAGCGGGTACGGGTCGAGGTCTTCTCGAAGATCAGCGCGATGTTCTTGCCGCGCAGCCGCTGCTGCTCCGTCCCCGCGTACTTGGCGGCCTTGAGCTGCGCGGAGAGGTCGAGCAGGAAGCGGAACTCCTTCGGGGAGAAGTCGAGCTCCTTGAGGAAGTGCCGGTTCCGGAGGTTGAAGGCCATGCCGGGCTCCTGAAGTGACGGGGACACTGAGACGGGAAGTGTATACGACGTCACGAATTTCTATGCAGTATCCAGGAGGCGGGAGGCCGGAAGGCCAGCCCTGCCCGACCGCCTCACCCGGCCGCCTCCACACGGCCGGGCAGGAGGTACCGGGCAGGGCGACCGTGCAGGGCTGCCCGAAGCGTCACAGCCGCGGGTCGACCGGCTCCGACTCCAGGGCCAGGACGGCGAACACCGGCTCGTGCACCCGCCACAGCGGCTCGCCCGCCGCCAGCCGGTCCAGCGCTTCCAGGCCGAGCGCGTACTCGCGCAGGGCGAGCGAGCGCTTGTGGCCGAGCGAGCGCTGCCGCAGCCGGTCCAGGTACTGGGTGTAGTCCGGACCGTAGATGATCCGCAGGTACTCCCGGCCGCGGACCTTGATGCCCGGCTGGACCAGCCCGCCCGGACGGCCCTCGCCCGTCTCGCGACGGACGCAGGACGCGAGCGGCTTGACCACCATGCCCTCGCCACCAGCCGCCGTCAGCCCCTCCCACCAGGCAACGCCCGCGGCGATCGACTCCTCGTCCGAGGTGTCGACCACCAGGCGGCCGGTGCCCTGCAGGATCGGCGCCTGCGGGTCGTCCGCCGCGACCAGGCGGTCGATCCGGGCGAGGTGCTCGTCGTGCGGACGCACGGCGAGGTTGGCCCCCTCGGCGGCCAGCACCTGGAAGGGCGCGAGCCGGATCCCGGACAGGCCCTCGGTCGGCCAGCAGTAACGGCGGTAGGCGGCGGTGAAGGCTTCCGCGTCCACCGCGCGCTGCCGCTGCCGGTCGGCCAGTTCGCCGAGCGCCAGCCCACGGCCGGCCCCCTGCTCCAGCGCTGCCAGGACCGGCGGCAGCACCGCACCCGCCGCCGCGCCGACGGCCGCGTACTGACGGCGCAGCAGCTCGGCGGCCTTGAGCGACCAGGGCATCAGCTCGGCGTCGAGCAGCAGCCAGTCACTTGCCAGCTCCTCGAACAGCCCGGCCCGCTCGGCTGCCGCGCGGACCCGCTCCAGCACCGCACCGGTCAGCTCCTCGTCGCTCAGGAAGGCCCGCCCGGTCCTGGTCCAGATCGCACCCCGCCCCTCGACACCGAACCGCTTCTCCAGCGCGGCAGCGTCCCGGGCGACTAGGACCACCGCACGGGATCCCATGTGCTTCTCCTCGCAGACCACCTGCCGCACCCCGTCGTGGCGGTAGGCGAAGAACGCCTCCTCCGGGTGCTCCAGGAAGCCCTCGCGGCGCGAGGTGGCGCTGGGCGCCATGGTCGGCGGCAGGTAGGCGAGCAGCCTGGGGTCGAGCGCGAAACGGCTCATCACCTCCAGCGCCGCCGCAGCGTTCTCCTCCCGCACCGCGACCCGGCCGTGGTGTGCGGTCTCCACCACCCGACGGCCGGCCACATCGGCCAGGTCGAGCGGTCGGCCCTCGCGGGCGCCGGGAGCGTCACTGTGCATCGGACGGACCGGGGCGTACCACTCCTGCTCGGCCGGGACACTGACCAGCTCGCGCTCCGGGTAGCGGAGCGCGGTGAGGCTGCCGCCGAAGACACAGCCGGTGTCCAGGCAGATGGTGTTGTTGAGGAAGCTCGCGGCCGGAACCGGGGTGTGACCGTAGACCACGAGGGCTCTGCCGCGGTACTCCTCGGCCCACGGGTAGCGGACCGGCAGCCCGTACTCGTCGGTCTCGCCGGTGGTGTCGCCGTAGAGGGCGTGCGAGCGGACCCGGCCCGAGGTGCGGCCGTGGTACTTCTCCGGGAGCCCGGCGTGGCAGACCACCAGGTTGCCGCCGTCCAGCAGGTAGTGGCTGACCAGACCGCTCATGAAGGCCCGCACCTGGGCGCGGAACTCCTCGGTCTCGCCCGCCAGTTGGTCCATCGACTCCTGCAGGCCGTGCGAGACGGTGACCTTGCGGCCGTCCATCCAGCGGCCCAGCTTGTTCTCGTGGTTGCCGGGGACGCAGACGGCGTGGCCGGCACCCACCATGCCCATCACCAGACGCAGCACGCCCGGAGTGTCCGGGCCGCGGTCGACCAGGTCGCCGACGAAGACCGCCGTACGGCCCTCGGGGTGCACGGCGTCGACCGGGCGGCCCTGCCCGTCCCGGGTGAGGGCGTAGCCGAGCCGCACGAGCAGGGTCTCCAGCTCGGAGCGGCAACCGTGGATGTCACCGACGATGTCGAACGGGCCGGTCAGGTGGCGCAGGTCGTTGTGGCGCTTCTCGATGACGATCCCGGCGGCCTCCACCTCCGCCTCGCCCCGCAGGACGTGGACCTTCCGGAAGCCCTCGCGCTCCAGCCCCCTGATCGAGCGGCGCAGCTCGCGCTGCTGACGGGTGATCACGTGCGGGGGCAACTGCCGGTCCGGACGGGTGCGGTTGCGCTCGGCGCAGACCCCCGGCGGGACGTCCAGGACGATCGCGATCGGCAGCACGTCGTGCTCCCGGGCCGTCTGCACCAGCTGCCGGCGGGCCTCCTGCTGGACGTTGGTGGCGTCCACGACGGTGAGCCGTCCGGCTGCCAGACGCTTGCCCACGATGTAGTGCAGCACGTCGAAGGCGTCGCCGGAGGCCGACTGGTCGTTCTCGTCGTCGGCGACCAGGCCCCGGCAGAAGTCGGAGGACACCACCTGGGTCGGCAGGAAGTGCTTACGGGCGAAACTGGACTTGCCGGAGCCCGTGGTCCCGATCAGCACCACCAGCGAGACGTCGGTGACGGGCAGGCCGCGGATCGGAGTGGATGCAGCGGTGGGTGCCGTGGTGGGCGCTGCACCGGGTGTTGCGGTCGTGTCGGTCATCGGGTCACGCTCCCTTCAGCGGTGGTCGTGGTCGTGGCGGTGGCCCGGGGCGTGGCGGATGTTCCGGTGCCGGGTTCGGCGGTCCCGAGGCGGAACAGGGCGAGCTGGGTCGGCGCGCCGACCTGCTCGTCGTGCGGGCCGACCGGACGGACGGTGACGGTGTATCCGTACGCGCGGGCCACCCGCTCCGCCCAGGCCAGGAACTGCGCCCTGTCCCACTCGAAGCGGTGATCGGCGTGCCGGACGTGCCCGGCCGGGAGGGTCTCCCAGCGGACGTTGTACTCGGCGTTGGGCGTGGTCACGACGACGGCGCCGGGGCGGGCCGAGCCGAACACCGCGTACTCGAGGGCGGGCAGCCTGGGCAGGTCCAGGTGCTCGATGACCTCGGAGAGCACGGCCGCGTCATAGCCCTTGAGACGTGCGTCGGTGTAGGTGAGCGCGCCCTGGACCAAGCGGACCCGGGACGACTGGCGCTCCGGCATCCGCTCGATCCGCAATTTGCGGGCGGCCGCCGAGAGCGCCCGTACGGACACGTCCACACCGAGCACCTCGGTCACCCGGGCGTCCTTGAGCAGTGCTCCGACCAACTCGCCCTGCCCGCAACCGAGATCGAGCACCCTGGCTGCACCGGCCTCGTTCAGCGCGGCCAGGATCGCCTCCCGGCGCTGGACCGCAAGCGACGTGGGCCTCTGCCCGGCGGCCTCGGCCACCCCCTGCCCGGGCCCGGCCGACTCCGCACCCTCCGTGCCCAGCCTCCCGTCGGCGTCCTCCTCGTCGGTGTTCTCGTCGGTGTTCTCGTCACCCACCGCATTGTCGAGCTCCTCGGCCTCCCGGTCATCGGCCTCGGCGAGCCGGGCCAGCTCCAGGCGCTCCAGCGCGGTCCTGGCCAGCGACCAGCGCCGCGCCAGGTACCGCCGGATGATCAGGTTGAGCTCCGGGTGCTCGGCGAGCCAGCCCTCACCGGCGTCGAGCAGCTTGTCGACCTCGTCCGGCGCGACCCAGTAGTGCTTCGAACCGTCCAGCACCGGCAGCAGTACATAGAGCTGCTGGAGGGCGTCGGCCAGTCGCACGGTGGCGGTCAGCTCGACCCGGACGTACCGGGACTCGCCCCACTCGGGGAACGCCTCGTCCAGCGGGATCGCCTCGGCCGCCACCTGCCAGCCGAGCGGCTCGAAGAGCCGACCGACCAGCGCCGCGCCACCCGCGCCACCCGCCTCGCCCATACCGCCCGCACCGCTCGCCGGTACGGCGGGCAGCGAGATCCGCAGGGGCAGCGGCTGGTCCGCAAGGCCCGGCCGCAGCTCGCAGACGCCCTTCATGGCCGACCGGAAGACCGTCCTCAGGGCCACCGCGAGCAGCGAGGAGGCCGCGTAGGGGCGGTCGTTGACGTACTGGGCGAGTGCGAAGTCCGGGGAGCCCCCGCGCCCCTTGCCCCGGCCCTTCCGCACCAGCGCGATCGGGTCGACCTCCAGCAGCAGCACCGCGGTGCACGCCCCCACCGTCGCCTCGGGGTAGAAGACATGCGCCTCACCGTGGGAGGTCGAGAACCGCTGCACCTTGTCAGGGTGCTTGTGCAGCAGGAATCCCAGGTCAGTGGCAGGCCGCGCGGCCGTTCCTGTGGTGGAGATCGAGATGAACACCCGTCTGAGTATTGCCGAGCCCGCGCCGTCGGAGCACCGGGTTTTACCCGTGCCCCGTTGCGAAGCCGCGTCCGGACGGTGAGCGAGTTCGGCACCGACGGCCGGGATTCGTTAACGTGCACGATGTGACTGCTGAAACCTCCAACCTCGCAAGCGGCGCCGTCGCCGTCGGTCTGGCCACCGTCGCCACCGACGGGACCGTCCTCGACACCTGGTACCCCGCCCCCGAACTCGTCGCCGAGGCGGGCCCGGCCGGCACCGTCCGGCTGACCGCCGAGGAGGCCGAGGCGGCTCTCGGCGCAGGCTCCACGGAGGCGCTGCGCAGTGACGCCCGCCGGGGCGTCGAGGTGGTCGCGGTGCGCACCACCATCGCCTCGCTGGACGAGAAGCCGCTGGACGCACACGACGCGTACCTGCGCCTGCACCTGCTGAGCCACCGCCTGGTCAAGCCGCACGGTCAGAACCTGGACGGCATCTTCGGCCTGCTCGCCAACGTCGCCTGGACCAGCATCGGCCCGGTGCCGGTCGAGAGCGTCGAGCGGGCCCGGCTCGCCGTCCGCGTCCAGGGCGGGCAGCTGGCCGTGTACGGCATCGACAAGTTCCCGCGGATGACCGACTACGTCGCACCGTCGGGTGTCCGGATCGCGCACGCCGACCGGGTCCGCCTCGGCGCGCACCTGGCCGTCGGCACCACCGTGATGCACGAGGGCTTCGTCAACTTCAACGCCGGCACCCTGGGCACCTCGATGGTCGAGGGCCGGATCAGCGCGGGTGTCGTGGTCGGCGACCACAGCGACATCGGCGGCGGCGCCTCGATCATGGGCACCCTCTCCGGTGGCGGCAAGCAGGTCGTCTCGGTCGGCGAGCGCTGCCTGCTCGGTGCCAACGCGGGCATCGGCATCTCGCTGGGCAACGACTGCGTGGTCGAGGCCGGTCTGTACGTGACCGCCGGCACCCGGGTCACCACCCCCGACGGCAAGATCGCCAAGGCGGTCGAGCTCTCCGGCCAGGACAACCTGCTGTTCCGCCGCAACTCGCAGAGTGGCGCGGTCGAGGTGATCGCCCGGTCCGGCTCGTGGGGTGGCCTCAACACGGACCTGCACGCGCACAACTGACCTCCTGCGTCCTGCCGGGGCCCTCGGCGTCGTCCTCGCGACGGCACCGGGGGCCCCGGTGTTTCCCACGCACCCGGTCGGCCCGCCCGGCCGAGTCCGACGCCGCACCGCAGTCCGCTCCCACCCCTGCGGTCGGCAGGACGCGGGTCTCGGACCGCGAGGAGTGGTCGGGGGTGACCGCGTGCCGCGGCTGCTCGTTGAACCGACGGCGTCGACACCCGCCGCCTCATACCGCACCACCGAGCCGAAGAGGTCCCCTCATGTCCGAACCGAGGTCCGAGGCACCCACCGCACCACGGACAGCAGCCGCCGCAGGCGTGCCCGCCACTACTGATCCCGCCGCTCCCGCGACCACCACGCCCGGCAGTCTGCTCGAACAGATGCAGGCACTGCTCGCGTCCGTCAACGACTCACTGGCCGGTCTCGGCGCAGACCTCCGCTCCTCCGGCGCACAGCCGAACCGGTCCACCGACGGCGGGGACGCCGGCGCCGGCTGATCCGCTGCGGAACGGGCCGCCACCGACAGCTCGGCCGACTCGTCCACCGGAGGCCGGTAGCCGGGCGACGCGCCCGGTGGGGCCAGCGGAATGACCAGGGTCGGCAGACCCCGCTCCGGGCACCGGTCCGTGACCGGCCCGGTCCCCGCATCGTCCGGCTCCACGGTCGAGTCCGGTGTGCCGGCCCGCCCGGCGCGGTGCCTCTCCCCGCTCGGCCGCTCCCCTGCCAGGCGTTCGCCGTGCTGCCGGTGGCTGCGCCGCCGATCGTCTCCGTCTCGCCGTTCCCGGTGGTGGTCCCACTCCTCGTCCTCGTACCAGCCGTGTCCATCGTCCGGCGAGTCGCTGCCCCCGTCCGTGCTCTCGTCCCCCGACTGCTTGCGTACCGTCCTGAGCAGTTCCGCTACCAAGTCCTTGCACTCGGCCCCGGCGTCCACCCCGTCGATGCACCGCCAGTAGAGGCTCTCGCCGTCGGCACCACAGGCCAGCACCACGAGCGTTTCGGCGACCTCGTGCAGGAGTCGGCCGAGCTCCTCGAGGACGGGCTCCAGTTCACCGAGTTCGTCCAGCCGGGCCGCTCGGCCGGCGCCGCCGCAGTCGCCCCGGCTCCACTCCTGATCGGCGCCGCCGTCGGCCGACGTGCCACCGGACGACTGGTCCAGACAACCGACGGTGTGGGCCCCGGCATCGCAGAGCAACTGGCCCAGCGCAGCGGTCTCGCCGGATTCGCGCTCGGCGATCCTCGCTCCGACCGCCTCGGTGAGCAGCCCCGCCTGCCAGGCCTCGGCGAGCGCGTCCGGCACGCTCCTGGCCTCCGCCAACGCGTGTCGGGACGTCTTGATCAATCGCAGCGCGTCCATAACCCGCCGCTCCCCTCGCTTGCGTCGAACCGTCGTCGTCGACGGTGTGTCACGGCGCAAGCGTGCTGCTCGAGTCGGGTCCGCGCAGCACCCTCGGCGAATCCTGTGGACAACCCCGCCCTGTGGAAAACTCATGTCACCCACACGGGTGAACTGTGGGCAGTCCGGCAGGTCCAGATCGGCGGACTCGGACCAGCGAAACCAGGTCTGCGGACCCGGATCGACCGACCGGGCCACCGGGCCCACGGCCCACAACCCACAGCTCAGGGTTCAGGGTTCAGGGGCCCACGTCGGCGGAGCCAGGCGGCGGCCCGGCGATCACCCGGCCTGATCACCCCCTCCCCGTCGGCCCCGGTCGGCCGCCGGGAAGCGGAGCTCGTTCCGCTCGATCTTTGCCGCCAGCGCCGTCAACGGATCCACCCCGAGCACCGTGCAGAACTGCAACAGGTACGCCAGCACATCGGCCACCTCGTCCCGGACCCGGTGCGCCCGGTCCGGCTCGGCCATCACCGAAGCCGCCTGCTCGGGTGTCAACCACTGGAAGATCTCCAGCAGTTCACCCGCCTCCACGCTCAGCGCGGCCGCAAGGTTCTTCGGGGTGTGGAACGGCTGCCAGTCGCGGGCCGCCGCGAAGTCCGTGAGCCGCTGCTGCAGCTCCCCCAGGGTCGGGCCCGCCGGGCCGTTCGTCTGCTCACTCACACCCCCAGGTCTACCCCATCGCCGATGCCTCGGCGCCACCACCCGGCACATCCCCCTCCGTCCCCGCGCCGGCCGCACCCTCGGCGCCCGCAGCTGCCGCGGTGCCGCTCGCCCCTGCCCGGTCCCCCCGCGCCGACTGCACCGGTACCCGGGGCGGATCAGGCCGCAGCACACTGTGGCCGGTGGCCGGATCCCTTCGGCACTCGACCAGTTCGGCACCGCCCACCTCCCGCACCGGAGCCGGATCGTTCAACGCGGCGAGCAGCCGGACGTCCCCCTTCTCACACACCTCGCGAGCCACTCGCAGCAGCGCGGCGACCTGCTCGCCGGCCAGCCCGGCTCCCAGATCCTCGGCCAGTACGGCCAGTTGGCGATGGGCCGGCGGCACCTCGGCGGCAAACTCGACGTCCAGCACGCCGGCTCCGGTCAGCAGCACGGCGGCGAACGCGAGCAGCCGCAGCATGCCGTCCGAGGCCTGGTCCGCGCTGGTCCGCCCGAGCACCCCCTCGTCGAAGACCGCGAGCAGCCGCTCCTGCGCCTCGGGGCCGCGGCGGGCCACGTCCAGGCCGAGCAGCGGGTGCGGGGCGGCCGCCTGGACGGCTTTGAGCAGCCGGCCGTAGCGCCGGGTGCAGTCGTTCCTGACCCTGGCCAGAACAGCCGAGATGTTGGCGGCCGAGCCGAGCAGGCGGGCGTCCGGATCGGGCTGCGCCCAGTCGCGCATCAGAGCGGGCACGGGGTGCAGCGGGAAGATCTCGCGCAGCGCGGTCAGGAGCTGCTCCGCCGCCGCCAGCACCTTGCACTCCCCCGCCGAGGAACCGGCCACGCGCAGCGGGATCTGGGTGACGATCAGGCTGTCGCTCGGGAAGGGCGCCCGGATGTCACCCTGCCGGGTGTCGTTGTGCCAGGTGACGTTGACCTTGCCGTGCGCCACGTCCTGTTCCCCGGTCTCGACCAGCGTCCGTCCCGCGCAGGTGAGCCACTCCCTGGCGACCCGGACCCGCCCGTCGGTGCGCACCACGAGTTCGAGCCGGATCGGACCGGCGCAGGAGCGGACCGTGCACCCGAGGATGATCGCGTTGCGGCCGTGCGGCACGCAGCCCAGCAGACCGCCCCTGACCGGCTGGGCCAGCGGCCCGGCGGTACCGCCGAGGCCGTCCAGCGACGGGCCGATCGGCTCGCCGAGTGCCAGCCGGGAGAGTACGGCCAGCGCGTCGAGCGCATTCGACTTGCCGACCCCCGAGGGCCCGTACAGCACGGTGAACGGGGAGAGCGCGAGTGTCGCCCGGCGGTACGACTTGAACGAGGTGAGCCTGAGCTCCTCGACGGCGGGGCGGGCGGAAGGCCTTCCCGCAGGGCCTCCGGCCCCTTGGACGACGCCTCCGGCCGACAGGGCGGCACTTCCCGCCGGTGCGGCGGCGGACTGGGCTGCGGACTGGGCGGCTTCGCTGGTCACCCGGCGCACCCTAACTGCCGCGGGGAGAGGCGAAACGTCCCTGCATGCACGGTTCATCCCAATGGATTGTCAGGTGCGCCCCCGGCGATTGACGCCCGGCGCCACCCGCCACAAGCAGCCGCTGCCCGCCAGCCACCACGCACTGGACGACGGACGGCGGGCCGAACGGGCCGCCCGCCCTACCGGTACGTCGCCACCTGCACCGAGCCGGTGACCTCCACCGGCTCCGGCAGCTCGGCCAGCGCGGCGGCGAGCACGCCGGGAGCGGTGTGCCAGGCGTTGGGGCCCATCGCCACGACGGCAGCCGCGTCGGCCCGCGACAGGCTGAGCCGGAACTCGACCTCGACCCGGTCGGTCCTGGTCAGCCAGGGGCTCAGCTTCTCGTCGATCCGGCGTTCCTTCTCCTCGTCCACCGAGAGCAGGCCGAGGGCCGCGACCAGCTCACGCAAGTGCCTGGAGGTCGGCGAGACGAGCAGCAGTCGGCCGCCGGGGCGCAGCACCCGCCGGATCTCCGGACCGTTCCTGGGCGCGAAGACGTTCAGCACCAGATCCGCGCTGTCGCTCTGCAGCGGAAGCGGTCGCCAGGCGTCGCAGACCACCGCGCCGATCCGGGCGTGCGCCTTGGCGGCCCGGCGCAGCGCGTACTTGGAGATGTCCAGTGCGGCCCCCACGCCGCCGGCCTGCTCCAGGACGTGGGCGAGGTAGTAGCCGGTGCCCGCACCCAGGTCCGCCACCAGGCCGTCGGTCCGGCCCGCCGCTGCGGCGAGGGCCTCCGCGATCGGCCGGTAGTGGCCGGCGGCCAGGAACTCGCTGCGCGCGGCGACCATGGCGGAGGTGTCACCGGTGCCGGTGTGCGCGTCACCGGCCAGCAGGCTGACGTAGCCCTGCTTGGCCTGGTCGAAGGTGTGGCCTGCGGGGCAATGCAGGGTACGGCCGTCGAGGGCCAGCTGCTGTGCGCAGTGCGGGCAGGCCAGATAGCGCTCGATGTCCTGCAGCAACGTCCGTGGTTCCTCGCCGTGTGGGGTGAAACCCCCAGCCTAGGTCCTGTCCGACGGTTCCCCGGTCACGGGCCCGCTCGGGTACCGGCCCCAGCCGCACGCCGGCCCCGCAGGAACTCCCCGGGGCTGCCCGGGGAACCGCCCCGGGCCTGCTCTGGGCCTGCCGCGGGCCTGCCGTGGGCTCAGTCGGAGTCGCCCTCGTCCCCGTCGTCGTCCCCCCGGACCTCTTCCTCCTCCGCCTCGTCGACCACCCAGGCGGCCAGCCGGTCGGACACGCCGCTGACGCCGAGCTTGCCCTCCCTGATGGCCCGGGCCAGGCTGCGGACCTCCCGCGCGGTGGTGGCGACGCTGCAGCCGCTGGCCACCAGGTACGCGTAGGCGACGGCGGTGGCGAAGAGCTCGTTGCTCCGCTCCAGTGCCGGAACCCGGATCAGCTGGTGCATCAGGGCCGCCGCGCGGTCCTGCGGTTCGGGGTAGACGGCGATGTCGAAGATTTCGGCCTGGTGCCGGGCGACTGCCGCGAGCAGCGATCCGTAGTCGGTGACCGGCGGATCGCCGGGGGTGTACTGCTCAGCAGTCATGAGCAGCCACGAGAGGTCCACCTCAAGGTTCAACGACGCACGTCCTGCAGGCCGTCGCCGAACTCGGCGAGGAAGGTCGACTCGTACTCCTTCATGAACTGCGCGGCGGCGTCGACGAACAGCCGTCCGGTCTCGCCCATGTCCTGCCTGACAAGCCGTTCGATGTACTGGTTCATGCTGATCCCCTGCTGCTCGGCGCGCTCGCGCGCCATCTCGGCGGTGGCCGCATCCACCCGGACGTTCAGCTGCTTCTTCGCCATGAACTAACGCTAGCGTCGAGGTGCTAGCACAACAAGGGCGCATTCCGGCCTCCCCCACGCCCTCCCTGGTCCCAGTGCTCCCAGAAGGCCGGAAAACGCCTGCGAGCGCTGGGGAACATACCCGCCGACCCGCCGTGTCACCCCTTCGCGCACAACACCGCTACGGGGCCGAACGAGATCACCCGGAGACCCGGCCACCGTGAACCACGGCCGTAGGAGGCCGTACCCCGGCCGCAGGCAGGCCGTACCCAGGACGCGGACAGGCCGTGAGCAGGCCACGAGCCGCTCCCTACAGGATGCGCACGCCCGTACCGGCCGTCCGACCGCCGCGCCCGCAGCTCAGTGCGGATCCCCCTCGATCCGGCCACCGACGGCCCGCGCGGTCGCGGGAAGCTCCCTCCAGCGCCGGGTCAGCAGGGCCAGCGCGAGCGCGAGGTAGACGTAGCCGAGCAGCAGCCGGGCGTTCTCTCCGGGCAGCACGAACTGGACCGCGAACAGTCCGAAGAGCAGCCCCGCCTTCCACGGCAGGAAGCGCAGGTCCAGCAGCAGGACAACGGCCAGCAGGGTCTGGGCGGCCGTCAGCATCACCTCGTCCACCTGCCGTTCCACCAGCGGCAGCACCGCGATGAACGCCAGCAGCGCCAGCGCCAGTGGACCCGCGATGTCCTCCCGGGCGGTCTCGGCCGCCCACATCAGCAGCAGCGCGGCCGCCAGCACCCCCAGGCCGAAGACCACCATCCCCACCACCGCCGCCGGGTGCACCCCCGCCAGTCGCAGCACCACCGCCGGCGTCGCCCCGGCGCACGCACCCGCGAGCCGTAGCGCCGTCGCCCGCCCGCTCGGCGGCACCGCCGCCGGACGGCCCGTCTCCTCGTTCGCCGTGACGTCGGACACCGGGCGCATCGGTCTCCTCACAGCGGGTCCGCCTCGGGGTACGAGCAGGCTACGGCCGGTCCCGCACGCCGACCGGCCGCGACGCAGCCGCAATCCGGCGAACCTCTCTCGCCCGGCCCGGCAGACGGGAGGGGCGCGGGGAAGGGCGCGGGAAGCCTGCACGAAAGGTGCGCGGCTTCTCGCGCCGTTCCCCGCGCCCCGAGGCGCGGTACGGCCGACCCGCTTACTCCCCGACCGGCTCCAGGATGGCCACGCACTCGAAGTGGTGGGTCATCGGGAAGAGGTCGAAGGCCCGCAGCGAGACCGGACGGTAGCCGCCCTCGCGGAAGAAGGCCAGGTCACGGGCGAGCGCTGCCGGGTCGCAAGCGACGTACGCGATCCGGCGGGCCTCCAGGCCGACCAGGTGCGCGACGGTCTCGCGCCCCGCCCCCGCGCGCGGCGGGTCGAGCACGATCAGGTCGGTGGAGGTGATCCCGGTCCGCGGGAGCAGCGACTCGACCTTGTCGCACTCGATCCGGACGTTCTCCACCTCGGCCAGGTTGTGCCGGGCGTCGACGACGGCCTGCTTGCTGGACTCGATGCCGAGCACCGCGCCGTCCTCGCCGACCCGGTCGGCCAGCGCCCCGGCGAACAGGCCGACACCGCAGTACAGGTCGAGGGCCATCTCGCCCCACTGCGGGTCCAGGCCGTCCAGGACGGCGTCCACCAGGGTGGTCGGCGCCTCGGGGTGGATCTGCCAGAACCCGCCGTTGCTGACCCGCCAGGTGCGCCCGGCGGCCCGCTCACGGACGAAGGTCCGGCCGTGCACCCGGTGGAAGAGCCCCTGCTCGTCGATCCGGGAGATGGAGACCGGCTGGTTCAGCTCGACCAGCGGCAGCTGCGCACCGGCACGCGGCGTCAGGACCACCTGGCGGTCCGAGGAGCCGCTGGCGGCGATCGCCTCGACCGTCTCGACACCCGGCCAGTCGCGGGCCTCGATGCCCAGCTCGGTCACCCCGGGGGCGGCGATCAGGCAGCGGTCGATCGGCTCGATGTCGTGCGACCGGTGGCGGCGCAGGCCGGCCTTGCCGGTCTCCGGGTCCACCGCGTACTGGACCCGGCTGCGCCAGGCGGGCACCTCGCCGGCCGGGAGCTTGCCGCCCACCGGCTCGACGCTGCCGTCCCAACCGGCCTCGGCGGGGGTCAGCCCGGCGAGCTTGGCCAGTTGCTCGGTGAGCACCTGGCCCTTGAGCTTGCGCTGCCCGCCCGGGGTGACGTGCTGCCAGTCGCAGCCGCCGCACCTGCCGGGGCCCGAGAACGGGCACGGCGCGGGGATGCGCTCCTTGGCGGCCTCCAGGACCTCCACCGCGTCGGCGCGCAGGAAACGGGAGGTGGTGGTGCCCTCGGTGATCTCGGCGATCACCCGCTCACCCGGCAGCGTGTGCCGGACGAAGAGCACCCGGCCCTCGTGCCGGGCCACGCAGTGGCCGCCACCGTGCGCGACCGGGCCCACCTCGACCTCGTACCGCTCGCCGACCAGCGGGTCGCCGGTCGGGGCCTTGGGCGTGCGCTCGGCACGGGCCGGCTTGGCGGTGCGCAGCGCCTTCGGCGGGCGGACGGCCTGCTTGCGCGGACGCTCGCCCTTCGAGCCCTGCGCGGACTTCGAAGCCGACGCGGACTTCCCGGCAGCGGTCTTCGCAGCCGGTGCGGGCCGGTCCTGGGCCGGCTGGGGCTTCGGCTCGGCGGGGACGATCGGGGCGGTCTGGGCCGTGTAGCCCTCGCGGTCGGTGGCGGCCGAGCGCGTCGGCTTGGACCCCCAGCGCGGGCGGGCGACCTGTCCCGGCTTGGAGGACTTCCCGGCCTTGCCGGACTTCCCCGAGGAGCGGGACGGGTTGTTGCGGGTCACGAAGTCGAGTCCTTGCTGGCGTTGGTGAGGTCGGTGCTGGAATTACCCGACTCTACGCGCTCGTGCCTGGGCTCGCCTCGACGGACGGCTCCCGGCGCCGACCAGGCGCGCTGCGGCTTGCGCCGCTCGGAGGACTCCAGCTGCCAGGGTACGGAGGTCACCATGACACCGGGCTTGAACAGCAGACGCCCCTTGAGGCGCAGCGCGCTCTGGTTGTGCAGCAGGTGCTCGTACCAGTGGCCGACGACGTACTCGGGGATGTAGACCGAGACGACGTCCCGCGGGCTGCTGCGGCGCAGGTTCTTGACGTAGTCCAGGACCGGACCGGTGATCTCGCGGTACGGGGAGTCGAGCACCTTGAGCGGCACCTCGATGCCGCGCTCGTCCCAGTCCGTGCGCAGCGCCTCGGTGTCCGCCGGGTCCACGTTGACCGTGATGGCCTCCAGCGTGTGCGAGCGGGCCAGCCGGGCGTAGGCCAGGGCGCGCAGCGCGGGCTTGTGCAGCTTGGAGACCAGCACGATGCCGTGCACCCGGGTGGGCAGCACGATGTCGTCCGCCTCCTCGGCGGCCTGCAGCTCCTGGGAGACCCGGTCGTAGTGGCGGCGGATCGCCTTCATCATCACGAAGAGCACCACCATGGTGGCGATCGCGATCCAGGCGTGGCCGATCTTGGTCACCAGGACCACGATCAGCACCGCCGCGGTCATCACCAGACCGAAGGTGTTGATCGCCCGGCTGCGCTGCATGTGGCGCCGCTTGGCCGGGTCGGTCTCGGTGCGCAGCAGGCGGGTCCAGTGCCGGATCATGCCGGACTGGCTCATGTTGAAGGACACGAAGACACCGACGATGTACAGCTGGATCAGCCGGTTCGGGTCCGCGCCGAAGGCCACTATGAAGATCACCGCGGCGGTGGCCAGCAGGATGATGCCGTTGGAGAAGGCCAGCCGGTCGCCGCGGGTGTGCAGCTGGCGGGGCAGGTAGCGGTCCTGCGCGAGGATCGAGCCGAGCACCGGGAAGCCGTTGAAGGCGGTGTTGGCCGCGAGCACCAGGATCAGACCGGTGACGCCGGCGATGAAGTAGAAGCCCGGGGTGAAGTTCGAGAACACGGCCTCGCTGATCTGCGCCAGCGCCGTCTTCTGGTGGTAGTCCGCCGGGACGCCCACCAGCTGGGTCTCCGGGTACTCGGCCATCTGGGTACCGGTCAGGTGGGCGAGGTAGATGATGCCCATGAACATCGTCACGGCGATGGTGGCCATCATCAGCAGGGTGGTGGCCGCGTTCTTGCTCTTCGGCTTGCGGAAGGCCGGCACGCCGTTGGAGATCGCCTCGACGCCGGTCAGCGCGGCACAGCCGGAGGAGAACGCCTTGAGCAGCAGGAAGACCAGTGCGAACCCGGCCAGGGAACCGTTGCCCGCAGTCGCCTCCAGGTGGAAGCCCGCACTCTCGGCGGGCATCTGCGCCCCGAAGCCAAAGTGCCGGACCAGGCCGTAGACCACCATGCCGAGCACGCCGACCATGAAGGCGTACGTCGGGACCGCGAAGGCGGATCCCGACTCGCGGACGCCGCGCAGGTTCATGCCCATCAGGACGATCACCAGGGTGACCGAGAGGGCCATCTCGTGCCCGCGCAGCGCGGGCACCGCGGAGACGACGTTGGCCACGCCGGAGGTGGTGGAGACGGCGACCGTCAGGATGTAGTCGACCATCAGGGCGCTGGCCACCACCAGGCCGGAGTTCGGCCCGTGGTTGACCGTGGCCACCTCGTAGTCGCCGCCGCCGCTCGGGTAGGCGTGCACGTTCTGCCGGTACGAGGCAACCACCGCGAGCATCACGATGGCGACCACGACGCCGATCTGCCACGAGAAGTGGATCGCGGACGCCCCGGCCAGCGAGAGGGTGAGGAGGATCTCCTCGGGGGCATAAGCGACAGAGGAGAGCGCGTCCGAGGCGAAGACCGGCAGGGCGATCCGCTTGGGGAGGAGGGTCTCCCCCAGCTTGTCGCTTCGTAGCGCGCGTCCGATCAGGATGCGTTTCGGGAGATCAGCAGGCATAGGCACGTTAAGGAATCGTAAGGGCAGTTACTGCGAGAACGTCCCCCGCGGTACCACCTACGTCGAGACTGCGTTCGGTGGACCGGCTAGCGTGTCGGATGATGAGCTTGGAAGCAGCGGACCGGCTGCCCCGCCGCGCCGAACCGAAGGTGCGGCCTGACGATCACCCCCGGACATCGGGGCGGAAGGATGATGAGCGGTGTTTGCGCAGGTCATGACCCCAACGGACTGGGTGAGGTAGTCCCGTGCACATCGTCATCATGGGCTGCGGACGCGTGGGTTCCGCCCTCGCGAGAGCGCTGGAGAAACAGGGTCACTCGGTGGCCGTCGTCGATCAGGACCCGACCGCGTTCCGGCGTCTGGGCGCCGGGTTCAACGGGCGGCGGGTGACCGGGGTGGGCTTCGACCAGGACACCCTCAAGGAGGCCGGCATCGAGGAGGCGGGCGCCTTCGCCGCCGTCTCCAGCGGTGACAACTCCAACATCATCGCGGCCCGCGTGGCCCGGGAGAACTTCGGCGTCGAGCACGTCGCGGCCCGGATCTACGACCCGCGCCGCGCCGAGGTCTACCAGCGCCTGGGCATCCCGACCGTCGCGACCGTGCGCTGGACCGCCGACCAGATGCTGCGCCGGCTGCTGCCGAGCGGCGCCGAGCCGCTCTGGCAGGACCCGAGCGGCAGCATCCAGCTGGCCGAGGTGGCCTTCGCGCCGTCCTGGATCGGCCACCGGTTCACCGCCCTGGAGGAGGCCGCCGGTGTCCGGGTCGCCTTCATCACCCGTCTCGGCGAGGGCGTGCTGCCCACGCCGCAGATGGTGGTCCAGGAGGGTGACCTGGTGCACGTGACGCTGCACCGGGCGGATCTGGCGGCCGTCGAGGCCGCGTTCGCGCGGGGTCCGCAGGAGGGTGAGCACTGATGCGAGTCGCCATTGCCGGAGCCGGCGCCGTCGGCCGCTCGATCGCGGGCGAGCTGCTGGAGAACGGCCACGAGGTCCTGCTGATAGACAAGAACCCCGGCTCCATCTCGGTGGAGCGGGTGCCCATGGCGGAGTGGCTGCTGGCGGACGCCTGCGAGATCACCTCGCTGGACGAGGCGGCGCTGCAGCGCTGCCACGTGGTGATCGCCGCGACCGGTGACGACAAGGTCAACCTGGTCGTCTCGCTGCTCGCCAAGACCGAGTACGGCGTGCCGCGGGTGGTCGCCCGGGTGAACAACCCGAAGAACGAGTGGCTGTTCAACGAGTCCTGGGGCGTCGACGTCGCCGTCTCCACGCCGCGCCTGATGTCGGCGCTGGTCGAGGAGGCCGTCAGCGTCGGTGACCTGGTGCGCCTGATGCGCTTCAGCCAGGGCAACGCCAACCTGGTCGAGCTCACCCTGGCCGCCGACACCGCGCTGGTCGGCACCCGGGTCGGCGACGTCACCTGGCCGGTCGACACCGCGCTGGTGACCATCATCCGCGAGGGCCGGGTGCTGGTACCGGGCAAGGACGACACCCTGGAGGCCGGTGACGAACTGCTGTTCGTCGCCGCCCAGGAGCGCGAGGAGGAGCTGGAGGAACTGCTCTCCGCCGGAGCCGGCGCGAAGTAGTCCCGCACATGCGTCGAGGGCCGTGCCCGGCTGCCGGGTACGGCCCTCGACGTGTGGTCACTCCTCCTCGACCTGCGCCTTGATCGGCGCCGGGGCCTTGAGCAGGATCTGCCAGGTCACGTACATCGCCAGCAGCATCGGCGGGATCCCCAGGGCGACCTTGAGCCAGCCGAGCAGGTTGACGTTGCCGGTGAAGTACAGCGGGAAGAGGATCACCGGCTTGATGCCCATGATCACCACCCACGCCCAGGTGGCCTTGGTGTACGCCGCCAGCCGGCCCGGGTTCTGGTTCCGCCAGGTGAACATCTCACCGGTGATCGGACCGAGCATCACCCCGATCAGCGGCCAGCGGACCAGCGCGGAGACGGCCAGCGCGACGCAGTACCCGACGTTGTAGAGCAGGCCGGGCAGGTAGAAGTCCTCGGCCTTGCCGGTCTTCATCGAGATCCAGGCGCCGATCGCGACACCGAAGACGCCGCTGAAGGCGTGCTGGATGGTCTCCCGCTTGAACAGCCGGATCACCACGAACAGCGCGCTGAGGCCGAGCGCCGCCCAGGCCGCCGAGGCGACCTGGTGGGTGAGGTTGAAGGTGACGATGAAGACCAGACCCGGCAGGGTCATGTCGATCATGCCCCGGACGCCGCCGAAGGCCTGGATCACCGTGTCGGCGGCCTCCTTGGAGGCTGCCGCCTCGCGAGCCGCTGCCGCCTCCGGCGTCTCCTGCACGGTCGGCTGCTGCGGCTCGTGGTGCTGCTCCTGGTCCGCCGCGGCCCCGGCAGCGGACTCCCGGGCCGTCTCGTAGGCGGCGAACTCCCGCGCGCCCGACTCCACCACCGACTCGGTCAGAGCGTGCTCGACGTACCCTTCGAGCTCCGTGGGCACGGTGGTGCGGGCGGCGGGCTCGCCGCCTGGCAGGTTGGTCACGCTCACTCGCTCCCGTGTCCGGCCGGACGCAGTTCGTAGCGGGGGTTGAAGAGGACTCGGCGTCCCCGGGCATGGCTGATCCGACCGGTGGCGATCAGCCTCCGGCCCGGTTCTATCCCGGCGATCGACCGCCGGCCCAGCCAGACCACGTCCAGCGCGTCGCTGCCGTCGAAGAGCTCGGCCTCCAGGGCGGGTACACCGGCCCTGGGGCGGAGGGTAACGGTGCGCAGGGTGCCCGCCACGGTGACCACGTCGCGGTCCCCGCAACTGGCGATCGGGGTACAGCCCGACTCCGCCGTGTCCTGGCGCAGCTCCTGGGCCTGCAACTCCTCCGAGGAGGAGGTCAGACGGCTGAGCATGCGCCGGAAGCGGCCCTGCGGCTGCGCGCTGCTGTTGTCACCACTCATGCCCGAAGGGTACCGGTTTCAAGTGTTCGAACGGCAAGGCCCGAGGGAGCGTCAGGCCTCGAAGCGGTAGCCCATGCCCGGCTCGGTGATGAAGTGGCGCGGGTGCGAGGGGTCCGTCTCCAGCTTGCGGCGCAACTGGGCGAGGTAGACCCGGAGGTAGTTGGTCTCGGTCCGGTAGGCGGGCCCCCACACCTCCTGGAGCAGCTGGGTCTGGCTGACCAGCCGGCCCGCGTTGCGCACCAGCACCTCCAGCAGGTGCCACTCGGTCGGGGTCAACCGGATGTCCTGGCCCTCCCGGTTGACCTTCTTGGCCGCCAGGTCGACGGTGAAGCTCTCGGTGACCACCATCGAGTCGTCCTCGCCCGCGACCGGCTCCGCGCGGCGCACGGCGGCTCGCATCCGGGCCAGCAGCTCGTCCATGCCGAACGGCTTGGTGACGTAGTCGTCCGCCCCGGCGTCCAGGGCCTCGACCTTCTCGTCCGAGGCGTGGCGAGCGGACAGCACGATGATCGGGACACGGGTCCAGCCGCGCAGCCCCTTGATCACCTCGACCCCGTCCATGTCGGGCAGGCCGAGGTCCAGGACGACCACGTCGGGGTGCCGGGCGGCGGCCAGCTCCAGGGCGCTCGCCCCGTCGTGGGCCGCGTCGACTTCGTACTTGCGGGCCTTGAGGTTGATCACCAGGGCGCGGACGATCTGCGGTTCGTCGTCCACGACAAGAACCCGGGTCATTCGGGCTCCGCCTTTCGGTTCGGTGGCAGCGGTGGCTGTTCAGGGAAGTTGACGTCGGACAGGTCGACGGCGGGCAGGGTGACCACCATGGTCAGGCCGCCGCCGGGGGTGTCCTCCGCGGCGACGGTCCCGCCCATCGCCTCGACGAAGCCGCGGGCGACGGCCAGGCCGAGGCCGACGCCCGCGCCGCGCGGAGCGTCACCGTAGCGCTGGAACGGCGCGAAGATCCGCTCCTTGGCGGCCTCCGGCACGCCGGGACCACGGTCCACCACCCGCAGCTCGACCCGGCCGGGCGCGCCCGGCGGATGCAGAGCATCGGCCTTGACCAGCACCTTCACACCGTCGGGACTGTACTTGACGGCGTTCTCGATCAGGTTGGCCAGCGAGCGCTCCAGCAGCCCGGCATCGGCGTGGATCATCGGCAGGGTCTCGGGCACGTCCAGCTTGACGGCCTCCAGCGGGACCCCGCCGAGCGCGAACGGGACCACCTCGTCCAGGTCGATCTCGTGGATCAGCGGGGTGACCGTCCCGGTCTGCAGGCGGCTCATGTCGAGCAGATTGTTGATCAGGTGGTCGAGGCGGTCCGCACCCGCCTCGATCCCGGCCAGCAGCTCGGCCTCGTCGGCCTCGTCCCATTCCACGTCCTCGGTGCGCAGGGAGCTGACGGCGGCCTTGATGCCCGCGAGCGGGGTGCGCAGGTCGTGCGAGACGGCGGCGAGCAGGGCGGTGCGGATGCGGTTGCCCTCGGCCTCACGCCGGGCCGCGGCGGCCTCGCCGGCCAGTCGGCGGCGTTCCAGCAGGACGGCGGCCTGAGCGGCGAACGCACCGAGCAGACGGCGGTCCTCGGCCGGCAGCACCCGCCCACACAGCACCAGGGCGAGTTCGGTGCCGACCGGCACGTCCACGTCTCCGTCCTCCGGACGCTCCGGAGGACGCAGCCCGGCGCTGGCGGCGACGCGCCACGGGGCGTGCTCGCCCGCCCGCTCCAGCAGGGCGGCCGAGTCCTGCTGGAAGGTCTCCCTGACCTGGTCGAGCAGAACGGTGAGCAGACTGTCCCCGCTGGGTGCGCCCCGCAGCACCGTGCCGGCGAGAGCGCTGAGCGTCTGGGCCTCGGCCTGGCTGCGGGCCGCCTGGTGGGTGCGACGGGCGGCCAGATCGACGACCGAGGCCACGGCTATACCGACGGCGGTGAAGATGCCCACCGCCAAGATGTTCTCCGGCTCGGAGATGTTGAAGGTGTGCACCGGGGGCGTGAAGTAGTAGTTCAGCGCCGTGGAGCCGACCAGCGCCGAGGCGATCGCCGGGAAGAGTCCGCCGATCAGCGCCGCGCCGACCGTCAGCGACAGGAAGAGCAGCATGTCGGTGGAGAGGCCGAGCCCGTGCACCTGGGTGAGGAACACCGCCAGGAGCGGCGGCCCGGCCACACCGATCAGCCAGCCGGCCACCGTCCGGGTACGGCCGAGGTCGGTGACCCTGCGGATCGGGATCCGGCCCCGGCCCTTGGCCGCGTGCTCGTGCGTGACGATGTGCACGTCGATGTCGCCGGAGTCCCGGGTCACCGTCGCGCTCACGCCCGGACCGTAGATGTACTGCCAGGCGCGGCGGCGGCTGGAGCCCAGCACGATCTGGGTCGCGTTGACGCCCCGGGCGAAGTCCAGCAGCGCGGCCGCCGGATCGTCGCCGAGCACGGTGTGGAAGCTGCCGCCCAGGCTCTCCACCAGGGCCCGCTGCTCGATCAGCGCCTGCGGGGAACCGCTGCCCGCCAGGCCGTCCGACCGGGAGATGTGCACGGCGAGCACCTCGCCGCCCGACCCCCGAGCGGCGATCCGGGCGGCACGGCGGATCAGGGTGGCGCCCTCGGGCCCGCCGGTGAGCCCGACCACGATCCGCTCGCGGGCCTGCCAGGTGCTCTCGATGCCCTGTTCCTCGCGGTACCGCTGCAGGTACTCGTCCACCCGGTCCGCCGTCCAGAGCAGAGCGAGCTCGCGCAGGGCGGTCAGGTTGCCGAGGCGGAAGTAGTTGGCACACGCCGCGTCGATCTTCTCCGGCGCGTACACGTTGCCGTGTGCCAGCCGCCGACGCAGCGCCTGCGGTGACATGTCGACCAGCTCGATCTGGTCGGCGCGACGGACCACCGCGTCCGGCACGGTCTCCCGCTGCCGGACACCGGTGATCCCCTCGACCACGTCGCCGAGCGACTCCAGGTGCTGGATGTTGACCGTCGACACCACGTCGATGCCGGCTGAGAGGAGTTCCTCGACGTCCTGCCAGCGCTTGGTGTTGCGGCAGCCGGGGATGTTGGTGTGCGCCAGCTCGTCCACCAGCGCGACGGCCGGTTTGCGCGCCAGGATCGCGTCCACGTCCATCTCGGTGAAGACGGCGCCCCGGTGGATCAGCTCCCGGCGCGGCACGGACTCCAGCCCGTCGATCAGCTCGGCGGTCAGCCGCCGGTTGTGGTGCTCGACGAACCCGACCACCACATCGGTGCCCCGGTCGAGGCGCCGGTGGGCCTCCGCGAGCATGGCATACGTCTTCCCGACCCCGGGCGCTGCCCCGAGGTAGATCCGCAGCCTGCCGCGTGCCATACGTCCCATTTTTCGTGCCGCCCGGGAGCTGCGCCCCCGGACACCTGTTCGCCGGTTTCGAGACTACGGCTTTTGGGTCAGTTTTCCGCTGATCAGACCAGTGAATCGGTAGATTTAGCAGGTTTTTGACGGTGACGGGCCCTGTGCGAGGTGCCGGTACGGAGTAGTGCGGCGACCGCCGAGCCGGCCGGAACGGCACTCCCTGCGGTCTCCGGCTCGACGCGATCCCTGGTCCGGGGCGCCGCCGCGACCGGGGCGCGAAAGCGCGGGCGGGACTCACCCGGGGCTCGGCAGGGGCCGGCCGGACGTCAGCGGTTCACCTCCAGCCGCTCCCGGCCACTCCCCCAGAGCGGTCCGAAACAGGTCCCGGAACAGGTCCGGAAAGGGTCCGGAAATGCGGAAAGCCCCTCCCCGGTCTCCCGGGAAGGGGCTTTCTCCAAAATTTGTTCGGCGGCGTCCTACTCTCCCA
>NZ_JBHJVK010000059.1:38018-50413 GCF_042264695.1 Kitasatospora sp. NPDC056138 | reverse complement strand
ACCGCAACCCAGGTGGCTCAGACGTGGGAGGCCACGCGGCAGCCAGCCGCGCCCTACCCACAAGCCCGGTCCCATCAGGGCCGGGTCAAGTTGACAAATGCTGTGGCATCGACGCCGGGCGCGTGGTCGGACAGGAGTGCGGCGAGTCGGTCGTGATAGGCGGGCGGCCAGCTTTCACAGTCGTCGTCATCCGCACCGGGGCGGTTGAGGTGCTCCACGGCGTAGGCGCGGACGTGCTCAGGGGGCGAAGTCGAGGCGTACGAAAGGGTCGTGGTGGATGCGCTCGAGCGGCACCCCTGCGTGGTACAGCGCCCGGGCGGCACTGACGATCATCGGCCCGGGGCCGCTGACATAGGCGTCGTGCTCCCGCCAGGGGCCGGCCGCCGTCAGCGCCTCGGGCAGGCCGGAGGCGGCACCGGGGATGTCCGGGTCGAAGACGGTGGCCCGTACGGTGAGCCAGCGGTGCTGCTGCGAGATCCGGCGGATGTCCTCGAGCCCGTGCGGTTCGTTCGTGCCGCGGGCCCCGACGAAGACGTCCATTCGTCGTTGGACGCCGTCCAGGAGGGCCTGCTCGACCAGTGCGCGGATCGGTGCGAGCCCGGTGCCGCCGGCGACGCACACGAGGTCGCGGGTGGAGGCCGGGTCGAGGACCATGTCACCGAGGGGCCGGCCGAGCCGGACGACGTCGCCGACCGCCGCACGGTGCACCAGGGCGCTGCTGACCGGGCCGCGAGGAACGGCGCGGATGTGGAAGGTGATGGTCCCGTCCGGCCGAGGCGCATTGGCGGGGGAGTAGTAGCGCCAGCTCTTCGGCCACCACGGGGTCTCCATGCTGACGAACTGCCCGCCGGTGAACGGGTACGGCTGGTCGGTCCGCACGGTGACCTCCGCAAGGTCGGGGCCGTACCTGTGGTGGTGCACGATACGGGCGTCCCAGACGGCCGGCCGCTCGGCGGCGTCGGCCAGCGCCGCCCCGTCCATGGCCTGCGCGACCGCGGTGTAGGCGCGGGTCCAGGCCGTGGCGACGTCCGCGTTCCAGGCGGACCCGGCGAAGTGTTCCAGTGTGGCGAGCAGGCACTCGCCGACCGCCGCGTGGTGTTCACTCCGAGTGCCGAACTTGCGGTGGTCGCGGCCCAGGTCGGAGCAGAAGCGGACCAGGTTCTCGGGATCGTCCACCAGGTCGACGATGAGCAGCAGGGCGCGTACCAGCTTGTCGTGCTGGATGTCCATGTGCAGCGGGAACAGATCGCGGACCTGGGGGTAGCGCTGGAACAGCGTCGCGTAGAAGTGGACCGGGAGGTCCGCGGCATGCGGCTCAACGGCGGCCCGGCTCGCCCGGAGCAGGGCGATGTCCCGTGCGGACAGGAGCGCATCGGCGCCGTGGCGCTGTGTCGCCGGCTGCGGACGGCCCTGCGAATTCTCCGACACAGAGAGGTTTCTGACCGAGTGTTTGACGCCAAACTTCACGCGGTGACTCTCCTGTCCAGTTCTTCGCGTCGAGAACTGTTTGCTGCGGGCCCGGAAAACGCCTCATTCTGCCCATGGCGCCAATCGGATTTGCAAGCGGAATCCGGTGAATCATTTGTGAAGTGTGCGCTACTGGCCGGTAGTGGCCGTATCTGGTACCGTCCGTCCGCGTGCGACCGGCTGCGTGGACGGGTAACTGGTCCTTGAATTCCGGCCGCACGGTCGGGTCGGAATCCCGCCGGGCCGAACCGTCGGTGTCCGATCGCCGTAGCCCGGTCCCCATTGAAGTGAACCGATGGTGATTCTGCTCATTCGGTGGAGAATTCCGGGGCGTTGTGACCCGCCACGGCCTGCGAGATCGACGGGCTCCGGACGGGCTCTTTCGGTCCGGCATCGGCTCGTCTTGCAGCAGGCGGCAGAGGCGCCGGAGGACCGGTCGCGGGCGTCGGCGTCGGCCCTGACGGCGTAGAGCTTCCCAAGTTTTAGTGGTCGGCGTTCGAAATCCTTCGGGGGGGCGACGTGAAAATCAGTGGCGGGGGAGAGACAGGCGCTATGCGCGGTGGACCTGGTGGTCCGCCGCGGCAGTTGGGTTGCCGCGTTGGCCGAGGCGGCCTGCTGGAGCCGCCCCGAGCGGTCACTGGCCGGCACCGTCTGCTCCGGTCACCGGGCTATCCGGCCGGCACTTCCGCGTTCTGATCAAGGACCGGTGCCAGTGCCCGGAGGAGGTCTGAGGGGTCGCGGTAGAGCACGGCGGTCATGCCGGCCGCGCGGGCCGCGTCGATGTTTGCCTGGGTGTCGTCCACGAACAGGCAGCGCCCGGCCGGGACGCCCGCTCGTTCCACGGCGATCTGGTAGATCCCAGGGTCGGGCTTGGCGATGCCGACGCGGGAGCTGTTGACCACGTGGTCGGCCAGGTCGGTGAGTCCGAGCAGAGCGAGGTCCTCGTCGAGCCACACGGTCGCGTTGGTGACCAGCACGACGGGCACCCTGCCGCGGAGCCTCCGGATCAGCTCCACCACTGCCCGGTCTGCCCGGAAGGGGGCATGGGCGAAGGCAGTGGCCAGGGTGTCAGCCTGCCGGGCAGGAATCTGGCTGGTCAGGGCGTCGGTGATGGAGGCGGTCCACTGGGCCCGGCTGATCTGGCCGAGCAGCAGCGGCAGGTCCCGCTCCGGGGCGAACGCAATCTCAGCGGTGGTGCCCTCGGGGAGCCCGGCGGTCCGCTCCAGACGCCCAACTTCCGCGAGGTCATAGAGGCGGATCACGCCGTCGAGATCGCACAGCACTGCGTCGAACGCCAGGCTCTCCATAGGCCGTGATCATTCCAGACACCCATCGGCGCCCTGCCCCCGCCCGCGGGCACCGTATCGCGGCACCCGGCTGTCGGCGGCCCCGGCCGGTTCGGTACCAACACTGGCCGGGACCGCCGGAGTCCTGCCCGGTCCCCGTGCCGGGGCGCGGCACACTGCCGAGGTCGTGATCCACTCCTGCTGATCGGCCTACCTGCCTTGCCTGTTCCTGCCGCCCGCCCCATCGTCCTGACCGCCGCCGAGCGGCAACGGTTGAAGAAGGCGGCCTACAGCCACAAGACTCCGCACCACGCCGGGGTCCGGTCACGAATCGTGCTCCTAGCGACCCGGGGCAGGCCCAACGCGCGGATCGCGGCCGAGGCGGGAGTGCACGCGGACACCGTGCGCACCTGGCGGGGCCGGTTCGCCGACGGTGGCCTGCCCGCCCTGCCCGCCCTGCCCGCCCTGCCCGCCCTGCCCGCCCTGCCCGTCCTGGCCGTCCTGGCCGACCGCAAGCGCAGCGGGCGCCCGGCCCGCTTCACCCCGGTGCAGGTCGCCGTGGTGGTCACCGTCACGGTGAGGACGGGGACGGCGCGCATGGTGGGCGGCCGGGGTCGGGTGTGACCGTTTCCCCTGCGCGGTCGTTGGAACTGGCATGACCGCTGGAAGGTCCCGTTCTGCCGCCGGCCAGGCCCTCGTCTCCGCGGCCGTGATCGACATCGGTCTGCCCATGGCCGGATCGCCGGCAGCCGAAACCCATCGAGAACCCGAGGAGAACGCATGAGTGGCGAGCCCACGTCCGAGAATCTCCCCCTGCGCCTGCGCATCGACCAGGTGCTCTCCTTCCCGGAGACCGGCGTGTCCATCTACGGGACGGTCGAACAGGGCGTGATCACGGCGGGGATGGGAGTCACCGTCACCCACAACGGGACATCGGTGGTGAGCACCGAGGTCCTGACCGTCAAGACCAAGAACGAGGGGTTGCCCACCGACGGGAAGCCCGGCGACATGGTGGGCCTGCGACTCAAGGCACCGCAGGACGAAGACGGCGACACCGTCGACCTGTTCACGATGGTCAGCGTCGGAGACTTCATCGGCCGCCGCTCCGACTGATCCGCCGCCGTACCCGGACATTGCCCTGGCCCCCCGGCGACTGACCGCCGTTGTCCCGCCGGAGGGCCTCGCCGGGGAAGGGCTCAGCGGATGCCGACGGTCTTCCAGGCGTTGTTGACGGCGTCCAGTTCGGTCCCGCTGCCGTAGAGGTCCTCGGCGACGGTTGCGGTCAGCTTGGCGAAGTCGGCGAAGGTCGCCTCTGCGGTGAGCTTGCCGCCGGTGACGGCGTCGTACCAGATCCGGCCGGCCTTCTCCCAGGCGTGACGCCGGCCTGCCGCTACGGGACGTTCCAGGCAGAGATGACCGGCTGCCCGTGCTCAATGGCCAGGAAACTGAGAGAGCCCGGGTGCGGGTGGCCGAGCAGCCGGGCAGCGGACGCATCGAGCCCGAGCCAGCGCACGGTGATCACTCGCGCCAGATGGCCGTGAGCGACCACGGCGACATCGCCCCCGCCCAGCAATGGCCGAATCCGGTCCAGCACCGCGTCCGTGCGCGCGGCCACCTGCTGGAGCTGTTCGCCAGGATGGGTGGCATCCCCGGGAATGACGCCGTCCCGCCACAGATCCCAGCCCGGCCTGGACTCCTGGATCTGCTCGGCGGTCAGGCCCTCGTAGCCGCCGTAGTCCCACTCCACCAGATCCGGATCAGGCTTGACATCAGCCAGGCCCGCAAGCTCGGCCGTCCGCATCGCGCGGCCCAGCGGGCTGCTGAAGACCGCGACCAGACGACGTTGGGCCAGTCTCGGAGCTAGCGCCCTGGCGGCGGCCTCACCCGCATCGGTCAGCGCAACGTCGGTGCGGCCGGCGTGCTGGCCCGACAGGCTCCATTCGGTCTGCCCGTGCCGGACAACTATCAACTCTCCCATGGCCGTGCACGATATCTGACGACCTGTCGGCCAGGTCCGGAGGCCGGTTCATGAAGAGCACGATCCGGGATGGGCGGAGCCTGACATGGCCGAACCCGTCCCCGCCAGCCAACCAACCAAATGAGATGTCTTCTTAAGCCTCCAGACCACCTACGAGGACAAGGCCCGCGACGCGATCACCCTGGCCCGGGCCGCGCAGGACAGCGCCCGGTTCGATGCCGGTACGCCGAGGCTGATGGTGATGCTGTCCATGCGGGAAGCCTTCGGCCATGCCAGCGCGCAGGACCAGGAGTCCACCCGCCGAGCCATCGCGGACGCGCACCGGTACTTCGAGCGGATCGACCCCGCCGATGACGGCCCGGCGTGGGTTCAGTACTTCGATCGGACGAAGCTCACCGTCGACACCGGCATCGCGCTGGGCCAGCTCGGCGACGCGTCTGCGGCCGAACCGCTCATCGAAGAGACCATGCGCAGCGAGGCGTCGGCGAACCTGCGAGGGCGCGCGTTCCATTCCTTCTGGCTCGCGTGCACCCAACTCCAACGGCGAGAGGTGCGCACCGTCTGGGTGTCCATCACGACCGCGCTGGCGTCCTCGTGCCGTCCCCGGCTCTCGCGGACCTGCCAGCGCAGCAGGTCGTGAATGGTCTGGTCGGTGCCGTCGTCGCGCCACTTGCCGAAGTAGTAGTAGACCGCGCTGGGGGTCGGGAGATCGTGGGGCAGGTAGCGCCACTGGCAACCAGTGCGGGTTTGGTACAGGACTGCGTTGACGATCTCTCGCATGCCGTACCGGCCCTGGTGGCCACTGACCGACGGGTGCCGCCCCTTCCAAGCCGTGATGACCGGCCGGATCAGCTCCCACGCCTCATCCGACAGGTAACTCGGGTAGGGCCTACGCTCGCCCACACCTACAGCAGACCGCATCCCCGCCGAATGTCAACCGCCTTTGCGGGAAGGAGACTTCGATAGAAGGGCGAACCGCCCATACCCTTGCAGCCCGCTCTCACAGGTCTCGGCGGCGTACGACGAGCGCGGCGAAGGGCACCGCGACCAGGGGCCAGGCGGCGAATACGATCCATGCCTCGATGGCCGCCCCCGGGTAGTGGATGCCCGGTGGGAAGCCGAGTTCGTCGAGGCGCCACAGTCGCTGCCAGGCGGTGTAGGGCATGACGTGCGCGATGGCGGCCGTCCAGCGATGCCGCTCGTCGAAGAACTCAGGGACCAGCAGGAGCAGGGCCGCCGTCGTGACCATGGTGGTCGCTGTGTGCCTGATGACGGCGCCGATGCTCATGCCGATCAGCGCACACACTGGTGCGAGCAGGGTGGAGGCAAGGACACCTCGCAGCGCGCCGGGGTGGCTGATCGACAGGTTGATGTGCCGACCGGACAGAACGGCCTGGGCTACGGCGAACGAGGTTGCGGCGACCAGTGCGCCGTAGACGGCGGTGGCGGCGGCCACGACCAGCGACTTGGCGGCCATCAGGGAACGTCGGGCGGGGACGGCCGTGAAGGTCGTGCGCACCAGGCCGCTGGCGTATTCGCCCACGATGGCGATCGCGCCGATGCTGCCGGTGACGAGCATGAGGACCATCGCCGCACTGGGGACGAAGGCGTCCGCATAACCCGCCGCCGGATAGCTCGCCCGCAACTGCGGCGAATAGCTCGGCCAGTTGCGGTAGTCGGCAAGGACACCGTTGGCGTTGAACAGGACGAGGGCCGCCGCGCTGAGGGCGAAGGTCCACCGGATCGAGCGCAGCGACCAGAGCTTGATCCATTCGGCGGCGAGCAGGTCGCGGAACCGGGGACGGGGCTCAGGCGCGGTGGCTCGGACAGTCGTCATGGGCTTGGTCATCGGGATTCTCCGGCGCGGTACTCGACGTGATCGGCGGTCAGGTCCATGAACGCCTCCTCCAGGGAGGCGTTCCGTGTGGCCAACTCGCCCAGCAGTATGCGGCTCTGAAAGGCGAGTTCGCCGATCCGGGCTGCGCTCAGACCGGCAACCTTGAGCGTTCCCTCGCCGTCCCGGCGCACCATCGCGCCGTGCGCGGTGAGCAGCACTGTCAGTGCGTCGGGCTCGTGCGTCCGCACCATAACGCTGGCCCCGGCGCTGCGCGCGGCGAACTCGGTCAGGCTTTCGGCGGCGATCAGTTCGCCCCGGCCGATCACGATGAGTTGGTCGGCGGTGTTCTCCATCTCGCTCATCAGATGGCTGGAGACGAACACCGCGCGGCCTTCAGAGGCCAGGCGATGGAACAAGCCGCGTACCCAGAGCACGCCCTCGGGGTCGAGGCCGTTGAGCGGCTCGTCGAAGAGCAGCACCGGCGGGTCACCAAGCAGGGCGGTGGCGATGCCGAGCCGCTGCTTCATCCCGAGCGAGTACCCGCCGATCCGTCGGCGCGCCGCGTCGGCCAGTCCGACTTCCTGCAGGACCTCGTCCACCCGGCGGCGCGGGATGCGGTTGCTGCGGGCCAAGGCCCACAGGTGGGCGTACGCGCTGCGCCCGCCGTGGACGGCTGCGGCATCGAGCAGCGCACCGACCTGGCGCAGCCCGCGCGGATGGTCGCGAAACCGGCGCCCGCCGACCGTGACGGTGCCGCTCGTCGGCCGGTCGAGCCCCAGGATCATGCGCAGAGTGGTGCTCTTGCCCGCTCCGTTGGGGCCGAGGAAGCCGGTGACGTGTCCCGGCCGCACAGTGAAGGTCAAGGCGGTGACGGCCGTTGTGCTGCCATAACGCTTCGTCAGTTCTTTCGCTTCGATCACGCGGCCAACAGTGCCGGGAACGACACGCCTTCGGCGTCGGACCGGTGTCCGCTCTTGCGGCTTCCGGTCAAGCCCGCGTCGTACGACCGTGGTCTGACGCCCTGACGGAGATCACGTGGCTACGATCGGGCGCATGTCCGTCTCGCCGAGCCTGTCCCTGCTCACACGAGTGCCGCAGGGTGTCTACACGTCGCTGACCTGGTGCGCGGCAATGGTGTACGTGCTGGCCGTGTACGCCACGTTCCCCGGCCAGTTCCGACCGATCGACTACCCCCAAGCGGGGACCAGCCCCTCGGGCTCGGGCTACCTGGCCCTGGCAGCGGCGACCGCCGTGACGCTGGCCGGCAGCGCCGCACTGCACCGCAGGCCGCTGCCGGCATTCGCCCTGCTGCTCGCCGGCGCGTTCACCGCCTCGATGGCGCTGAACATGCAGCAGATCCCGATTCTGCTGTTCCTGGCGGCCGACGTGGCGCTGGGCTTCCTCGCCACCGCCCGCCCCCGTGGGACCTCGCTCACCGCAGCCGCCCTGGCACTCGGCGCACTGATCGCCTACCCGAGCTTGCGGCTGCTGCTGGCAGGGTCGGTCAACACCACGGCGGAACTTGCCGACGCCCTGTCCGGCGCGGTCGCCTGGCTGATCGGCAACACGATACGTCAGGCCCGCGACCACACCCGCAAGTCGCGCGCCCAGACAGCAGCCCAGGCCGTCACCGCCGAGCGGCTGCGGATCGCGCGCGAGCTGCACGACCTGGTCGCGCACAACATCGGCATCGTCGCTCTCCAGGCCGGCGCGGCGCGCATGGTGATCGACATCGATCCGCCGAGTGCGAGCGAGGCGATGACCGCCGTCGAAGCCGCCGGCCGGGAAACCCTGGCGGGGCTGCGCCGCATGCTCGGCGCGCTGCGTAAGGCCGAACCCGATGACCCGTTCGAGCCCGTGCCGCTGGGGCCGGTACCGGGCTTGGCGGATGTCGAGCGGCTGGCCACAGCGACGACGGTGGCCGGTGTCCGGGTTGAGGTGCGGTGGCAGGGCGAACGGCGACCACTCCCTCCGGAGATCGACCTGTCGGCCTTCCGGATCCTCCAGGAGTCGATCACCAATGTGGTCCGCCATGCCGGCGCGGGCTCGTGCCAGGTGTTCATCGACCAGCGTCCCGAAGAGCTGTCCATCGAGGTCCTCGATGGCGGGCGCGGGTGCGGCGCCACGGCGGGCTCCGGCTACGGCCTGATCGGAATGCGCGAACGAGTCGGCCTACTGCACGGCGAGTTCTCTGCCGCGCCCCGTCCCGAGGGAGGCTTCCGGGTGACCGCCCGCCTGCCCCTGCCGACAGGGGTTCGATGACCATCCGCATCGTCCTCGCCGACGACCAACCGCTGGTGCGTGCCGCCCTGCGGATGGCCACCGCCACCAACCCCGAGATCGAGGTCGTGGGAGAGGCCGGCAACGGCGTCGACGCGGTCCGGCTCTGTGAAAGCGCCCGGCCCGACATCGTGGTGATGGACATCCGCATGCCCGGCATGGACGGCATCGAAGCCACCCGCCTGATCACCGCCGGGCCCACCACAGCCCGCGTCGTCGTCCTGACCACCTTCGACGACGACGAGTACGTCTACGCCGCACTGTGCGCCGGTGCGTCGGGCTTCCTCGTCAAGGACATGGCGCTGGAGGACATTCTCGCCGCGATCCGCGTCGTCGCCGCCAGTGACGCCCTGATCGCACCGAGCGCCACCCGCCGCCTGATCGCACATCACGCAAACCGCGCCGAGCCGACCGCAGCGCGGCAATCGCTCGACGGCGTCACCGAACGCGAACGCGAGGTACTGGCCCTCGTCGGACGAGGCCTCTCCAACACCGAGATCGCCGCCCACCTCACCATCAGCATGGCCACCGTCAAAACGCACATGACTCGTCTGCTCGCCAAGCTCAACGCCCGCGACCGCGCCCAACTCGTCATCACCGCCTACGAGACGGGCCTGGTGTCAGTGCGTCCCTGATCAACGCCTTGCCGCCGTGGCCCGGGCCCCGGTGCCCTCCCATGACTTCGACAGGTGCCTTCACCGACCCGAGTCGTCGCCGCCAGCCGCAAGACAGGCCAGCACGGCCTGCAAGCCAAGGACGTCTGCCGGGTACTCGGCCTTGGCACCGATCCCCGCCCCACCGAGGGCGCCTGAGTCCGCGACCTGTTCGGCCACGGCACGACCGCGCTGCGCCACTACGGGCCGGCGGCCGCTCGTCCGCGCAGGTGACGCGGTAGCGGAGGCGGCACGCCCTGACCGATCCGCGTTCCTGTGGGGAGTGCGCCCGGCCGCACCGTCGGGCGGTGCACACGGCGCCGGTCCCACTCGGAACGCCACAGCTCCTCCACCCGTCCTCCGTCCGGTCGGCACGCGCGGCGACGGATCCGGCGCGCGTCGTACAATTCGCCGCCGGGTGGCTGCGCGATCGGACGACCGGTCGGCCGATGACGTGAACTCGCCTGTGTGCGAAGGGTTTTGCGGATGCATGCGAAGCATCCGAATCGTGACCTGCGATCCGTCCCGGGCGGGAACCCGGGGCCCTGACGTTCACGTCGCCGACATTGCCGTGGCACGCCGTGGCACGCCGTGGCACGTCGCGGCAGTGGTGCACCGACGTCCGTCCGGACGGCGCGGCGCAGCTCGCCCGACCCGAGAGAGACCAAGAGAGAGACTGAGAATGAACGGCCAGACCGAGGGCGCGCCGGCGGAGACCGACGGCCTGTGGACGCTGCCCGGCTACACCCATGAGCGCGAGCTCGGCGCCGGGGCGAGCGGGCGGGTGATGCTGGCCCGGCACGACTCCACTGGCACGCGGGTCGCCGTCAAGTACCTGAGCGCGGCGGTCGGTGACACCGCCTCCTTCCGCAAGGAGGCCGTGCTGCTCGGAGGCCTGTGCTCGCCCCAGGTGGCCGCGCTGTACGAGTACGTGGAGAGCCCCCGGGGCGCCGCGATCGTGATGGAGCTGGTGGACGGCGTTGCGCTGCGCAGGCTGCTGAGCCAGGAGGGCGCCACCTCGCCGGAGGCGGCGCTGGTGGTGCTCAAGGGGTCCCTGCACGGCCTGGCCGCCGCGCACGCGGCCGGTGTGGTGCACCGCGACTACAAGCCGGAGAACGTGCTGGTCGCGGCCGACGGCTCGTCCAAGCTGGTGGACTTCGGCATCGCGGTGCGCAGCGGCGAGCGGCCGGGCGTCGCCGGCACCCCCGTCTACATGGCCCCCGAACAGTGGGCGGGCGAGCCGGCCTCGCCGTCCGGCGACGTGTACGCGGCCACGGCGACCTTCTTCGAGTGCCTGACCGGTACCAAGCCCTACCGCGGTAAGACGCTTGCCGAGCTGGCGGTCAAGCACACCGAGGCGCCCATCCCCGACGAGCTGGCGCCGGAGCCGGTCCGGCCGCTGATCCGGGCCGGCCTGGCGAAGACGCCCGGGGAACGCCCGCAGAGCGCGGCCGCGCTGGTCGAGGAGCTCGAACGGGTGGCGCGTTCCGAGTACGGCGAGGACTGGGAGGAGCGCGGGCGAGGGGCGCTCGCGGCGCTGGTGGCGCTGCTGCCCCTGCTGCTCCCGTCCGGCGGCGGTGCGGGTGCGGGCGGCACCACGCTGGCCACCACGGTGCTGGGCGGCGGCGCGGACTCGGCCGCGGCTTCGGCCACCGCCGACGTCGAGCCCGCACGGCGTCCGCGGCTGAGTCGGAGGGTCCGCATTGCGGCGGGTGCTGTGGGCGTCACGCTGGTGGCCGGGGCGATGGCCGGAATCGCGGCCGCCAACAGCGTGGATGCCGCACGCGTGACGCCCGCGGCTGCTCCGGCACCGGAACTGACGACCTCGCTGGCGCCTGCGGCGAGCGCGTCCTCGGCCGGGTCGTCCGCAAGCGGTTCACCTTCCGCCTCGGCCTCGGTGTCGGCGTCGGCGTCGTCCTCGACGAGCGCCACGCCCGGTGCGACGGCTACTCCCACGACCCCGACCGGGCCGGGCGCTGCGGGCCCGGCCGCCACCGACGCACCTGCGCCGGTCCCCGGGCCGGTGACGGATCCGACGGCCACCACCGGGGGTCCGACTCCGCCGAGCCCGTCGACGCCTTCGCCATCCCCGTCGACGCCCGCGCCATCCCCGACGCCGCTGCGCGTCATCTCGCTGACCATCTCCTCGTACGGCTGTTACGGGAACTACGGCACCAAGGGCACCGTCAAGGTCACCACCAACGGCGCCAACACCGGTACGCTGAAGATCAGTTGGATAGACGGCGGATCATCCCGGAAAGTCGTCGCGACCCAGAGCCTCACGCTCGCCAAGGGCCAGGCCAACGTGTCGTTCCCGGTCAGCCACACCTTCGCGGACAACGCGACCGCGTGGGGCCTGCAGGTCGGCACCGACCCCGCTGCACTCCGGGGACAGGGCAGCTACCAGGAGGTCTACGCCTACCTGTGCAACCCGCCCCGCTGACCGCCCCCGCTGACCACACCGCACCACCCGCCAGGAAGAGACCATGACCACACCTCAAGAGCGCCCGGCCACGGAGACCGTCCCGGAGCCGGACCGCACGCGGCGCCTCGACAGACCGGCGCCGCCCGACCCTGCCGCCGCCACGACGGTGCGGCTCACGCCTGCCGACGTACGCGCTGTCGGTGAGAGCGGTGAGTCTGAGACCGTTGCCACTGTGGAGTTGGAGCCTGCGGCTGCCGCCACGACGGTGCGGTCCACGCCTGCCGACGTATGCGCGGTCGGTGAGAGCGGTGAGTCTGAGACCGTTGCCACTGTGGAGTTGGAGCCTGCGGCTGCCGCCACGACGGTGCGGTCCACGCCTGCCGACGTATGCGCGGTCGGTGAGAGCGGTGAGTCTGAGACCGTTGCCACTGTGGAGTTGGAGCCTGCGGCTGCCGCCACGACGGTGCGG
>NZ_JBHJVK010000059.1:0-37918 GCF_042264695.1 Kitasatospora sp. NPDC056138 | reverse complement strand
CGCCTGCCGACGTATGCGCGGTCGGTGAGAGCGGTGAGTCTGAGACCGTTGCCACTGTGGAGTTGGAGCCTGCGGCTGCCGCCACGACGGTGCGGCTCGCGCCTGCCGACGTATGCGCGGTCGGCGGGAACGGCGAGTCTGACACCGTTGCCACTGTGGAGTTGGAGCCTGCGGCTGCCGCCACGACGGTGCGGTCCACGCCTGCCGACGTACGCGCCGTCAGCGAGGAAGCCGAGAGCGCCACATTGCTCGACGAGGAGGCATGGGCCACCCCCGCCGCCACGGTCGAGCTGTCGGCCGCCACCGTCGGGACGACGGTCGAAGCGCCCCTTGAGGCCACTCTCGAAGCGACCGTCCCGGCTCCGGCGGGGCCGTTGAAGTCGACGGGTGAACCTCGGGCCGACGGGCTGCGCCGGTTCGGCCCGGGTGTGCCGAGCGCCACTGCGGACGTTCCGGCGCTCGCCGCGGCCGTCTGGCACGGCACCACCCGGCCCGGCGAGTCGGCGGCCGGGGAAGCCCCGCGGCGAGGCCGGAGGCGCCTGGGGTGGCTGCTGCCGTTGCTGGTCCTGCTCGCCGTGCTGGGCTATCTGGCCTGGCAGGACTCTGCGCAGGCACTCTCGGTGACCGCGGTCTCGGTCCGCACGGACCCGGCCGGCCCGGCCTGCGACGGCACCGCGACGGTCATCGGCACCCTGCGGACCGAGGGCCGGGCCGGCACGGTCTCCTACCGCTGGCGCCGCAGCGACGGTACGGTCTCCGCCGACATCGCCCAGCCGGTGCCGAAGGGCAGCCACCAGACGGACGTGGTGCTCCGCTGGACCTTCGAGGGCAAGGGAGCCATGGCGGCCACGGCGACCCTGGAGGTGCTCTCCCCGGACTCCCGTACCGCCTCGGCCTCCTTCACCTACACCTGCCACTGAGCCACCGGCTGCCGACGCACCGACCGCCGGTAGCGGACCGCCGAAGGCGGTCGGGGCCGCTCGGCGCCTGACGTCCGCGCCTCCCGCATCGGGGCGCGCGGAACAGCCATCACACTCCGCCCACGCACCAGTAGTGCGGAACGAGGAAGGGCCTCCGGGGCGGGGCGGAGCCGGTCACGGGGCGAGCACGCTGGAACCGGGGCATGGTGCGTACCCGTCCGCTGGCGGAGCCGCCGGCGTGGTCAACGCGGTCGGTGGCGTCTCCTACGATGACCGCCATGAACACAGCGGGGGCGGAGCAGCGCCTCATCGACGGGCGGTTCGAACT
Organism: Kitasatospora sp. NPDC056138; assembly: GCF_042264695.1. Classification (NCBI taxonomy): domain Bacteria; kingdom Bacillati; phylum Actinomycetota; class Actinomycetes; order Kitasatosporales; family Streptomycetaceae; genus Kitasatospora; species Kitasatospora sp. NPDC056138. Next base: position 36,670 of record NZ_JBHJVK010000059.1, on the reverse strand, counting down.
GCTGCAACAGCTCGGTGGCGGCGGTATGGGCCTGGTCTGGCGGGCACGCGACAACGCACTGCAACGCGAGGTGGTACTCAAGGAGGTCCGCCCGCCGGACCCGGCCATGGCGGCGGCCGACCCGGCCCAGGCACGGCAGCTGCGCGAACGGGTGCTGCGCGAGGCGCGGGCGCTCGCCCGGCTTCAGCACCCGAACGTGGTGGTGATCCATCACATCGTGGACACCCCGGAACACCCGCATCCCTGGCTGGTGATGGAGCTGGTGGCCGGCGGCAGCCTGGCCGACCGGTTGGCCAAGGGCCCGCTCGGCGTGGCCGAGGCGGCCCGGATCGGCCGGGGCGTGCTCTCCGCGTTGCGGGCCGCGCACGCCGGCGGCATCCAGCACCGGGACGTCAAGCCCGGCAACGTGCTGCTGCGCCCCGACGGCACGCCGGTGCTGGCCGACTTCGGCATAGCCGCGATCCAGGATGCGACCGCCCTGACCGCGACCGGCGCGCTGATCGGCTCACCCGAGTACATCGCGCCGGAACGGATCCGCGGTCAGGAGGGAAATCCGTCCTCCGACCTGTGGTCGCTCGGCATGATGCTGTACGTGGCCGTCGAGGGCCGCCACCCGCTGCGTCGGGCGACCACGCTCGCCACACTCGCCGCCGTGCTCGATGAGCCGCTGCCACCCCCGGCCCGGGCGGGGCGGCTCGGACCGCTGCTGACCGCGCTGCTCGCCAAGGACCCGGCGGTCCGCCCTGACGCTGAGCAGCTCGACCGGATGCTCGCGGCGGCTGAGCACGACGACGGCGCCGCCTTCGAGGACGGCGAGCCGCAGGCCGTCGCCGCCGCGCCGCCGCCCGGTGGTGCCGCGTCCCCGGCGGACCGGATTCCGCCGGGCTCCGCCGGTCCGCCGACCGGCCAGGTACCACTGGCGTTCCGGTCGGCTCCGGGCACTCCCGCCAAGCCCTCGGCGGCCACCCGCCGGGGCCGGGTCGCCGCCGCCACGGGGGTGGTCACCGCAGTCGTGCTGGCCGGCGTCGTCGCCCTGCTCCTGAGCCAGGGCGGCGCGACGGCGGAGCACGGCACCACCGCGGGCTCGACGACCGGCACGACGACCGGCACGACGACCGGCACGACGACCACGGTCACCAGCAGCCCGGGCACGGCCGGCGCCAGCGCACCCGCCGTAGCGCCGCCGTCGGCATCCCCGGGCGGGGCGAACCTGCTGACGCCGGACGGCGTGCGCCGGACGATCGACGCGCTGCACCCGTACCTCTCCGGCGGCAAGGTCTTCCAGCTCGTCGTCTACCCCGACTACGCCATCGCCCAGGTGCCCACCGCCGCCGGCGCCAAGGTCTACGACGAGGTCAACTACCGTGACGGCAAGGCGGTCCGCTCGGTGGGCGGTGGGCTCACGTCCGACGAGAAGGCCATCGATCTGCAGGACTTCGACTGGGACGTCCTGCCGGCCCTGTTGCAGAAAGCCCAGGACACTCTGAACGTGGCCCACCCGACCAGCCGTTACCTCATCATCGAGGCCGACATGTTTGACGGCTCGCCCAGTACCAAGGTCTACCTCTCCGACGACTACGGCAGCGGCTACCTGGAGGCGGACTTGAAGGGCAACGTGACGCGGACCTACCCGCGCAGCTCCTGAAGGCCGCGACGACCGGGATGACTGGTGTCCGGCGGGCCGAGGGGTTCAGTCAGCGCTTCGGTCCGGTCCATGTCGACTTCGAGACGCAGAAGCGCCGCGCGGAGGGGGCGGGTTACGGTCGAGCCCGGTGCGGAAGGTCCACCACGACCTCGCCGTCACCGGGCCCTCGAACGTGGCCGCATTCCTGATCGGGCCGATCGAGCCGGTCCGGGCCTGCGCGCTCGGCCGTCGCCCCGCAGGGGCGGCCGTCGCCGGGAGGCGTCAGCCGACGGTCAACGAGCTGGGCCCGGCCAGCACCGAGTAGCCGTCGTTGGCCAGGTAGTACACGTCGTACCTGCCTGCGCCGTTCAGCTTGCTCGTGGAGAACGTGACCGCGCCGCTCTGGTTGGGCGTGTAGGCCCAGGTCAGCGCGGACTTCGAGCCCGGGGTCACGCCCGCCGGGTAGATGCCGACCCAGTTCTTCGCGCCGACCTGCGAGGTGTTCGGCAGGGCGTAGCGGAAGGTGACGTTGCCGCCGTTCGCCACCGCGTCGAGGTCGCCGGTCAGCGTCGGCCCGGTCGAGGTGGCCGGTGCGAAGGCGGCGTTGAGCGGCGTGGCGTAGGTGTCGTTGGCGGTCAGCCCCGGCAGGCCGAGGGCCGACTCGACGGTGCGGCCGATGCCGTAGTGGTCGTAGTGGAGCGGGCTGCTGGTCCCGGCAGGCACGGTGCCCTGCGAGCCGAGGACGACGGTCGCGAGGTGGTTGTACCCCTCGCTCTCGCTCTCGTCCCAGGTCAGGACGATCAGCGAACGCTGCTGGGTCCACGCGGGGGAGGACAGCACCGGGGCGAGGGTCTGCTTCAACCAGCCGTCCTGCACCTGGAGGCTGGTGGCGCTGCCGTTGCCGGAGGCCTCGCCGTCGTAGTAGTCGTCGGCCGCGATCCAGGAGAAGTTCGGGGTGGTGGCCGCGGACCGGAGGTCGGTGGTCAGCTGGGTGGTGTCGAACAGGTGCGCCGCGCAGCGGGCCGGGTTGCCGCTGATGTCGGTGTAGTTGATGAACGGCGCGTCGTCCGGCTCGTACTTGGCGTCGTACTGGGTGGTGGTGTTGCAGGGCGTGCCCATGCCCTGCTCGTACGCCTTCCAGGACTTGCCGGCCGCCTCGATCGAGTCACCGAGGTTGCGCTGGGGGGAGTTGATGTTGGGCCAGTAGGTGGCGCCGGTGGTGTAGGTGTCGCCGCCGGCGATGGCGAGGTAGTTCTCGTCGCTCGGGTGGTAGACGCCGTGGGAGTCGGTGAGGGTGGCGCCCTGGGACATCAGGCTGTGGATGAACGGGGTGTCCGTCGGGTCGTTCATGATCTGGGAGTAGTCGGTGTTCTCCATCATGACCGTGAACACGTGGTCGTAGCCCGGCACGCTGGAGGCGGGCGGGGTCAGCGGTGCCGGAGCGGCGACCGGGGTGTTGAGGGTGAGTGAGAGGTCGTCCAGGTAGCCGGCCTCGTGCGAGGTCGACAGGAACTGCACCTCGACCTGGATCGACCGCGTCCCGGCCGGGACGGAGCCGGTGGCGCTGCGGGAGAGGAACTCGGTCGTCAGGCTCCGGTCGGTCGCGGAGACGGTCGGCAGCTTGGCCGTCGCGCCGACCGGGTGGCCGTTCGCGTCCCTGAAGTGCAGGCTGACAGCGGCGTAGCCGCTGTAGACGGTCCAGCCACCCAGCCAGCCGGAGAGGTTGTAGCCCACCCCGCCGCCGTCGATCGCGGTAGCCGCCGAGGAGACGTCGACGGTCTGCGTCATCGCGCCGTCCCCGAAGTTGCCGGGCCCGAAGAATGCCTTGCCGGGCGTGTTGCCGTCGTTCGGCAGGCCGGCGGAAGCGGCCGTGTGGCACATGACGTCGATGCCGCCGGCCTCGACCGTCCAACCGGGGACGGTGGTGGCCGCGCCCCAGTCGTTGGTGCAGAAGCCGCCGGCCTCCGCGTCGCCGTTGACGATCAGGTTGCCGCTGCTCCCCGCCGCCTGGGCGGGGGCGGGAGCGCCGACGACCAGTGCGCCGAGGAGGGGGAGGGCGGCGAGCAGCCCGCCGATGGGGCTCCAGCGCAGTCGCATGGGGATACCTCGTCCCGTTGGTGAGGGTGACTGCCATGGCTGTGCGCCATGAACGGGACATAGGTACCGGGTCGTGCTGTCCGGCGGAAGAACGCCGATCGAACTTGACCAGACAAGTTCGGGCCGGCGCCACACGTGGGCGGTGGAGACAGGAACCCCGGACGGCACACGTGGTCAAGTGACGGGAGGGCACCGGTCATGCAGGCCGTTGCGACTCGCATGCGATGACAGGGCGTCCGAGCTGAGGGGTTGAGTCGGCGCTTCGGCCTCGTCCACGTCGACGTCGAGAGCCGGCACCGCGCGCCGAAGGCGTCGTACGGCTGGTGCCGTGACCTGATTGCCGCCCAACGTGCCTACCGCGCAGAGCAGTTGGTCTGTGAGACGGTGGGTTCCACCCGTCAGGCGACGCCAGGCGGTGTGCTTGGTGGAACGACGACACTCACCGCTGGGCGCCGCAGTTGGAGGGCGGAGACAGGGTGTTCGACAACTCCTGGGGCCATCGCCGGTGGTCCGGCCGGGTGGTCCGACCAGGCGCAAGGTGTCGGGTCAACGGTGAGCAGGTGTCACGTGGGACAGCGAGTGAGCTCCTGGTACGGCGCGGCCAGGCCGTCGGTGAGGGTCTCACGCCGGTCCGCGGTGGTGGGCGGGCTTCGCGTCGCTGACGGTTCGCTTGTTCGAGCCGGGCTCCTGCGGCGCGCGACGTTGCGGCGACCGGGCCGTCTGCGGTGTCACCCGGAGGTGCAGTGCGGCGAGCAGCAGGCAGAACGCGGCCATTGCGGACCACAGTGCGGTCGTCCCCGCGCGGGCGAGCAGCTGGGTGCCGAGGACGGGCGCGAGCGTCGCGGCGACGCCCCAGCTGGTACCGAAGACGGCCAGGTAGCGGCCGCTTCCGCCGGGCGGCGCAAGGTCGATGACGAGTGCGTAGATGCGGCCCATGACCAGCAGGTCGCCGAGGCTCTTCACGGCGGCCGGGACGAGCAGCGCCGGCAGGGTGCGGGCGAGGGCGAAGCCGGTCAGCCCTGCCGCCAGGAGGAGATGGGCGAGGGCGAGCGCGACGGGCGTGCTGAGCCGGGTCGTCCAGGGCAGCTGGACCAGCGGCTGGGCGAGCACGGTGGTGGCCGCGGCGGCGGTGAACAACAGTCCGGCGTCGGCGGCGGGCAGGCCCCCTCGCGCGAGTGCGAGGGGCAGGGTCATCACGGTCTGCTGGTTGATCAGGGCGTAGGCGGTTCCGGTGGCCAGGACGCTCAGCAGGGCCCGGTCCCGCAGGGGTCGTACGGCGGTGTCGTCCTGGTCCGCCCCGGGCGGTGCCGGACGGTCGTGGGGGAGGGCCAGCCGGATCAGCAGTGCACAGGCCAGGCACGTCGCGGCGTCGGTGACGAAGAGCCAGCGCAGGTCCCAGCTGCCGAGCAGGGCGGCGAGCAGCCCTGCGCCCATGCCGCCCGCCGCGAGCGCGGCGCTGAACAGGCTGAACGCGCGCACCCGGTGCCGCTCCGGCACGGACTCGCCGATGATCGCCTGGCTCGGCGGCTCGTAGAGCTCGAAGGCCAGCCCGAGCAGCACCGCTCCGGTGACGGCCCAGGTGAGCGACGCCGAGGCCGCGATCGCCAGCTGCGCGACGGCACATCCGCAGAGCCCGAGCACGATGGTCGTGCGCCGCCCGATCCGGTCGGCCAGTCGTCCCCCGGCCAGCCGCGAGGGGATCGTCGCGAGCCCGAAGGCGGCGCTGACCAGTCCGGCGGTGGTCAGGCTCGCGCCGTGGTCGGCGCAGATCAGTGCGGTGAGAAAGGGCAGCGAGAAGGCCCCGAGTCGGTTGACGACCCGGGCGAGCAGCAGCAGGCGGACGGTGCGGGGCAGCGGTTCGGAGCGCGGCACGACGCCTCCCATCACTGGTGAATCGTCTAATGTCAGTGATGGACACCGTAGGCAGGCGAAAGGTAACTGGTCAAGTGTTGTTCGACAGTCACATGCGTACCCTGCTCGATGCCGCGGTGGCGCTCGTCAACGCGCTGACCGACGGTGAGGCGCGCGGCCGTCACTACCACGCCCCCGAAGGCGCCGAGCGGGTCGGCGCGGTCCGCGCGGCGCTCTCCGCCGGGGCGAGCCTGGGAGTCGACGAGGCCGACCGGTTGGCCGACACCGCCCGCGCCCTGCGCACCGTGTTCGAGGCCGTGGCCGCCGACCGCATCGACGACGCGGCCCCCGCCCTCAACGCGCTGCTGCGTCGGACCGGCGCCCGCCCCCAGCTCGACCGGGCTCCCGGGGAGCCGTGGCAGGTCCACTTCCACGGCGCCGACGACTCCTACGCCGTCGGCTGGAGCGCCGGCTGCGCCACCGGCCTCGCCATGGCCCTCGGCGGCGACTACGCCGGACGCCTCGGGGTCTGCGCGGCCCCGCGCTGCGACCGCGTCTATGTGGACACCTCCCGCAACGCCGGCCGCCAGTTCTGCTCGACGGCCTGCCAGAACCGGGTCAAGGCAGCGGCGTTCCGTGCGCGGCGCACGAGCGACGAGGCGTGAGCCTCAGCCTCCGCCGCCCGTGGCCGGGTGCTCCGGCGCGAGTGCCCGATCACGGCCGCCGTCGTGCCGAACGACTGCGCGCAGCCGGGTGCCGGTGAGGAGGGCCGCCTCGCGCAGCACCCGCCCGCGCAGTGCGTCTGCGGTCCGCGGATCGGCGGCGGCGAGCACGGGGTCGGGTGGCCGTACCTCCTTCAGTGCGGGTGCAGGTCGGCCCGCGCGGGGGTGTCGTCGAGGAAGCCGCCCGACTGGTGCTGCCAGAGCTTGGCGTAGGCGCCCTGGGACGCGAGCAACTCCTCGTGCGTGCCCTGCTCGATGATCAGTCCGCGGTCGAGGACGACGAGCCGGTCCATCCTGGCGACCGTGCTCAGCCGGTGTGCCACCACGAGCGCCGTCCGCCCCTCCATGAGCCGCCACAGCGCCTCCTGGACGAGGAGCTCGCTCTCCGAGTCAAGGGCGCTGGTCGCCTCGTCGAGCAGCAGGATGGGTGCGTCGCGCAGGATCGCCCGGGCGAGGGCGACCCGCTGCCGCTGTCCGCCGGACAGCTTGACTCCGCGCTCGCCCACCATGGTGTCGAAGCCGTGCGGCAGCGTGTCGGTGAACTCCGTGACGTGTGCCGCCTCGGCGGCGCGGCGGATCTCGGCGTCGGTGGCGTCCGGCCGGGCGAACGCGATGTTGTCCCGCAGCGTCCGGTGGAACATCGCCGGGTCCTGCGGGACGTAGGCGATCAGGCCGCGCAGGTCGGCCTGGCGCAGCCGGCTGATGTCCTGACCGCCGATCAGGATCCGGCCGCCGTCGATGTCCGTCATCCGCAGCAGCAGCCGGGTGAGGGTGGTCTTCCCGCCGCCGGACCGGCCGACCAGACCGAACTTCGCCCCGCCGGGCACCGCGAGGTCGAGGCCCCGGAAGATCGGATCCGCGCCCGCGTGGGCGAAGTCCACCTGCTCGAAGCGGACGTCCGCGCCTCGGCGCAGCAGCGGTTCCGGCGATGCGGGATCGACCACGGTGGGCGGCGTCAGCAGCAGCTCGGTGAACTGCGCGGCCTCCGTGAGCGAGCTCTCCAGCCGGCGGTAGATCTGGTTGAACTCGAACATGATCCGCGTCGCGTTGGTGTAGTACGTGAAGGCGACCACCACCGTCTCCACGCCGTGCCTGCCTCCGCCGAGCGTCACCGCGAGCAGCAGGCCGAGCGCATTGGTGAGCACCGACATCGGCGCGACCAGCGTGTCGATGCGCAGATTGCCGTAGTCCCACGAACGCAGGGTGAGCCGGCGCGACTCCGCGACGCGCGACCGGTGCTCGGTCGCCTCGCCCTCCTCGGCCGCGAACGCCCGGACGGTGTCCATGTTCAGCAGGCTGTCGGCGACATGGCCGGACACCCGGGCAATCGCCTCCTCGCGCTGGTTGACCAGCGCCTGGCGGCGCCGGATGAGCGGCGCCACGCACAGTGCCGTCAGCGTGATCAGCCCCAACAGCCCGACCACGAGGAGCGGTTCGTAGCGCCACAGCACCACCGAGCCGAAGATCAGCGGCACCAAGCTGCCCACGACCGAGAACGTCAGCGTGTCGACGAACTCCTCGAAGCGGGAGGCGAAGCTCAGCACCCGTTTGGTCAGCGAGCCGGCGAAGTTGTCGTGGAAGAACGCCGCGTCCCTGGCGAACAGTTCGTCCATGCCGATCACGTACAGGTGCTCGATGCCGAGGGCGTCAAGGCGGTTGAGGTAGTGCAGGCCGACGCGCCACAGTGCCTCCCCGGCCAGCAGCGCGCCGGCGAAACCCAGGACGTACGGCAGTATCGAGCCGGAGCCGCTACCGGCATGGCCGGCGATCCGGCCGACGAGCTTGGCCACGGCCAGCGGCGCGAGATAGCCGATGCCGATGTTGCCCAATGCCGGCAGCAGCATGCCGGGCACCGTCAGGCGCGGAAGCCGGACCAGCTCCCGTCCGTAGTAGCGAAGTGCGAGGAGCACCGGCCGCCTGCCGGGCTCTGTCTTGAGTGATTCGGACGATCCCATCCCGACCCCGTCGTGTCGTGCGGCATCCCGTCGCCTGCCTCTCCCGAGGAACGGTCTGTGACGATGTGTCAACAGACGTACGGAGAAGCAGAATCCGCAGTCTCCCGTGAGAGCGCCGGGGGAGTCCAGGTGTTTTTTGTCCGGTTGACACCGGCCCGTCCCCGGCAGCCGCGCGCCGCCGCGGGAGGCCGGCCGGGGCGTGGCGACAGTCATCCGCCCGCGGCCGGGGTTGTGAACGTCGATCTGCCGGCGGGGAAGTCCCGACGCCCGGCGTGCGGGCGGAAGTCGTGGACGCGCCGCGGGTCGTTCATCACGATCGCCGTACCGTCCCGTGTCCGGGGCGCCGCGCGGAAAACCGGTGGTCCCGCGTCGGCGTGGGCGGGCAGGATGGTCCGCATGTTCCAGCACGCCATCGCCGAGTTCCCCGCAGTCGCGGGTGCGATGGCTGCTGCCCCGGCAGTCGCAGCCGCCTTCGACGGCGCACGAAGCTGACCTTCCCCGGGCCGTCCCCGGGATCTCAACCGGGGGAGGTCGGCGAGAAGCTGAGGTCCCGTCAGCAAGCTGACGACTACCGGAGAGAATCATGGCCAAGCAGGCCTTCGTGCGGACCAAGCCGCACCTCAACATCGGCACCATGGGTCACGTCGACCACGGCAAGACCACCCTCACCGCTGCCATCACCAAGGTGCTGGCCGAGCGCGGCGGTGGCTCGTTCGTCCCGTTCGACCGGATCGACCGGGCGCCGGAGGAGGCCGCCCGCGGCATCACCATCAACATCGCGCACGTCGAGTACGAGACGGCCACCCGGCACTACGCGCACGTGGACATGCCCGGCCACGCCGACTTCGTGAAGAACATGATCACCGGCGCGGCGCAGCTGGACGGCGCGATCCTGGTCGTCTCGGCCCAGGACGGCGTCATGCCGCAGACCGCCGAGCACGTGCTGCTCGCTCGTCAGGTCGGCGTCGAGCACGTGGTGGTGGCGTTGAACAAGGCCGACACCGGTGACCCGGAGCTGCTGGAGCTGGTCGAGCTGGAGGTGCGCGAACTGCTCGGCGCACACGGGTACGACGGCGCGGGGCTGCCGGTCGTCCGGGTCTCGGGGCTGCGCGCGCTGGAGGGTGACCCGCACTGGTCGGCGGCGCTGCTGCAACTGCTGGACGCGGTGGACGAGTACGTCCCCACACCGGTCCGGTACACCGACGCGCCGTTCCTGCTGCCGATCGAGAACGTGCTGACCATCACCGGGCGCGGCACGGTGGTGACCGGCGCGGTCGAGCGCGGCCAGGTGCGCCTCGGCGACCGGGTGCAGGTGCTCGGCCACGACGCGGACGTGCAGTCCGTGGTGACGGGCGTGGAGACCTTCGGCCGGACGATGGAGTCCGCCGAGGCCGGCGACAACGTCGCTCTGCTGCTGCGTGGCGTGCAGCGCGGCCAGGTCCGGCGCGGCCAGGTGGTCACGGCGGTCGGCAGTGCGTCGGTCCACACGGCCTTCACCGCGCGGCTGCACCTGCTGTCGACGGCCGAGGGTGGCCGCCGTACGCCGATCGGCAGCGGCTACCGCCCGCAGTTCCACCTGCGCACGGGCGACGTGGTCGGTGAGGTCCAGCTGCCCGAGGGGGTCGGCGTGGCGCTTCCGGGTGAGACCCTCGAGGTGGCGGTGACGCTCGGCCAGCCCTTCCCGCTGGAGCCCGGCCTCGGGTTCGCCGTCCGCGAGGGCGGCCGTACGGTCGCGGCGGGCACGGTCCGGACCGTCCTCGGCTGAGTCCGGCGGTCGGTGCGCGGCCGGTCAGCGTGACATCACGCTGGTCGGCCGCGCAGTTCCGGCCTGACGGGCCGCCCAGCGCACCGGGCGGGCCGTCAAGGACGAGACCCCTGGTACTGCAACCGCGCTCGATCTGGTTACCGCACGAGGTCGGTGCCCGACGCGGCGATGCTGCCCTACTTCCGGCTGGGCTTCGGCTCACCGCCGTACCGGAACCTCGACGACGACGGCGCCGGAACCTTCGACGCCTCCTTCCGCTGCCACCGCACCCGCCGTGCCGTCGACAACTCCTGCCGCTACAACGAGATCATCGGCTGCGTGGCTCGCCGGTCGGGTCGGGTCGGGTCGGGCCGGGCCGGGCCGGGGCGGGGCGAGTCGGGTCGGGCGCGGGCCCTCAGGTCGGGTCCGGGGATCGGTCGTCACTCCCTCGCGCGGCTAGTTTCTGGACAGGTGTCCACCTATGATGGACACCTGTCCAGAAACTAGCTTTGGAGCTGATGATGCGGACGACGGCGGATGCCCTGGTCGGCCTGGTGGCCGTCCTCCACGCGTACTTCCTGGTGCTGGAGATGTTCCTGTGGGAGCGGCGGCCGGGGCGGGAGCTCTCCGGATTCGACGCGGCGCTCGCCCGGACGACCGCGCCGCTGGCCGCCAACCAGGGCCTCTACAACGGCTTCCTGGCCGCCGGGCTCGTCTGGGGCCTGCTGGCCGGGGGGTCGACGGGGCATCAGGTGCGGGTGTTCTTCCTGGTGTGCGTGGTCGTGGCCGGGCTGTACGGCGGTGCCACCGCGAACCGCCGGATCCTCCTCGCCCAGGCGCTGCCCGGGGCGGTCGCGCTCGGCGCCGTCCTGGCCGCCGGATGAGCGCCGCCGAGGACCCCCGGGCCGAGCGGACCCGGGGCGCCCTGCGGCGGGCGCTGCTGGCGGAGTGTGCCGAACGGCAGTTGGCGGAGGTCAGCGTCGCCGCGCTGGTGCGCCGGGCCGGGGTCGGCCGGGCGACCTTCTACGTCCACTACGCGGACCTGGAGGCGCTGGCGGTGGACGCCTGCGCCGACATCGTCCGGGAGGCGGTGGACGCACTGCACGCCTGGCGGGGCGTTCCCGATCCGGCCGCCCCGCCGCCGGCACTCACCGGGTTCTTCACCGGACTCGTACCGCACACCGCCCTCTATCGAGCCCTGCTGACCCCGGGCGGCGGTGGCCCGCTCGGCCTGGTGCTGCGCCGCGAACTGCGCGACCGGAGCCGTGCCGAGCGTGCCCTGGCCGGCGCCCCCGAGCCCGACCTCGTGGCATCGGCTGTGGCCGGCACCTTCACCGGTGTGCTGGCGGACTGGCTTCACGGCACCATCGAGGCCACTCCCGACCGGATCGCCCACCAGGTCTGGCGGCTGCTGATCTCCTTGCACCGCACACCGCACCTCTGAGCACCGCGAGCGTCTCGCGCTCCGTCGGGCCCTTGTCCAGCTGTGCCGCGTACATGGACTGCGCCCGCCGCGCCGTCGCCGGGCCCGCGTGGACGTTCTCGCTGATCGCGTGCTCCGGGAAGCCCTCCGGCGTGACCACGGGATCGCGGGATCCTGCAACGGCCCTGCCCCGCCCGTCCCGTGCGGGCTGAGCTGCGAGCCCGCCGTGGATTCGCCGGACGGCCATCGGTTGCCCATGCGGGCTGTCGCCGCGTCCGGCGGCACGGTGTTCGCGATCCGAACCCGGCCCCCGTCGTTCCGGTGCCGTTGGACGGAAGCGCGCGGCCACCCTTCGGCTGGATACCCCCACAGGTATTTGACGGGGGTGCTGCAGCGGAGTTACGTTCGAAGCCAAGATGCCCCGGGGGGTATATGGAGGACTGGCGTGGCCCGTGAAATCGACCTCGACACCTTCGCCGCGGCCTGGGCCGATGGCGGCCTCGTCCTGGATGTGTGCCAGCCGGAGGAGTACCGGGCGGGGCGCGTGCCCGGTGCGCTGCCCGTCCCGGCCGCGAAGCTGCCCGCCCGGGCCGGTGCCCCGGCGGGACGGCCGGTGTGCGTGATCCGCGCGAGCGGCAATCGCAGCCCGGGTTCTGCCGGCCGGATGTGCGCCCGCGGTGTCGCCGCCCACCCGGTCGCCGGCGGCAGCTGGGTCGGCGCCGGGTGCCCCCTCGCCACCGGCTCGCACCCGCACTGACCCGGCCCCGCGCCTCCCGGCGCGCCGCCGCTCCTCGGTTCACCCGAAGCCGTGGCCCGTCGCTGGCCGGCCGCAGCCTCGCGCTGCCCTTTTCTATACCCCACTGGGTATATCAGGCCCAGTACGAACCCCCGATCGGAAGGTTGTTCCCCGTGTTCTTCGCCCAGTACTACCTCGACTGCCTCTCCCAGGCGTCGTACATGATCGCCGACGAGTCCACCGGCAGGGCGGTGGTCGTCGACCCGCGCCGGGACATCGCCGAGTACACGGCCGACGCCCAGGCGCACGGCTTCACCATCGAGGCGGTCATCAACACCCACTTCCACGCCGACTTCATCGCGGGCCACCTGGAGATGGCCGCCCGAACCGGCGCGTGGATCGGCTACGGGCAGCGCGCCGAGACCGAGTACGCGATCCGCAAGCTCGCCGACGGCGAGCGGATCAGCCTCGGCGAGGTGACCCTGCAGATCATGGAGACCCCCGGCCACACCCCGGAGTCGATCAGCGTCCTGGTCCACGAACGCGCCGCCGACGAGGTCCCCTACGGCGTGCTGACCGGAGACGCACTGTTCATCGGCGACGTCGGCCGACCCGACCTGCTCGCCTCGGTGGGTGTCACCGCCGAGGAACTCGGCCGGATGCTCCACCACAGCGTCCAGCACAAGCTGATGGGCCTGCCCGACGAGGTGCGGGTCTTCCCCGCCCACGGCGCCGGCTCGGCCTGCGGCAAGAACCTGTCCACCGAGAAGCAGTCCACCATCGGCGCCCAGCGCGCCACCAACTACGCCTGCCGGCCCATGAGCGAGGACGACTTCGTCGCCATCGTCACCGCCGGACAGTCCGCCGCCCCCGGCTACTTCGCCTACGACGCCACCCTCAACCGCCGGGAACGCGACCTGTTCGACCCGGCCGCCGCGCCCCGGCCGCTGTCCCCGGAGGAGTTCCGCACCGAGCACGCCGCCGGAGCGGTCGTGGTGGATGCCCGAAGCCCGCAGGAGTTCGGCACCGGCCACGTGCGCGGCGCGATCAACATCCCCGCCGACGGTCGCTTCGCCGAACAGGCCGGCACCGTCCTGACCCCCGACAGTCGCATCCTGGTCGTCGCACCCCAGAACCGCGAAGAGGAGATCACCACCCGCCTCGCCCGCATCGGCTTCGACCACCACGCCGGCTACCTGCTGGGCCCCGACGACGCCCTCGCGGCCATGCCCGACCAGGTCACCCAGGCCAGCCGCCTGACCGCCGACCAACTGCGCACCGCGCTGGCCGGCGACCGGCCCCCGCTCGTCCTGGACGTCCGCACCTGCTCCGAGCGCGCCGGAGGCCACATCGACGGCTCGATCCACATCGCACTGGGCGAACTGCCCCACCGCCTCGACGAGATCCCCACCGACCGCCCCCTGGTCCTGCACTGCGCCGGCGGACACCGCTCCTCCATCGCCGCCAGCCTGCTGCGCCACCACGGCTTCGAGGACGTCTCCGACATCCTCGGCGGCTACGGCGCCTGGGCGCTGCTCGCCGGACCCGCCACCGCCTGACCCTCACGCGCCGGGGTCCATGCGGAGGCCGACCGTCATCGGCCCCCTGCACCGGCCCCGGCACCCCGAACCAGGCGTCCCCCCGAATCCCGGGTGTCCGACGAGAGGCCCCGTACCTCGCCGGACACCCGCGCCGCACCACACCCCGACACATACCCGGGCGGGTATTCAGCCCGCCCGGCGGAACCGACATCGGAGACCCCGTGACCACCGCCACCCGCATACCCGCCGGAATCGACGCCGCCGCCCTGGGGGAACTCACCAAGGACGGCAACGGCCCGCGCCTGCTGGACGTGCGCACTCCCGGCGAGTTCCGCACCGTCCACATCCCCGGCGCTCACAACGTGCCCCTGGACACGCTGCGCGAGCACCGCGCCGAGCTGCTCCACCACCTCGACGAGGACACCGTCCTGATCTGCCGCTCCGGTGCCCGCGCCGCCCGGGCCGAGCAGGCACTCTCCGACGCCGGCCTGCCCGACCTGCGCGTCCTCGAGGGCGGCATGGTCGCCTGGGAGGCGGCCGAGGGCCCGGTGACCCGAGGGGCGGCCCGCTGGGAACTGGAACGCCAGGTCCGGCTGATCGCCGGTTCGATCGTGCTCGTCTCCGGACTGGTCGCCCTCGCGGTGCCCGGTGTGGGCCTGGCCGCCACCGCAGTCGGAGCCGGCCTCACCTTCGCCGCCCTCACCAACACCTGTGCGATGGGCACGGTGCTCGCCAGGCTCCCCTACAACCGCGGCCCGCGCGCCGACATCGCCTCGGTGATCGCCGCCCTCAGGAGCCGGCCGTGATCACTCTCGCCGTCGCAGCCTCGCTGCTGATCGGGGTCCTGCTCGGGATCCTGGGCGGTGGCGGATCCATGCTCACCGTCCCGATCCTGGTCTACCTGGCCGACCAGGACACCAAGCAGGCCATCGCCACCTCCCTGTTCGTCGTCGGCGTCACCAGCCTCGCGGGCCTGGTCTCCCACGCCCGCGCGGGCCGGGTGCGCTGGCGCACCGGGACGCTGTTCGGCCTGGCGGGCATGGTCGGCGCCTACGCCGGCGGACGAGTGGCCGCGTACGTCCCCGACGCCGTGTTGCTGGTCGCGTTCGCGCTGATGATGCTCGCCACGGCGGCCGCGATGCTCGGCGGCCCCCGCAAGGCGCCCCGGCAGGTGCACCGTGAACTCCCGCTCCACCGCCTGCTCCTGCAGGGCCTCGTCGTGGGCGCGGTCACCGGTGTCCTCGGCGCCGGCGGCGGCTTCCTCATCGTGCCCGCGCTGGCCCTGCTGGCCGGCCTGCCGATGGGCGTCGCCATCGGTACCTCGCTCCTGGTCATCGCCATGAACTCCTTCGCCGGACTGGCCGGACACATCTCCGGTTCCCACCTCGACTGGAACCAGGCCCTCGCCGTCACCGCCGCCGCCGTCCTCGGCAGCCTCATCGGCGGCCGCTTCGCCGGACGCATCCCGCAGCACACCCTGCGCACCGGCTTCGGCTGGTTCGTCGTGGTCATGGGCCTCTTCGTCCTCAGCCGCCAGACCGGCCCGGCCGTGCTGGCCCTGGCCCCCGCGATCGCGGCCTGGCCGCTGCTCCGGCGCAGGCGCGCGCACCGCACCGAAAACCCGCCCACCGCAAGGGCGGTGGCACCCGCCCCGGAACCCGTCACCCGCCACTGATCCCACATATACCCACTGGGGTATCCTGGAGGAAGCGGACGGCACGAGTCAGGAGGAAACCGGTGAAGGTGGAAGAAGAAGCGACGAGCGCGATCCTCAACCGGCTGCGCCGTGCCCAGGGGCAGCTCGCCGGCGTCGTAGCCATGATCGAAGCCGGTCGCGACTGCAAGGACGTCGTCACGCAGCTCGCCGCCGTCTCCCGCGCCCTCGACCGGGCCGGCTTCAAGATCGTGGCCAGCGGCATGCGCCAGTGCCTGGCCACCGCGGACGGCGAAGCGCCGCCGATGTCCGAGGCCGAGCTGGAGAAGCTCTTCCTCGCCCTCGCCTGACCGAACCCGAGCGGCCTGCCGACGCCACCACATCCGTCGGCAGGCCGCTCGCGCGTTGCCCGCGGGGACTGCGGAACATCCGCCAGACCGTCTGCCGTCGAGTGGTGCGGTGCGTCCGGCCGCTCCGTCCGCAGTCGGGAACTGGAAGTGAAACGCGCGCCGTTGGGGTTCTGCGGAGCGCCGGTCGACGCTGCACGGCGGCGCGGATGCGATCGCGTTCGTCGGGTGCGGGGGTCATCTCGGTGTGTTTGGCCCGGTGATGAGGGTGCGGTGGCGCTCGTCTGCGCATGACCGCAGCCGCGTGGCGTCGGCCCGCAGGCGATCGGCGATCGGGCCGGGGGTGTGCCGGGCTCGCTGGTCGAACTGGTCGAGTTGGTCGAGTTGGTCGGCGCAGGCAGGGGGCCCGGTTGGCGTGGTGGCCCGTGCGGACGGTGTTGCCGTAGCCGGGGCGCATCGGTGGGGGAGGGGAGGCCTCCGACGCCTTCGCGGCGCCCAGCGCCTTCGGCGTGGTCAGCGGATTGTCGGGTTGGACGATTTTCAGCCAATGGCAACCGAAAAGGTGCGAGGATTCGTCTCCCCGGTCAGAGCTGATCGGGCATCAGAGGAGAGAACTGCGTGAGGCGAACCATATTGAGATCCGCTGTGGGAGCGGCAGTGACGGCTGTGCTGTCGGTCGCATCGCTCCCGTCGGCTTCGGCGGCGGGCACGGCGGGTACGGCCGGTACGGTGGACCGGGCGACCGTCGCGTCCTTCGACCGGATGGCCGAGGCCGTGCTGTCCCAGCGGACGGCGGCGCTCGTGGACCGGGCTCCGGTGCGGCACGACGCCCTGCAGGCCGACGGTCGCGTCGGCCTGGCGGCCGGCCTGGCACGGGCCGAGGACACCGTGTCCTCCTCGCTGCGGGCCCGCAAGGCGCGACTGGCCGCCGTGGGTGAGGCGTACAGCGCCGGTAACACCCAGGTCTCCGTGGACAAGGTCCGGGTCAGCGGTGGACGTGCCGACGTCGACGTCACCGAGACCACGACCCTGACCTACGAGAAGGTCCACGGTGACGAGCCCGCGACGACCGGATTCCAGGCGCACCACACGGTGACCTTCGCCGCCACGTCCCAGGGCCGCTGGGAGCTGACGGGCATCAAGAACGTGGACTCCGGCTTCCCGGCGGTCAACGCGCCCGCCCCGCCCGTGGCGAAGCCCGCGGACGCCGATCCCCCGGAGGCGACCCCGGCCGCCACCTCCTGGCCGGCGTCGCCGAGCCCGAAGAGCGCGACGCGCGGTGGGAACAACTACGCGGCCATGGCGGCCTACGCGGAGAAGTACTGGAACAACTACAACCCCGCCTACCGGAAGTTCAACGGCGTCGGCGGGGACTGCACCAACTTCGTCAGCCAGGCGCTGAAGGCGGGCGGTTGGAAGAACGCCCCCGGCGACGACTCGGACTACCACAACTGGTGGTACAGCTCCGACTCCCAGAGCTGGTCCTGGGTGGGTGCCGATGAGTGGTCCTGGTTCGCGCTCTCCAGCAAGCGGGTCTCGAACCTGGCGAACGTCTACCAGTTGGGCGTCGGGGACATCCTGCAGGCGGACTTCGACCGCGACGGCTCCAAGAACCACTCCATGATCGTCACGTACCGGGGCCCGAACGGCATGCCGTACGTGACCTACCACTCGACCAACACCTACCGCAGGTCGGTGGCGAGCCTCGTCATGGCGTACCCGAACGCGGCGTTCTACGCCTACCGCACCTGACACGGCCGGTGGCGCAGCCCCGTCGTCCGCGTTCGTGACGAGCGCGGACGACGGGTGGGGCGGCGGGCGCTCGCAGACGGCGGTCGGGCCCCGCGACGGCGGACGCCGAAGGCGTCGCGCGCCTGGTGGCGGGAGCCGAGCGCGGCTCAGTGCACCCCGGCTGAACCGTGACGGGAGCTCACGTTGCGAGCGTGAGACAGCGGCTCATGGTGCGACCGACCTGGTCCGGAGGGTGTCCGGGGCCACCGGCGGCGGCACCGTGATGCGCCTGGGCAGCGGGAGTTCGAGGCCGCCGGGCGCGTCCTGCCGGAGCGCGAGCGCGGCGGCGGCGTCGGTGGGCATCGGGCGCAGGCCGAGCAGGGCACCGGTCAGTCCGGCGGTCGCGCGGTGCCAGTCGGCGGCGCGGTGCAGCAGGGTGTGACCCGAGCCGTGGACGGTGTACCCGGCGACCTCGGCGCCCGCCGCACGGGCCCGGAGGGCGAAGCGGAGGGTGTCGGCGGGATCGGTCGTCCGGTCGCGGTCGCCGTGCAGGGTGAGCAGTTGACGCCCCTTCAGGTGCTCGTACGGATCCTCCGGCGGGCACCACGGTGCGAGTGCGACCACGCCCCTCACACAGGGGTGGCCGGCCGCGCGGAGAGCCGCCCGGCCGCCCATCGAGTGGCCGATCAGGACGGTTGGGACCAGGCCCAGCTCCTCGCTGAGGTCGTAGAGCGCGGCGGTGGTGTCCCGTGCCGCGTCGGCCCGCTCGCCGTTCCACCCCCGGTGGCGGTAGCGCACCACGCCGACCGCCACCTGGGCGCCGACCGTCGAGGCGGCCACAGCCCGGACGAACCCGTTCATCCGCAGACCCGGCAGGTTCACCGGCCCGGGACGGGCCTCGTTCGCCACCTCGCCGCCGTGCAGTACCAGCACCGCGGCGACCGGCGCGGTCGGCCGCACCCGCCAGGCCAGTGCCTGGTGTCCGCTCGCCCCTGACCTGCTCGCTGCCATCTCCACCTCTGCCCGGTCCCGTCCCGTTCCGTTCGGTCGTGCCTCGTCCCGTCCTGCGCCCGGGACGGTCACTGTACGCCGAACGGTGGGCCGGGGCCGCAGATTCCGCAGCCGCCGCTACTTGGTCCCGTGACCCCACTGGAGGTTCCAGCCGTAGGCGGCGTCGATCATCCGGTGGACGGAGAGTTCGGGGGTGCGCTGGAAGTACCGTCCCTCACGGCGGACCACCAGGCCGGTCCCGTCGTTCTCCAGCAGTGCGACGGCACAGGCGGTGGCGGGGAAGTCACAGCCGTCCAGGGCCAGTTCGACGGTCGGGCCGCTGACGGGGAAGAGCGTGGCCACGCCGTTCAGCCCGGTGAGCGGGAGGTTGTTGTAGTCGTGCGCGAAGACCAGCAGACGGCGGATCTCGGCGGACCGGTCGAGGTTGATCCAGAGGTCCTCGCCGGTGGCGACCGAACCGGTGCGGTCGTCGTTGGCCAGCTGCACGTACGGCGGTTCGTACAGGTTGCCGAACCGTCCGCCGATGGCCTGGATGATGCCCTTCCTCCCGTCCTGGAGCTCCCAGAGGCAGGACAGGTCGAGATCCCGGCCTGCGGTTCCCGGCTGGAGGGCGGCGCGCAGTTTCTTCGCCAGCCAGCCGCCGCCACCCTGGCGGCCCGGGTCGGCGGAGCCCTGCGGGGAGCCTGCGGGGGCCCAGTTGAGGTTCACCCGCAGCATGCCGCCGTTGCTCCCGTGCTTGGTCAGGGAGACCACCGGGTCCTTGGCGGTGAGGTGGATCTTGCTGAGACTGACCGGTGCGGGCGCCTGCGCGGGACCCGGTGGGAGGCCGGGCACGGGCATGGGTGCGGGCGCGGGCGTGGGAACGGCAGCGGGCACGGGAGCGGGAGCGGGAGCGGGCACGGGAACGGGCGCGGGAACCTGGGTGAAGGCGGGAGCCGGCGGCTGGAGGGGGATGGGAGGAGCAGGGGGAGCAGGAGGCACGGCCGGGGCCGCCGGGGGCGCGAGGAGGAAGTCGTCCGGCGTGAACGGCTCGGGCGCGGGGGCGGGCGCGGGCGCGGGCACCGAGGGGGGAGCGGGCGCCGGGACGGGTGCCGGGGCAGGGGCGGCGACGGGCGCCGGAGGGGCGGGCGGGACCTGCGCGGCGGTCGGTGCGGGCTCGTCGTCGACGTTGATCCCGTAGTCGGTGGCCAGCCCCGCCAGCCCGCTGTCGTACCCCTGGCCGACCGCGCGGAACTTCCAGCCGCCGCCCCGCCGGTACAGCTCCCCGAGCACGAAGGCGGTCTCGCTGCTCGCCCCGGTGTCCTCGAAGCGCGCCACCTCCTGGCCGGACCGCGGGTCGAGCACCCGGAGCCGGAGGCCGGGCAGCTGCCCGAAGGCGCCGCCGTCGCTGGAGGCCGCCAGCACCACGGTCTCCACCGCGGCGTCCAGCTCGTCCAGGGCGACCGTCAGCGTGTCCACCACGCCGCCGTCCCCGCTGCTCTGCTTCCCGAGGTGGCGCACCGCGCCGGAGGCGTCCTGCGGCTGGTTGTAGAACACGAAGTCGGCGTCCGAGCGGACCCGGCCGCCCGCGAGCAGCAGCGCGGAGGCGTCCGCGTCGGGGACGCCGGGCCCGCTGCGCCAGTGCAGCTCCACCCGGACTCCGGTCGTGGCCAGCGCGATGTTCGCGCCCTTCGCTATCAGCATCAGCAGTCCGTTCCTCCGACGGGGTGCACGAAGGTGGACGTACCCTCGCGGTCCCTACCCTAGAAGCCCGACGCCGTACGACGTTCGTAAGGCCGCACGATCCCCGGCCCGACGAGGCCGCCTCCTAAGGTGGAGTCAGGACGAGACCGAAAGGCAGTCACCGTGGCTGACACCATCCCAGGCACCGCCCGACTCCCGCGTGCCGAGCTCGGCGTGATCGGAGGCTCCGGCCTCTACGCATTGCTGGACGACGTGACCGAGGTAGCCGTCGAGACCCCGTACGGTCCCCCCAGCGACTCGCTGTTCGTCGGCGAGGTGGCCGGGCGCGGCGTCGCCTTCCTGCCCCGGCACGGGCGCGGGCACAGCCTGCCGCCGCACCGGATCAACTACCGCGCCAACCTCTGGGCGCTGCAGTCGCTGGGGGTGCGCCAGGTGCTCGGGCCGTGCGCGGTGGGCGGGCTGCGCCCGGAGTTCGGTCCCGGCACGCTGGTGGTCCCCGACCAGTTCGTGGACCGCACCTCCGGCCGCGAGCAGACCTACTACGACGGGCTGCCGCTGCCCGGCGGCGCGGTTCCCGAGGTGGTCCACGTCTCGATGGCCGACCCGTACTGCCCCGACGGCCGCCTCGCCGCGCTGGCCGCCGCCCGGGACAACGCCTGGGAGCCGGTGGACGGCGGAACCCTGGTGGTGGTCCAGGGCCCGCGCTTCTCGACCCGCGCGGAGTCACGCTGGTTCACCGGCAACGGCTGGTCGGTGATCGGCATGACCGGCCACCCGGAGGCCGTGCTGGCCCGTGAACTCGGCCTCTGCTACACCTCGTTGGCCCTGGTGACCGACCTCGACGCGGGTGTGGAGACCGGGGAGGGCGTCACCCACGCCGAGGTCCTGGCCGTCTTCGGGCGCAACGTGGACCGGCTGCGCACCGTACTGTTCAAGGCGCTGGAGGGGCTGCCGAGCACCCGGGACTGCGTCTGCTCGCACGCCCTGGACGGGCTGGAGACCGGTCTCCCCGGCGTCTGACGGACCGTCCGGGGAGCACCGGGTGACGACCCGGCAGGGGCGCTGCGGCGCCCCTGCCTCAGGGGCGCCGGCGCCGGAACCGGGACCAGAGGGCCGCGAGCCCGGCGACGACCGCCGTCACGGCCAGCAGGACCAGCCAGTTGCGCAGGTAGGGCAGTGGCAGCAGGGAGGCGTTGCCGTTGTTCTGCCCGTCGCGCAGGATCGGGGGCAGGGCGACCGCGGTGAGCGCGGCCACGACGATCAGCCAGCCGCGCAGCACCCGCCCGCGGACGAAGGTCGCTCCCAGCAGGCAGAGCAGCGGGACCCAGAGCCCGTCGTGGACCACCAGCCCGCCGACCAGCCAGCTGAGCACGTCGAGCGGGTCGTTGATGTAGCTGTCGTGCAGCAGCCCGTACACGCCGTAACCGATCAGCCCGACGCCGAGGGCTGCGGTGACCACCCGGAACGTCCGCATCAGTACACCTCCATCCGGGTGACCCACTTGGTCTGCAGCACCCCGGGCCGGTTGGGGGCGATGATCCGCGCCGGGTAGCCGTGGTCGGGCGTCAGCACCTGGCCGTTCACCCGAACCGCCAGCAGGGTGAGCGGGTCCTCGGCGTAGCCGGCGGGCATCTCCATGATCCGGTACGGCCCGTTCTGCTCCAGCGAGGTCACCCGGACCCGGGAACCGGCCGGGGCGCCCGCGCGGGCGAGCAGATCCCGCACGCGGACCCCGGTCCAGTGCGCGGAGGCGCTCCAGCCCTCGACGCAGGCGATCGGCAGCTCGGACTCGTACTGGGGGAGGGCCAGCAGCTGGGCCATCGTCAGTTCGTACGGCCGAGGGCCGTCGACCCGCAGCCGCCAGTCGGCGGGGGTGACGGTGGTGCCCGCCTGGGCGGCCGTGCGGGTGATCGGGAGACCGAGCTCCCCGATGTCCGGCCTGCGCGGGGCCAGCAGGGTGAGCCGGCGCAGCCACGGCACGGTCTGGCCGGCGGTGGTCAGGGTGACGACCGCCACCGCCGCGGTCACGGACCCGAGGAACATCCGCCGCTCCTGCAGCCCCGGTCCGACACGCCGCCAGTGCTCGGCGATCATCGGTCCCTTGGCGGCGATGTGCAGCAGCAGACCGCCGGTCGCCAGCCAGGCCAGCCAGAAGTGGGTCTGCCGGAACGGGAACGGCCAGGGGTACCACTCGATGATGTTGAGCAGTCCGGTGAACAGCTCCAGCAGCATCGTGGCGACCAGGACCGCGATGCCGAGCCGTTCCAGGGCGTGCAGCACGCTGCGGGCCGGGGGCCACTCGAACAGCCGGGGGTAGACCGCCCAGAGCTTGGCGCCGAGCAGTGGGATCGCGGCGATGCCCGAGATGACGTGCAGACCCTGGGTCACCCGGTACCCGTTCACCGGGCGGCTCGGCAAGTGGTCGCTCAGCCAGGTCGGCGGCTGCTGGAGGACATGGCTGAGCAGCCCCGTCAGGAAGCAGACCAGCAGCGCCGCGCCCAGCCAGCGGCCGAGGACGACGGTGGTGCGCGGCTCGTGCAGCGAGGACGTGAAGGTGCCTTCGCGCAGCGGGCCCCGGCGCAGGAACCCCGGGGGAGTGGGGAGGGGGAGGTCGTACCGGGAGAACGCCGTCTCGGGGACCTGCTCGGCCGGTGCCGGTGCCGGTGCCGGTGCTGGTGCTGGTGCTGGTGCTGGTGGTGGGGGTGGTGCTGGTGCTGGTGGTGGGGGTGGGGGCGGTGGTGGCGTCGACGGGGGTGTCGGTCCGTCCGCCGGCCCGGGTCTGCCCGGTGGCGGCGTCGGCGTCGGCATCGGCGTGGACGGAGGCGTGGACGGCGGTGCGGGCTCGGGTGGCTGCGCTCGCTCGGGTGGTTGCGGTGGTTCCGGTCGGTGCGGTCGTTCGGGTCCGTTGTCGGGGTTCGTTGGCTCCACGCGTCCATGAGA
This sequence comes from Kitasatospora sp. NPDC056138, assembly GCF_042264695.1. Classification (NCBI taxonomy): domain Bacteria; kingdom Bacillati; phylum Actinomycetota; class Actinomycetes; order Kitasatosporales; family Streptomycetaceae; genus Kitasatospora; species Kitasatospora sp. NPDC056138. The sequence goes on along the minus strand of NZ_JBHJVK010000059.1, from coordinate 13,611 downwards.
CCGCCTGCGGGCCCGGAAAACGGGGTCCGGCGTGCTTACGGAAGTCGAACGGCGGCTCGCGGGCCGGCGCCGAGGCCGCGCCGGCCGGCTCGGTGGGGGCACCGGCCGGCGCGGCGACGGGTCACCGTCCCGGGGTGTCGCCCGCGGCCGGCGCCGCCTGGTCGGTGCGGGGGGTGTGGCGGGCCTGGTAGCCGGAGAGGAAGGCCAGTGCGGACGGGACGAGGGCGAGGACCGGGGCCTGGAGCCAGGCGGGGACCGGGCCGAGGAGGGAGTTGTCGGCGGTGACGGCGTTGAGGGCGGCGATGGCGATGCCGACGAGGAAGGTCGTGGCGGACGCCGCCTTGACCTTCGCCTCGATGGGGGCGGGCATGCTGGTCTCCTGTCAGGTGACGTTGTCGGTGCGCATGGCGGCGGCCCAGGTGGCCGGGCCGACGATGCCGTCCTGGGCGAGGCCCTTCTCGGCCTGGAACTGACGGCAGATGCTTGCCGAGGAGGGGCCGTACCAGCCGTCCACGGTGATCGACCAGCCCCGGTCGCTCATCCGCTGCTGCCAGATCCGCACGTTGCCGTCGTGCAGCATCGGCGTGCGCAGCGCCAGGTACTCACCGGGCCAGGCCGGGCCGGACGTCGGGGCGGGCGCCGAGGCGGGCTGGAACGACAGGGCCCAGGCCCGCAGTTCACCGATGCTGCCGAGGTTGCAGTAGTCCTGGTCCACCGGCGAGTCGCTGTACTGGTGGAAGAGCCAGGGGTGTCTGATGCCGGGGTCGCCGGCCGCCCGCCCGGAGGTGGCTATCCACAGGAAGTCCTGGACGTAACTCGTGGTGTCGACGTTCTGCCAGTAGTCGTTGTTGCAGTACAGGCCGACCGGGACGTGCGGTGCCCGGCCCTTGACGTACCGGAGCCAGGACTCCTTGTACGTGAGCTGGTCGGCCCGCGACACCGACGCGTTGGCGTCGTCGTACCCCTCCCAGTCCAGGCACAGCACCTCGCCGGGCTGCGGCTGGGCCAGGGAGAGGAAGCGATCCGCCTCCGCCTGCACCGAGTTGGCCATGTGCGGGTAGTGGTAGTAGCCGACGACGAGGCCGGCGCCGCGGGCGTGGTCCCGCTGTGCCGTCCAGCGGGGGTTGGTGTAGGTCAGGCCCTCGGTCACTTTGACGAACACGAAGCCGAGGCCGCTCGTGTCGGGAGTGGCGGACTGGTAGCTCGCCCAGTCCTGGCCGTAGATGCCCATGGTCACCGCCTGGGGTCGGAGGGTCGCCGGAGCTGGTCCTGGCGGATGGCGTGGTGGATCCGTCGCGGACGGCGGCGGATCGAAGGGTGGTGGGTGACGGTGTGTCGCGGTTCGGGCCGGGCAGGTCCTGGACCGGGCATGTCCTGGCCGAACACCCACTGTGATGCCCACTTCACGGGCTGGTCGACCCTTCGCCGGTGGGTTGCATTTGTGCAGGTCCTGGGGTCTGCGTCCATCGGTCGTTCGCGCCCGATGCGGCGGGCCGTATGTCCACGGAACGGCGTCCGTGGGCCGGTCCGGACTCCGACGTGCTTACGGAAGTCGAACGGCGGCTCGCCGTTGCCTCCAGGTGGTGGTTCCCGGTGGCAGGGTGAACCCGTGTCCGCCACCTGCCCGACCCCCCGTCCCGCCACCCGCCGGACCTCCCGTCCCGCGACCGTGCTCGCCCCCGTCCTCGCGGGCTGCGCGCTGGCCGCCCTGGTCGCGGCCCTCGCGCTGACCGTCACCCGGGGCGGCACGCTCGGCAACTCCCGCCCGCTGCACGGCTGGTACCTCGCCGACCTCGGCCTCTTCGCGCTGGCCGTGGCGCTGCTGCGGCGGGTGCCCGCGCGGCAGGTCGCCGGCCTGGTCCTGGCGGGAAGCGCGGCCGTCGCCGCCACCGGCCTGCTGGCCCCGCCACGGACCAGCGACGACGTCTACCGGTACGTCTGGGACGGCCGGGTCCAGGCCGCCGGGATCTCCCCGTACCGGTACGCGCCCGACGACCCGCCGCTCGTACGGCTCCGTGACGGCGCGCTCTTCCCGCCGGACGGCAGCTGCACCGCGTGGAACGAGCGCCGGACCGCCACCGGCTCGTGCACCCACATCAACCGGCCCGGGGTGCACACCATCTACCCGCCGGTCGCCGAGTTCTGGTTCCTCGGCCTGCACGTGGCCGGCGGTACGGTCCGGACGGCCCAGGTCGGCGGCGCGCTGCTCGCGGTCGCCACCACCGGGGCGCTGCTGCTGATCCGCCGTCAGGACTGGCGGGCCGGGCTCTGGGGCTGGTTTCCCGGGATCGCGATCTGGTCCGTCAACGACGCCCACGTGGACACGCTGGGCGCACTGCTGCTGGTCGTCGCCCTCGGTCTGGCGGCCCGGCGGCGTGCCGTCGCCGGCGGCGTCGCGCTGGGCGCGGCCATCGCCGCCAAGCTGCTGCCCGGACTCGCCCTGCCCGGCGCGATGTCCGGTGTGCTGGCCCGCCGTCCGCGCCCTCGGGACCTGGTGCTGCCGTGCTCCGCGCTGGCCGCCTTCCTGCTCGCCTACCTGCCGTACGTGCTCGCCTCGGGCACCGGGGTGATCGGCTACCTGCCCGGCTACCTGCGCGAGGAGGGGTACGAGGACGGCGAGATCGCCCGGTTCGGCCTGTTGCGGCTGGTTCTTCCGGCCGACTGGGCGCCGTACGCGGCGGCGCTGGTGCTGGCGGTGGTCGTGCTGTACGTGCTGCGGCGGGGCGACGCGGCGCGGCCGTGGAGCGGCGCGCTGCTGGTCACCGGCACCGCGCTGCTGCTGGTCGCACCCGCCTACCCCTGGTACGGCCTGCTGGTCGTGGCGCTGGTCGCGCTCGACGGGCGCTGGGAGTGGCTGGCCGTGCCCGCCGCCGGGCAGGTGCTCTACCTGCTCGGCGGTGAGGCCCAGCAGCCCGCCTACACCGCCGCGCTGGCCGTCGTCCTGGCCGGTGCCGTGGTGCGGCGTCTGCGGGTCGCGGCCGTGGCCGCACCGGGGTGATGGACGGTCAACTGTGCGGCGCGCGACCCTGATCGGGGGAATCGTTTCGTCGGGTTTGCGGCCTTTTAGGGTGATCGCTGTCCGACTTGGCGCACCTGCCAACGAGAAGGAACACCTGATCATGCGTCTTCGCAACGCCGCGGCGGCGGCCGCCGCCGCACTCGCGCTCGTCCTGACCCTGCCCACCTCGGCCGGTGCGGCCGATGGCGAGTTCACCTACCGGTTCATCGGCCTGGACGGCACTCCGCAGATCGGCCGACTGGTCGACCCGCCGAGCCGGGAGTGCATCAACCTTCCCGAGGTGGCCGACCCGGGTTCCTCCGAGCCCGCCGACACACCGCGCAACCGCACGGACTCGACCGCCACGGTCTTCAGGGACCCCGACTGCGAGGGCGACCACTTCAGCCTCCGCCCGTTCACCGGTCACGCCTCCGAGCGCCTGAAGCTCCGCTCGGTGGTCTTCTCCTGACACCCCGGACGTGCCGAACGCCCGCCCCGGTCCGCCGTGACGGACCGGGGCGGGCGGGTCACGGCCACCGGCGGCCGGTGACCGGTGGCCGTCCGACGTCAGCCGCACCAGCCGGGGCCCTTGCCCCACCGGCTGCCGGAGTTGTGGTCCTCGCCGCCGCAGTAGCTGCACTGTCCGGGGGCGTACAGGTGGACAGGTCCCCCGTCCGGCCGTGCCGGTGACCCGGCGCGGCCGTCCTCCCACAGAGTGCCCCGCGCGTGGTCGCGGTGTCTTGTACGAATGCGAAAGCTGCGGCCCGCTCGGCGGCGGCCGGCTCGGCGTGGGCGCGCGTCGTCGGCCCGTTCAGCACCGTGCCGCCCGGGGGCCGCCGTCCGGTGGCGGGAGGACGACGGCACTGGTCACCCGGCCGTCGAGCCGGTCGGTCGGTTCGGGGAGGTCGGCACCCAGGTGGCGCCAGCCGAAGAACTCGCGGGGGGAGCACCCCACCATCCCCCGGAACGTGCGGTCGAGGTGGGCCTGGTCGTAGAAGCCGCAGAGCTCGGCGATCCGCGCGCCGTCCCGGCGGGTCCGGACCTCGAACGCGCCGAGTGCGCGCTGGAGCCGGATGATCTGGGCCACCTGCTTCGGCGGTATCCCGATCTGGGCACGGAAGCGCAGTTCCAGGCGGCGCCGGCTCCAGCCGGTCCCGTCGGCCAGCTGCTCCACCGTGGTCAGCCCGCCCGAGGCCCGTACCGTGTCCCAGGCCCAGGCGACCGTCGGATCCCACGCCCGCTCCTCGGCCATCCTGGCGGTGAGGAAGGCGTCGAGAATCCCGAACCGCGCCGCCCAGCCCGGTGCCTCGGCCAGCCGCTCGACCAGTTCGGGCGCCCGGCTGCCGAGGACGTCGGAGATGCCGGCCCACTGGTTTCCCAGCTCGCCCGCCACGGGACCCAACACCCGGTACGCACCCCGGGGGGTGAGGGAGACCGTGAGGCCGTGCAGCCGCCCGCCGTGCTGCGCGATCGTCGCCGTTCGCCGCAGGCCGCTCACCAGTGAGGTGAACGGTACGGCGGTCCCCGGTGCCACCGCGTCCGTCAGCGACATCGACCCCTCGAAGCCGAGGACCAGGGTGACGACGTCGGTGGGCACCTCGATGCGCCGCCTCGGCTGACGCAGACTCATCCGGTAGCCCCGGTAGTCGAGGACGCAGTCGCGTAGCGCCGGGGCCGGCAGTCCGTACGTCATCGCACACCCGGTGTCGGCAGCCGGTGGCAGTCGCCTGAGATCCATTGCCGCAGCCTCGCGATCCGCTCGCCATCCTGACATGTGCACGGTTCCGTGATGCGACGGTCCCTGTCGCACCAATGCCTGGAACCGACCGGAAAGGCACGGGAATCGGGTCGATTTCGCCGCCCGGAGCCGGACCGCGCCGCCGGGTGGCCCGCGTTGCGAAGTCCGAGGTCAACTCCTCTGCGCAGTCGCCCGGTTACCATCGGTCGAGCACCTCTGCAGGACCGGACCGGCACGAGTGAGCGAGGCAGCAGCATGGGCGAGGGAACCACCGTGGACGCCGTCGAGACGGCACGCCGCTACTACGGGAGCAGCGAGGTGGACGGCTTCTACTCCACCGTGTGGGGCGGTGAGGACATCCACACCGGCAGCTACGCCGACGAGCACGAACCGATCGCGGCCGCGTCCCGGCGCACCGTCGAACGGGCCGCGGCGAAGATCGTCGGCCGCCTCGGCCCCGGGGTCACGGTGCTGGACCTGGGATCCGGATACGGCGGCCCGACCCGCTACCTGGCGGAGCGCTTCGGCTGCCGGGTGGTCGCACTCAACATCAGCGAATCCCAGAACGAGCGGCACCGCAGGACCAACGCGGAGCGCGGTCTCGACCGGCTCGTCGAGGTGGTCACCGGTTCGTTCCAGGACATCCCGTTCCCCGACGGGCGGTTCGACGTCGTCTGGTCGCAGGAGGCCTTCTGCCACAGCCCCGACCGGACCCGGCTGCTGGCGGAGGTGGTCCGGGTGCTCAAGCCGCAGGGGGATCTGGTCTTCACCGACGTGATGGCGGCCGACGGCGTCCCGCCCGAGACGCTGCGGACCGTGGTCGCGCGGCTGGAGGTGAGCGCCCTCGCCGCACCGGGGTACTACCGCGAGCAGATCGCCCGACTCGGCCTCACCCGGGTCGACTTCGAGGACGACAGCGAGCAGCTGCTCACCCACTACCGCCGGCTGGAGGAGGAGACCAGGCGGCGGGCGGCGGAACTCCGCGACGTCGTCGGCCCCGGCTATCTGGCGGGCCTGCTGGAGAACCTGCCGCTGTGGGTGGACGCCTGCCGTGCCGGCCGGCTGAGCTGGGGCATCTTCCACTGCTCCGACGACCGCTGACTCCGGTGGCCGCCGGCTCGGGCGACAACCACCCTGGGTCGCCTCGGCCGGCACGTACGCCGCGGCGAAGGCCGCCCTGTGGTCGCAGGCCAACGCGCTGCGGGTGGAGTTGCTGCCGCGCGGCATCGGGGTGACCGGTCTGCACGTGGGGGTCGTCGACACGGACATGACCGGCCACCTCCAGGCGCCGAAGTCGGCTCCGGACGCCGTCGCCCGCCAGGCGCTCGACGGCATCGAGGCCGGCGCCTTCGAGGTGCTCGCGGACGAGACGTCCCGCCGGGTGAAGGCCGGGCTGTCCGGGGATCCGGCAGCCTGCTACCCGGAGCTCGGCGGGACGTCCCTCTGGTAGCGCGGTCGGCCCCGTGCCGCCGCCGGCCGGTGCGGGGTGCTCAGACCGGCAGCAGCCGGGCCACGAGTTCGCCGAGGCGGCGTGCGTTGCGGCAGGGGTGCATCTCGACGAGCTCGGCGTAGGCGTGGGCGGCGGAGTCGCCGGAGGACCAGAACTCGGTCCGTTCGGGGTTGAGCCAGTACACCCGGCGGGCGCGGTCGGCGATCCGGCCGAGGGCGGGCAGGTTGGGGTCCCGGCCGTTGTTGCGGGCGTCGCCCAGGATCAGGACGCAGGTGCGCGGGCCGACCGCGTCCGGGTACCGGTCGGCGAACTCGCCCAGTGCGGCACCGTAGTCGCTGTTGCCGTGGAAGCCGAGCACCTTGGCCTCGGTGAGGATGCGTCGGCCGAGCGCGGCCGGGTCGGCGGAGCCCGTGGTGACCAGCCGGGTCACCTCGTCGGTGCGGTTGACGAAGGCGAAGACCCGGACCTTGCTGAACTGGTCGCGCATCGCCTGGACCAGCAGCATGGTGAAGTCCGCGAAGCCGGCCACCGAACCGGACACGTCGCACAGCAGGACGATCTCGGGCCGGCCCGGTCGGCGGCGGCGGTAGGCCGGGCGCAGCGGTACGCCGCCGGTGGAGAGCGAACGCCGCAGGGTGCGGCGCAGGTCGATCCGTCCGGCGTGGGCCTTCCGGCGGCGGGCGGCCAGCCGGGTGGCGAGCTTGCGGGCCAGCGGCTGCACGGTCCGGCGCAGCTCGGCGAGTTGGTCCCGGTTGGCGGCCAGGAAGTCGACCTGGTCGGTGCCTGGGGCGACGGCGCGCCGGGCGATCCGCTCGGTGCCGCGCAGTTCGGCGGCACGCCGCCGGGCCTCGGTGCCCACCTGGCCGCGGAAGCCCTGGATCCGGCGGCGGATCTCGTCCGCGTCGAGCCGGTCGGTGAAGCCGGGCGACTGTCCGGCCCGGCGTGCGGCGAGCAGACCGGCCAGCAGGGTCTCCGGTGCCAGGCGGCTGAGCGTCTGGTGCGCGGACCACCCCTGGGTGGCGGGGCTGGAGCCGTAGCGGCCGAGGGTGTTCACCGCCTCGCCCGCGAGCTGGGTGAGCGCCGAGCGGTCGTCGTCGGCGAGTGCCGCGGTCAGCCGGTCCCGCAGGTCGGCCAGGACGGCCCGGTCGGTGGGGTTGGTGGGGCTGACGGGGTCGACCGGGCCGGTCGGTTCGGCGTCCGGGTCCGCGCGGGCGGCTTCCGGCGTGCCGACCCCGAGCGGGAAGTAGAGGTCGAAGGTCGCGTCGAACACGGCGCGTTGGCCGTCGGCGCGCAGCAGCGCGGCGGCGAGACCCTCGCGGATGTACGCGCGGTCGGTCAGGCCGAGTGCCGCCAGGACGGCCCCGGCGTCGACGGTCTCGCCGGGGCCGATCCGCATGCCGTGGTCCCGCAGCGCCTGGACGAATCGGGTCAGCCGCTCGGGAAGGCCGTTCACGGGCTCGCACACGTCGGCCCCGGTCACGGCGGCTCCGCCGTTGCCAGCCCCGCCGGCACCGAGCCCGGTCGCACCCGTCCCGGTCACGTCAGGGTCAGCTTCCGGGCGGCCTTCAGCACGTCGTCCTGGTGCTTGAGGATCACCCCGAGGCTGTCGCGGACCACCGTCTCGTCCAGGGTGTCGGCGCCGAGCGCGAGCAGTGTCCGGGCCCAGTCGATGGTCTCCGCGACCGAGGGCGCCTTGCGGAGCTCCATGGCGCGCAGCGCGCCGACGACCTTGACCAGGGAGTCGGCGAGCACCTGGTCCAGTCCCGGGACCTTCAGCCGGACGATCCGCTGTTCGAGCGCGGCGTCGGGGAAGTCGAGGTGCAGGAACAGGCAGCGTCGGCGCAGCGCTTCGGACAGCTCGCGGGTCGCGTTGGAGGTGAGCAGGACGAACGGGCGGCGGGTCGCGGTGATGGTGCCGAGTTCGGGCACGGTGACCTGGAAGTCGCTCAGCACCTCCAGCAGTAGCCCCTCCACCTCCACGTCGGCCTTGTCGATCTCGTCGATCAGCAGCACGGTCGGCTCGCTGCCGCGGATCGCGGTGAGCAGTGGGCGGGTGAGCAGGAACTCCTCGCCGAAGATGTCGGTACGGGCCTCGTCCCAGCTCTCGTCGCGTCCGGCGGTGATCCGCAGCAGCTGCTTCGCGTGGTTCCACTCGTACAGGGCGCGGGACTCGTCGATGCCCTCGTAGCACTGCAGGCGGACGAGTCTCGCCGCGCCGACGCGGGCGACCGCCTTCGCCAGCTCGGTCTTGCCGACCCCGGCCGGGCCCTCGACCAGCAGGGGCTTCCCGAGCCGGTCGGCCAGGAAGACCGTGGTGGCGACCGCGGGCGAGGCGAGGTAGCCCGCTTCGGCCAGCTTCGCGGACACATCGTCCACGGAGGTGAAGAACCCGGTCCCGGCCGGGTGCGTGCCGTCCTCGCTCATATCGCCAACTCCCCTTCGCCCAGCATCGTGTGGAGTACCTTACTGGGCGGTCACTTGCCGGGTCGGGTCAGGACCGAAGTCCCTCCCGTGGCGCGGCCCCGAACCGCCCTCCGTTCCGGCCGTCCTGACGGATGATGAGGGGATGATGCTGTGTGCCGGGGTCGACGAACCGTTCGGTCAGAGCTGGGTGCAGGTGGCGCAGTTCGGACTCGCGCTGCTGCTGTCGTGCGTGATCGGCCTGGAGCGGGAGATCCGGCAGAAGGCCGCCGGGCTGCGCACGTACACCATCGTCGGTCTCGGGTCGGCCCTGTTCACCCTGATCAGCAAGTACGGCTTCACCGATGTGCTGCGGACGGGGCTGGTCTCGGTGGACCCGTCCCGGATGGCGGCGCAGATCGTCTCGGGGCTGGGCTTCATCGGCGCGGGAGTGATCTTCGTCCAGCGCGGCTCGGTCCGGGGGCTGACGACCGCGGCGACCATCTGGCTCACGGCCGCCGTGGGTGCCGCCGCGGCGGCCGGTCTCCCGCTGCTGGCCGCGCTGGCGACCGGGGCGTACTTCCTGGTGTGCTACGGCCTGCGGCCCCTGGCCCACCGGCTCCCGCAGCTGCGGTCCGCGCCGACCACCTACAGGATCACCTACGTCGAGGGGACCGGACTGCTGCGCGAGCTGCTCAACGAGGTCACCGAATCCGGCTTCGCCGTCGCGGAGTTGACCACGATAGCGGCTCACGCCGTCGAGCAGTTCCCGAGCGCCGGTGCGCCCGCCCAGGACGGGGCCGCCCTCGCCGGGTACCCGCTGCACGGACGCGTCGTGGAGGTCTCGGTCAGCGTCCGGGGCCACGGGGACCGCGACGAGCTGACGGCCCGGTTGGCCGGCATCCCCGGCGTCCTCGCGTGCAGCCGGAACGGGCTCGCCGACGAGTGATCGCGGCGCCCCCGGCGCCCCCGGCGCCCCCGGCGGTTCTGGCCGGTCCGGCCGGAGCCGTCAGTGCGCGGTGGCGGCGAGCAGGCCGTGCAGGGACGCCTTCAGGCTGGTGACGAAGGAGTCGCGGGCCGCGTCGTCGAGGAGGTCCAGCGACAGGTAAGGGTTCAGGTCCTCCAACTCGACCAGCAGGAGCTCCCCTTCGGGTGTGCGGCAGGCGTCGACCCGCTGGATGCCGTGGTCGATGTCGTTCCAGTCGACGAAGCGCTGGGCGAAGTCGAGGTCGGCGGGGGAGGGGGCGTACGGCTCCAGGAGCCAGCGCCGGTCGGGGCGGGGGGCGTACAGGGCGTACTGGAAGGCGCGGTCGACGAAGTAGAACGAGACCTCGTAGCGGAAGTCGACGCGCGGCTGGACGAGGACGTCGCCGTAGCCCACGGCGGCGAGCCGGTCCCGGGGGACGAACTCCAGACCTATCGAGTCCGCGCCCAGCCTGGGCTTGACCACGTACTCCGCCACCACGGGAAGCCGGTCGAGGTCCTGCGGGCGGTCGACGGTGGGGATGACCGGGAGTCCGGCGGCGAACAGGTCGAGCAGGTACTGCTTGCCCGCCATGTCGCCCTTGCCGGAGAGCTGGTTGTAGACGCGCACCCCACGGGCGGCCGCCTGCTCGCGGAAGGCGTCGTACTGGGCCTGGTAGTGCAGCACCGGTCCGCTGTTGCGGACCATCACCACGTCGAAGGCGTCCATCAGCGCGGCCGCGTCCAGCGGGTGGCACAGGGCGATCCCGAAGTCCTCGCGGAGGCGGGCGGAGAGCTGGATGTCCTCGTCGCAGTACCGCCGCCCGCGTGCCTGGTAGGCCAGGTCGGTGACGTAGAGGACCCGGGGCTGGGAGGCGGCCATGCGTGCTCCTGGAGATCGTTTGACGGCCAACCTACCCGCTTCTCCGGCGTCCGGCACCGGGGTTAGGGTGGGTGCCACGCCATGAAGGCGCGCCCTCGCAGAGAGTGAAGGATCCGGTGGACTCCACTCAGGCCGTGGCCACGAGCCCCTACTTCCCGGACCACGGCGACCTCCGCTACCAAGTCCGGCACTACGAACTGACGCTGGACTACCGGCCCGAGACCGACCGCCTCACCGGCAGCGCCAGGATCGAGGCCCTCGCCGCCCAGGGGCCCGACCGGCTGCGGGAGTTCGCGCTCGACCTGGCCGACTTCCGGACCGGGCGGGTGCTGGTGGACGGCCGGGCGGCGCACCACACCCATCGCGGCGGCAGACTGCGGATCCGCCCGGCCGAACCGCCGGCGGCCGGGGCGGCGTTCACCGTGGAGGTGCGGTGGTCCGGTAGGCCGAAGCCGGTCCGCAGCCCGTGGGGCGGCATCGGCTGGACGGAGACCACGGACGGGGCCCTGGTGGCCAGTCAGCCGGTCGGCGCGCCGTCCTGGTTCCCGTGCAACGACCGGCCGTCGGACAAGGCGAGCTACCTGATCTCCCTCACCGTGCCGTCCGCGTACACCGTGGTGCTCGGCGGACGCCTGCTGGCCCGGACGGCGCACGCGAGCACCACCACCTGGGTGTACGAGCAGCCGGCCCCCACCCCGACCTACCTGGTCGGCCTGTCGATCGGCCCGTACCGGGCGGTCCGGCTGGACGATCCGCAGCCCGGTGCCGTCCCCCAGCTCGGGTACGTCCCGGCCCGCCTGCTGCCGTACTTCGAGGCCGACTTCGGACGGCAGCCCCGGATGATGCGGCTGTTCCAGGAACTCTTCGGCCGCTACCCGTTCGGCGAGTACACGGTGGTGGTCGCCGACGAGGAGCTGGACGTCCCCGTCGAGGCCCAGGGGCTCTCCCTGTTCGGTGCCAACCACCTGGACGGGCAGCGCGGTTGGGAACGGCTGGTCGCCCACGAGCTCGCCCACCAGTGGTTCGGCAACAGCGTCACCGTCGCCGACTGGCGGCACATCTGGCTGAACGAGGGCTTCGCCAAGTACGCGGAGTGGCTCTGGTCGGAGCGCTCCGGCGGACCGGCCGCCCACGCCCTGGCCGCCGCCGCGCACCGCCGACTCGCCGCCCTGCCGCAGGACCTGCGGCTCGCCGACCCCGGCCGGTCCCGGATGTTCGACGACCGCGTCTACGAGCGCGGCGGCCTCACCGTGCACGCCCTGCGCTGCACCCTGGGCGACCGGACCTTCTTCGGACTGCTCCGCGACTGGACCACCGTCCACCGCCACTCGACCGTCACCACCGCCGACTTCACCGCCGCCGCCACCTGGCACGCCGGGCGGCCGCTGGACGCCTTCTTCACCGCCTGGCTGACCGAACCGGCCCTGCCGCCCCTGCCCGCCGGCACCGAATCCGGCTAGCCCTCTCGGGCCGTCCGCGCTCGGGTCGACGGGAAACGGGCCACCTGCCGGCCGGCGGGCGGGCGCTGTCCGGTCCGGTCCCCGGTACCGCGCGCTGCGTGACCCCGCCCGCCGAACCTCGTGGCGGCGGCCGTCACCGATCCGCCGGGGCCGGCGCGGCAAGGTCGGCCAGCACCTCACGGGCCGCCCGTGCCCCCGAGGCCAGCGCGCCCTGGACCGAGCCCGTCGCCCGGTGGTCGCCGCAGACGTACCGGCCGGGCGAGAAGCGGGTGCTCCTGGTCAACGGGTGGGGCGCGGGCATGGCCGGCAGCGCGGCCGGGATCCGGTAGCCGGCCAGGTACTCCCAGCCGGAGGTGTCGGTCTCGTACAGCTCGGCCAACCGGCTCCGCACGCGCGCCTCGTCGGCCCCGTCGCCCGGCACGGAGGTGGACACCAGGGCCCGTCCGTCGCCGGAGAAGCCCGGCACCACCTCGGACAGGACCACGCTGTTGAGCACCACCCGGTCGGAGTCCACCACCAGGGTCGGCTCCTCCAGCGGGACCGCCGAGGCCGCGTGGTACAGCGTGGTCACGGCGCGCGGCTCGGGGACCGGCAGTCCGGGCAGCAGCCGCGCGGCCTCCGCGGCGCCGGTCGCCACGACGACCGAGGCAGCCGCCAGCTCCGAGCCGTCCAGGAGCCGGACGCCCGCCGCCGTCAGCGCAGCCACGGGGGTCTCCAGCCGCACCGCGCCGGCCGGCAGGCGGGACGCCAGCTGGGTGGGCACCGCCCCGATCCCGGCCGCCGGCAGGCAGAGCGTCCCGCGCAGCATGCTGCGCCACACCAGGTGGAAGACCCGGCTCGACGTCTCCAGCCCGTCCTCCAGGAACACGCCGGACAGGAACGGCCGCAGGACCGCGTCCACGGTCTCCCCGGACAGGCCGGCCGCGGCCAGTGCCCGCTCGGTCGGCAGGTCGCGGCCCCGGCGCAGCAGTACGGCGGGCAGCACCATGTCCCGCGCGCTGAGCAGGCCGAGGGCGACGGTGTCGCGGAACGGCGCCAGCCGTCCGGGGAGCAGGTCCGCCGCCTGGTCGGGCCGCCGGGTCGGATCCGCGAACCGGTACCGGCCCCGGGTACCCGCCAGGACGAAGCCCGGCGTGAACGGGTGCAGCCGCAGCGCCCGCAGGCCGATCCGGCGGCGCACCTGGGGGTAGGCGGTGTTGAACACCTGGAATCCCCGGTCGAGCCGGAAACCGTGCACCACATCGGTGCGCATCCGCCCGCCCACCCAGTCCGAGGCCTCCAGGACCCGGACCCGCAGGCCCTGCGACGTCAGGTCCTGGGCGCAGGCGAGACCCGCCAGGCCCGCCCCGACCACGATCACGTCCACCGCTGCTGTGTCAGGCCGCACGAAGGCCCCTCCCGTCTGGCTGGTGTGCCGGAAATCCTCGTGAACGGACGGCCGGGCCCGTCCCGGGGACACCAGGGGCGGCCCGGACGGCGGCCGTGCCGGGCAGCACCGCCGCGTACGACCGGAGATCGGCCCCGGGTGCCCTGCCCGGCAGCCGCCGACGCGGCCGTGCCGCCGGTCACCCCCCGTGTCGCCCGCCACGAGAAGGCGCATCCGGTGATCTCCACGGTCCAGTCATAGCTCGTCCCGCCGGTCCGGAGCGGGTGCCGCACGAGGCCGGTGCCACGCCGGTCCCGGCCGAGCACGGCGGTCGGCCGGGACCGGCGTGGCAC
>NZ_JBHJVK010000058.1:0-53613 GCF_042264695.1 Kitasatospora sp. NPDC056138 | reverse complement strand
GGACGATAAGCCTCAACGCGCCGTTGGTACTGCTGGGGGGACCCTGTGGGAGAGTAGGACGCCGCCGAACAATCATTCAAGCCGTGGCCCCCAGCGTTTCGCTGGGGGCCACGGCTTTTTCTATTTTCATACCGACGCTCGGTAGGTGGTGCTAGGTCCACCTTGAAGTCGGGTCCAGGGGCCAGTGCGCTCGCGAAGCGGCCTGACCAGACTGGTACCCGAAGCACGAGGAACGAGCGGAGGGGTCCGGATGGCGAGTCAGAGCTTGCCGACGGTCGTCAGGTGGACGGGCGTGGGGCGGGAACGGGTGGTAGAGGGGCTGCAGGCTCAACTCCGCTGTCTGCAGGTGGTTTTCCAGGCCGGACTGGCACTGTTCGTTCTGCTGACGTGGGCGGTTCTGTCGCTCATCGGGGTGCTTGGCCGGTTGGCCTATGACCTGCCGAGTCTGCTGGTCGCCGTGGTGGCCCTGGTGGCCTGGCCGGTGGGGCTGGTGTGGGGGAGTCGGCTGAACACCCGGTGGTCGCGGCACCGGGCGCAGCTGTGGTTCGGCGCTCGTATTCCGCAGAGCTATGTGGCTACCCCGAGCCCGACACAGGACGAGCGGGGGCACTGGTGGACTGGGCGCTCGTATCACCGGGACAGGCGGACGGCCGAGTTGGCGCTCTCCGCGCGGACGGTGGCGACGGATCCGCAGACCTGGCGGGACCTCAAGTGGATGTCGGCGAACACGGTGTTGGCCGCGGCGCTTGCGCTGCCCTGTCTGGGCCTGGCGGTGTTCGGGACAGGGATGGCGGTCCTCCAGTTGCCGGAGGCGTACAGGGACTTCCTCGGCGGTGGCATCTTCACGGCCGCACCCTTCCTTGGGGACCTGGCGGTCGTCGTGGTGGGGCTGGGGATCGCTGCAGTCGGCCTGCTGGCAGCCCCGTACGCGGTTCGGCAGTACGGGTTGTGGATGCGGCGGACACTCGACTCGGACTCACCGGGCGGTTGGGACAGGGCCCGGCTGACCCGGCGGGTGGAGCACCTCACCACCTCGCGGGCGGATGCGGTCGGCAGCCAGGCGGCCGAGCTCCGCAGGATCGAGCGGGATCTGCATGACGGGGCGCAGGCCCGGCTCGTGGCGATCGGGATGACGCTGGGCACGATCGAGCACCTGATGGAGGCCGATCCGGTGGCCGCGCGGCAGTTGCTCGCGGATGCCCGCGAGTCCTCGGCCAGGGCGCTCCAGGAGCTTCGGGACCTGGTGCGGGGTATCCATCCGCCCGTGCTGGCCGAGCGCGGGCTCGGGGATGCGGTGCGGGTGCTCGCCCTGGACAGTGCGCAGGACACGGAGGTTACCGTGAGTCTGCCGGCCAGGCCGGAGGCTCCGGTGGAGGCGGCGGCGTACTTCTGCGTCAGTGAGCTGCTGGCCAATGCGGCCAAGCACTCCGGCGCTCGGCAGGTCTGGGTGGACATCCTCTTCCGGGCCGGTCAGTTGCGGATCACCGTGACGGACGACGGGCACGGCGGAGCCGATCCGGAGCGGGGGAGCGGGCTGCGCGGAATCGAAAGGCGGTTGGGTACCTTCGACGGAGCCATGTCGCTCAGCAGCCCGCGGGGCGGTCCCACCACGATCACCATGGAGTTGCCGTGCGTGTTGTCCTCGCAGAGGACCTCTACCTGCTCCGAGAAGGCCTGACCCGCCTGTTGGAGGCGCATGGCTTCACCATCGCGGCGGCGGTCGAGACGGGCCCCCAGTTGCTGGCGGCCCTGCTCGAACACCGGCCCGATGTAGCAGTGGTGGACGTCAGGCTTCCTCCAACGCTCACAGACGAGGGGCTCCAGGCGGCGCTGGCCGCTCGCCGGCAGATTCCCGGTCTGCCGGTGCTCGTCCTCTCGCAGCATGTCCAACAGCTCTACGCACGGGAGCTGTTGGCGGACGGGTCCGGTGGGATCGGGTACCTGTTGAAGGACCGGGTGTTCAATGCGGGGCAGTTCATCGATGCCGTCCACCGGGTGGCCTCCGGGGGTACGGCGATGGACCCGGACGTGATCGCCAAGTTGCTGCAGAGCCGGTCCTGTTCGGAGCCGCTCCAGCGCCTCTCGCCGAGGGAGCGGGATGTGCTGGAACTGATGGCGGAAGGGTGCTCCAACTCCGCGATCTCGGCCCGGCTGGGCATCAGTGACGGCGCGGTGGCCAAGCACATTGCCAATATCTTCACGAAGTTGGAACTGGCACCCGCAGATGACGCCAACCGCCGGGTTCTCGCGGTCCTGGCGCACCTCAACGGGGCCCCTTCACAAGCGCTCTAACAGGGTGCGGGGCACAGGCAGGCCGTGGATGGAACGCGCTTACGAGTAGGATCCGGTTGGCCGAGACGGTCGGTCGTGCGGTGATCCCGTACCCGATATGAGAGTGGATCCGGCTGCGACAGTCGCGCACGACAGCAGCCGAGTCCCAGGGGTTGATAAACGAATGGCACGTCCATCCCTCACCCGCGCCCACCGGGCTCTGCTCGGCATGGTGGCGGCCGGCGCCTGTGTGATCTCGGGCATCGGGTTTGCCGGTTCATACAACGCTGTGCGTGAGCTGGCGCTGCAGAAAGGCTTCGGCACCTTCGCGTATGCCTTCCCGATCGGCGTGGACGCTGGGATCGTCGTCCTGCTGGCGCTCGACCTGGTGCTGACCTGGCTCCGGATACCCTTCCCGGTCCTGCGCCAGACCGCCTGGCTGCTGACCGGCGCCACCATCGCCTTCAACGCGGCGGCCTCCTGGGGCGATGCGCTCGGTATGGCGATGCATGCGGTCATCCCGGTGCTTTTCGTGGTGGTGGTCGAGGCGTCCCGGCACGCGGTCGGCCGGATTGCGGCGATCACGGCAGACCGGCACATGGAGTCGGTCCGTCTGATGCGCTGGGTTCTCTCGCCGGTGCCGACCTTCCGCCTCTGGCGGCGGATGAAGCTCTGGGAGCTGCGGTCGTACGACGAGACGGTCCGGCTGGAGCAGAACCGGTTGGTGTACCGAGCACAGCTGCGGTTCCGCTACGGGCGCGGCTGGCGGCGGTCGGCGCCGTTCCAGGCGCTGCTGCCGCTGAAGCTGGCGAAGTACGGAGTTCCGCTGGACCCGAGCATCCTGGACCGGATCGACGGCCCGCTGGAGTCGGCCACGGCGGTGCAGTCCGCAGCGGCAGCCCAGGCCGGGGTCGGGCAGATCGAGTCCGGACAGCAGGCCGGCGGGCATGCCACCGCCGGGCACCCGGGCACCGCGCAGGTTCCGACGGCACAGGCAACTGCGGCGGCGGCAGCCGCAGCCGGCGGCCAGGGTGTGGCGGAGCAGGCGCCGATGGCGCCCGGCGCGCCGGTGTCGGCGGCGGTTGCGGTGCCCACGCTGGCGAAGCTCGCGGCCGTCCGGCTGCGCGACGCCAACGACCCGGCGGGGGAGGAACCGGCGCCGGCACCGCTTCAGTCGGAGCTGAACGTCTGGACCGCGCGGGCCGTCCCGGCGGCGCACGCGCAGCAGGGTGCGGCGACCAACACGGTGAGGATGCCGGGGCAGATGTCGCCCTGGTTCAAGCCTCCGCGTGTCCCTCGGCCGGCTCCGCAGGAGACCGATCCGGTCGTCCAGGTGCCGCTGGCAGCCGTGGCAGGGCTCGAAGCCCGAGCCGGCGGGGCGCAGCCGGCCCAGCCGTCGGCCGCCGGCCAGGGCACGCTCGGCCCGCAGCCGCAGCCGCAGCCGCAGCCGCAGCCGGTGAAGGGGCCACGAGGGCCGCGGCCGGTCCGGCTGGAGCAGCTGGTGCCCGAGGCAGCGACCGTGGCCGCACCGGCTGACCAGCCGACTGCGTTCCGGGCAACGATGACTGACGGGCCGTTGGTCGATGGCGTGACCGAGGCCGAGGCCGCGTTCGCGCAGGGTGAGTCGGACGAGCAGGGCGCGCAGAACGAGCAGGACCGGCGTCCCGCCGCTGCCCCGCTCGACCCCGACGCCTGCTTCGAGGCGCTGACCGGCTTCATCGACCAGTACGGCCACCAGCCCCAGCCGAAGCGGTTCGCGGAGTACCTGTCGGCCGAGTACGGGATGGTCGGCTCCCGTCCGGACGGTTCGGTGAACCCGGCCGAGGTCGACCGGATCTGGGCGCAGCTCCAGGAGCGGTACGTCGCCTCCGGTCGGGACTGACCGAGAGGTAGCACGGGGGCCCAGGGCAGGCTCACGACCCGCGGGGCGGCTCCCGAGCGCCAGGCGGCAAGCCGGGCAGCACGACAGGCAAACACGACAGGCAACACAAGAAACCCACGACGGACCCACGACAGGACGGCGGCCGCGCACCAGGCGCGGCCGCCGTCCGGCTTTCGGGCGGCCATTGACGCCCTGCGCACACCGCCACTACCTTCACATCAACAAAATGTTGAACATCTGCAGGTGGAGGAGCCCGATGTCGCAGGTCGACGTGGACGGTAACAAGTCCGAGGGCGGTGCGTCCTTCTCGGCTGACGCCCGAGCCGCGGTGGAGGCCCTGCTCGCGCCGGTCGACACCGAACTGGCGCGCCGCTACCCGGGCGAGCCGGGCACGCGTCAGCCGGTCCACACGGTGTACGTCCCGGCCGACGCCTTCGAAGCCGACACCGTGCAGAACTGGGGCCGCGAGGCGTTGCTGGCCTTCGACACCCACGCTGGTACGCCGGCCGAGCTGGCCGTCGCCCTCGGCGTTCCGGCCGACGAACTGCTCGCCGACGTGCACGCCCGGGTCCGCGCCAAGCTGGAGCGCGAGCCGGTCGAGGACCTGCGGATCGACTTCGAGGACGGCTACGGCCCGCGCCCCGACGCGGAGGAGGACGCCGCCGCCGTCCGCGCCGCCCAGCTGGTCTCCGCCGCCGTGGCGAGCGGGACCGCGCCGCCGTACGTCGGGATCCGGATCAAGTGCATGGAGGCGGCGGTCCGCGCCCGCGGCATCCGTACCCTGGAGCTCTTCCTCGCCACGCTGCTCGCCGAGGCCGGGCTGCCAGAGGGCCTGGTGCTCACCCTGCCCAAGGTGACGTACGCGGAGCAGGTCACCGCGCTCGTCGGGCTGTTGGACGACTTCGAGCGGCGGGCCGGCCTCCCGGCGAAGCGGATCGGCTTCGAGATCCAGATCGAGACCACCCAGGCGATCCTCGGCCCCGACGGCCGGGCCACCGTCGCCCGGATGATCGACGCGGCCGAGGGCCGGGCCACCGGCCTGCACTACGGCACGTTCGACTACAGCGCCTCGTGCGGGGTCAGCGCCGCCTACCAGAGCATGGACCACCCGGTGGCCGACCACGCGAAGGCCGTGATGCAGGTGGCCGCGGCGGGCACCGGCGTGCGCCTCTCGGACGGTTCCACCAACGTGATCCCGACCGGCTCGACCGAGCAGGTGCACGCGGCGTGGCGGCTGCACCACGGCCTGGTCCGCCGCTCGCTCGCCCGCGCCTACTACCAGGGCTGGGACATGCACCCGGCACACCTGCCGACCCGCTACGCCGCCGTCTACGCGTTCTACCGCGAGGGCCTGGCCACCGCTTCGGCCCGGCTCGCGGCGTACGTGGCGAAGGCCGGCGGTGACGTGATGGACGAGCCCGCCACGGCCAAGGCCCTCAGCGGGTACCTCCTGCGCGGCCTGGACTGTGGTGCGGTGGACCTGTCGGAGGTCACCGGGCTCACCGGTCTGGACCGCAGGCAGCTGGACGCGCTCGCGGGCCGCTGACCGGGTGGGGTGGGGCCGGGCGGGGCGCACCGGTCCGCCCCGCCCGGCAGTCTCCCCGGCCGCGGTCGGCCGATGGTTAAGCTGGCGGGGTCGAACAAGACCCCGCCAGCTTTCCGCTTCCCGCCCTCCCGCAGCTACGGAGATCCACCCCGCCATGTCGGAGCCGAGTCCGAGTCCGAAGCCGTATCTGACGATCCGGAGCTCCGGCACCCATGAGATCGAGATCAAGAAGTCCCGGTTCATCTGCCACCTCGCGCGGGTCGCGGACGAGGACGAGGCCCAGGCCTTCATCGCCGGGATCCGCAAGCAGTACTGGGACGCCCGGCACAACTGCACGGCCTTCGTGGTCGGCGGCGAGCAGCCGCGTGAGCGCTCCAGCGACGACGGGGAGCCGGGCGGTACGGCCGGTGTGCCGATGCTGGAGGTGCTGCGCAGGCGGGGGTTGACCGACACGGTCGCCGTGGTGACGCGGTACTTCGGCGGCATCAAGCTGGGCGCGGGCGGGCTGGTACGGGCGTACGGGAGTGCGGTCTCCGAGGCGGTGGACTCGATCGGACTGCTTGAACGCCGTCCGGTGCTGCTGCTCTCGGTGGCGGTGGACCACACCAGGGCGGGGCGGCTGGAGAACGATCTGCGGGCGGCCGGTTATGCGGTGCGCGAGCTGGCCTACGAGGCGGCCGGGGTGCGGATCGAGGTCGGCGTTCCCGAGCCGGAAGTGACGGCTTTTCACGCCTGGCTCGCGGAGGCGACCGGAGGTGCGGCCGGGGCGGTAGCGGCCGGGCGGGCCTTTGTCGAAGTCCCGGTCTGACCTTCGTCGGAGTCCCGGTCGGACCCGGCCGTCCCGAAATCCCTGTCCGACCTGGCGGTTTGCGCGCGGGGGAGGGTGGCGCATTTGCATTTCCCCGTGTTGTGACGGTCGCACGAAGTCCACATGACACTCGAACGAATTAACCATGCCGAGAGTTGGAACTTCCGCCACCGGAGACGGCGTTTCCCAGGACAAGGATCCGCCCCCGGCACCGGGTCGGCGGAATCCGTAGACCGATTCATCGATGGAGGACTTCAGACCCCACCGCCGCACCACGGGAGGTACCGCGCATGACTCCGGAGCACACCCCGTCCATGGGCCAAGCATCCGAGCCGCCCGGCCAGTTCGGCCAGGCCGTGCCCTACCGGATGACAGTCACCACTCCTCGGCCGTACCAGGAGACGGTTGCCCTGGCGGACCAGCAGTTGGCGGCCTGGCTGAAGGAGGAGGGCTGCGAGGAGCCCCCGCCGAGGGCGGAGGCGCCCTGGACAGCAGACCCGCCGCCCCCGGCCGCCGAGCGCCTTCGCCTGGGTGAACGGATCCTGCTGGACCGCGATTTCGGCCCGCTGCGGGCCGCACCCGTCAGGGCCGACCGGGCCGTCGCACCCACCGGGGCCGACCGGACGACGTCGGCCGTACTGCCGGCGCAGGCGGGCTCGCCGGGCAGGGAGCCGTCCGATGAGCCGCCGGAGGAGAGCCGGGTCATCGGCCACTACACCCGCCGCCGACTCCGGACACCTGTCCCGCACGGCACCCATCAACTGACCCTCACCATAGCCACGACCACTCCGTTCACCTCTGCCGCTTCCTCCTCCCCGGCCACCCCTTCCACCCCGTCCACCACTGCCTCCGGGGCCTCCGAAGTCGGCCCCCAGACCTGGATCCGGCTGGAGGCCGAGCACCTCGCCTCCGGTCCCGGGGTCCGGACGGTCGGCCGAGTCCCGGTGCCCGAGCTGGCCCGTACGCTGCTTCCACTGCTCGACGCGACGGACGGTCCGGCCGCCGTCGGCCCGACGGCCCGTCTGATCACCCCGAGCGGCGTCGACACGCTGATCGACGAGCTCTGTGACCCGGAGCGCCGCCTCCCGACCATCGTGGCCAGCACTCCCTCCGGTGTTCCGCTCGACGACTGGCTCTCCGGCACGGTCGAGCCGCTGCTGCGCCAGCTGACCGGCCTGGCCGTGCTCTACGTACTGGACCAGGCGGCACTGCCGGTGTTCAACGTCGCGCTGGAGTACCACAAGGTGTACGGCGGCGCGGTCCGCACCTATCTGCCCGAGGTGGATCCGGCGTCCCGGTCGGACGGCGGCCGCCACCCGGTGCTGGCCCGCCAGCGGATCGAGGAGGACATCCGCCGCGCCGCCGCCCTGCTCGCCCGTGAGCCCCGCCGGGTGGCGGCGGAGCTCCCCCCGGCGCCGTTGCTGCTCGCGGTCCCGCCGCTGCAGATCCCCGTCGAGGCGAAACGGGCCGCACGTCCGGAGCCCTCGCTGCCGGCTCAGCAGTCCCACCCTGCCGCCCCGCCGCACCCGCTGCAGCAGGCACAGCAGGGGCACCGGTCGGAGCCGCACCCGGACCTCGTCGCAGGTGCCGAGGTCGCCGCTCACCACTGCGCCGAGGAACTGCAGTTGCAGCTGTTCGGCCGTAGCCTGCACGCCCTCCGGTCGCGGGAGCGCTGGGGCGAGACCGAGGAGCAGCACGGCGGGTTCCGCCGGACGATGGTGCAGGTGCGGTCGGCGGTGACCGGCGGCAGGCTGTGCACCGTCACCGCTCCGGAGCCGCTCGACCACCTGCCCGGCGCACGCCCGGCGGTGGACCCGTACCCGGACTCGACACCGGCCACGTTCGGCGAGCTCGTCTGCCGCTTCGGCGAGTTCCCGCTGGTGGAGTTCACCGGCGACCAGAAGGAGGCGCTCGCACTGGACGGCCAGTCCGACGGCACGGGCTGGGCGCGCCTCGCCTGGGACGGGCTGACGGCCCTCCAGGAGTACGCGGCGGCAGCCGTACGCGGTGAGGCCCACGGTGACTTCAAACAGTGGTGCGAGCACACGCCGCCCGGCTGCCACCACTTCCCGCCACGCAAGGCGGTTCGCGGGGAGTCGCGGACGGTCGAGAGCCACACCAAGTGGAAGCGCGAGCGGATGCTGCCCGTGCCGGAGTGCGTGGACGTCTCCCGGCGCGCTTTCATGGGCGCGCACCTGCGGATCGGTGGCGGCCGGACGGCTCCGCGCCTGCACTATCTGGACGACTGTTCGGGCAGCGGGCGGATCTATGTCGGCTACATCGGACTCCACCTCACCAACACCCGGACGAACTGAGCACCGGGGCAGCGGCTGTCCGTCCCATCGGACCCGGTCGACCGGGACGCCGGCCGGGTCGGCCACGGCCGGCCGGAGCCGAATCCGGTCGGGCACCCGCTGCCCCGGGAGCCAACAGCCCCACCAACTGGAGAGCTTGGCTGACCCGCGCGCCCGAACGGTGGACAATGCTGCTCAGGGGCCGCCGCCACGCGGCCCCGGCCGGCACCCGCCGACCGACAGGCACCGCCGATGGGCAGGCAGCGCCGACCGGCACGTCCGGTCGACGGGCGAGCGCGGCGGGTCCGAGGGGGCGTGAGCAGGCCCGAGCGCGCGAGCATGGGGGAACGACCGCCGATGCAGTACTCACCCGAGGGCCAGCCGGACGGTACTGCCACGGTTCTTCAACCGGGCTTCCTGGCCTCGGTCTTCCGCGATCTGGGCGCTGACGTACCCGAGCAGGGGGCGTCGCCGGAGGAGTCGGCGGCCGCGCACGGGCGGGCGGCTGCCCTGACCCACCACCGGACGCTCACCGTCCAGGCCGAGCACGAACGCCTCGCCGACCTGCTGCGCCGAGCCGCGCTCCCGGTCTCCGCGATGGATTTCGAGAGCCAGCTGCGCAGTTACGAGCCCCGCCCCTACCAGGCCGGGGAGTTGGAGCCGCCCGGCGAGGCCGAGCCCCGCTGGGCGGACTACGTCCCGGCCGAACCGCCCGCCGCCGACCCCGACGAGCCGCCCTCGCGGCGTCTGCTGGACTCCGGCTACCAGCGTGAACTGGCCCAGGCCCGGCTGCGCCACCAGCGCGACTTGCGCGAGTGGCGCACCCGCAGGGCCGAGGCCGCCGACTCCGGGACGGTGGCCGCCAGGGCGGCGCACGAGCAGGCGGAGCAGGCCAGGGCACGGGCCGTCCGCGAGTACAACGAGACGCTGGAGGAGTGCCGTCGGGCGTACCGGCTGGCCGAACCCGCGGCGGTGGAATCGCTGTTGGAGCGTGCTCTCGCCGCGGCCGAGGGGGCCACCCAGGACCTGCCCGCGCCCTGCCGGGCCGTGTTCCGGCCGCTCACCCGCACCGCCGTGCTGGACCTCGACCTGCCTCCGCTCGACCGGGTGCCCGCACTGTCCGGCTACCGGATGGCGCCCTCCGGCGAGATCGAACCGGTGCCCCGCCCGTCGGCCGACCGGGCGGCGGACTACCTCCGGCTCGCCGCCCGCCTCGCGCTGCGCGCGCTCCAGGCGGCGGACGCCGTGGACACCGACGAGATACTGGCCGGGGTGGTGCTCAACGGCTGGCTGCGCGAGACACCCTCGGGCGAGCCGCGCTGCCTGCTGAGCGTGGACGCCGACCGCAACGCCCTGGCCCGCACCCGGCTGCTGCCGGCGGACCCGGCCGACGACGACCGGGTGGAGCACGGCTACGGCGACGGCGTCTACGCGGACGCCGAACACGACGAGGCGCTGGTCCGGCTGCGTGACCTGGCTGCCGCGGTGACCCCCGATCCGTATGCGCTCGCCGCTGTCGAGCCCAGCGCGTCCGCAGGCTCCGCCGTTCCTTCGGCAGCCGAGCTCTCGTCGAACGAATTCGCCCACCTGGTACGTGAGTTGCTCACACGAGGCGGGCTGGCCGGGTGGAGCGTACGGCTGCGCGGAGCGGCCGGACTGGTCGCCACCGGCGAGGGTGCGCCGGGCAGTGCACTGCCCGGCCGCTGGGTGGTGTGGGCCTCCCGGGGGGCGGAGCCGGTCGGCGAGGAGGAGCTCGGCACGCTGGTGGAGGCGGTCCGCGAGGAGGGGGCTGACCGTGGCCTGCGGCTGACCAGCGGCCGGTTCTCCGAAGCCGCCCTCGACCTCTCGGGCACCGCGCCGTACCAGCAGATCCACCTGGTGGACGGCGACGGCGTACGGGAGTTGGCACAGACCCATCTCGGCCTGCCGCTCGCCTAGCCGTGGGCAGGCAACGGGCCCGTGCCGAGTGGCGGGCGGCTTCGAGGTGCCCGGCCGCCGAGGGCGGGCCGGTCGCGTGCGGGTGCCCACTGCGGGTGCCCGTGCCGGGCCCTGCGCCCCCGGCGGGCGGGTGGCCGACCACGGTGCGCAGTCACCCTGACGGGTTCTCCGACGCGCGCGGGGCGCGCGGACGACGGCAGGCTTGGCGAAGGGTCCGGCGCGACCGGGCCCGGCCGGGCAGGCTTCGCCCGTGGGCAGCGGTCAGCGCAGCCGCCCGGCCATCACGAACGGCAGCCCGACGGGACTCTGCGGCGGGCTGCTCTCGACCCGGGGGAAGTGAACGGGATGACCGCCGTACTCGTCGCTGCCGCCGCTTTCCTGATGACCCTGATCGGCGGATTCGTCGCCCAGCGGACCGGTGACCGGCGGCATCTGGTGCTCGGGTTCGCCGCCGGGTTGATGCTGGGGGTGGTCGCCTTCGACCTGCTCCCCGAGGCTCTGGACGCCGCACCCGAGGAACTCCACGGGGTGCCGCAGGCACTGCTGATGTTCGCGACAGGGTTCCTGGCGATCCATGTCGTGGAGCGCGCGGTGGCCATCCACCGCGGACACGAGGGGGAGTACGCGGCCCACACCCACGGACACGGCCACGCACACGGTGCGCGCCAGGGCGTCGGTCTCGCGGCGGCCGGCGCGCTGGTCGGGCACAGCCTGATGGACGGGTTCGCGATCGGCGCCGCGTTCCAGGCCGGGACGAGCGTGGGCACGGCGGTGGCCATCGCGGTGGTGGCGCACGACTTCGCGGACGGCTTCAACACCTACACGATCACCAGAATGTACGGGAACAACCGGACGCGGGCACTGGCGCTGCTCGGAGCGGACGCGCTGGCGCCGGTGACGGGAGCCGCGATCACCCTGCTCTTCACCATCCCGGAGCACACGCTCGGCCTCTACCTGGGTTTCTTCGCCGGGTTCCTGCTCTACCTGGCGACGTCGGACATCCTTCCGGAGGCGCACAGTCCGCACCCCTCGCGCACCACCCTGATCTGCACGCTGGCGGGCGTGGGGTTCATGTGGCTGGTGGTGGGCCTCGCCGACTGACCGCCCGTCCGCGCTTCCTCCCGCCGCCCGTACGCGTTCCCGCCCGGAGCCCGGAGCCCGGAGCCCGGAGCCCGGAGCCCGGAGCCCGGAGCCCGGAGCTGCTGCGTTACCGCGCGACCCAGTGGTTCCGGATCGCCTCCAGTGCGGCGGTGATCGCCGGCCGCCTGGAGGTCTGGGTGCGCCAGAGCACGAAGACCCGTCGGCTGGGCTCGGGTACGACCGGCCGGGCGATCACCTCGGGCGGCAGCGGCCCGCGTCCGAGCCGCGGCACCAGACCGATCCCCAGCCCGGCGGCGATCAGCGCGATCTGCGTCTCGAACTCGCCGACCTGGTAGATCACATCGGGCTCGTCGCCCGCCTCGCGCATGGTCCGCACCAGCCAGTCGTGGCAGATGTTCCCGGACGGCACGCTGATCCAGCGCTGTTCGCGGAGCCGGGCGACCGGGACCACGGCCAGCTCGGCGAGCGGGTGGTCGGCGCGCAGCAGCAGGTCGACCGGGTCGATGCCCAGTTCCATCCGGGACACCCCCTCGTGAACCGGGAGCGGCACCGTCGGCCAGTCCTGGACCAGCGCCAGGTCCACCTCACCGCGCGCCACCAGATCGGCGGCCGGGTACGGGTCGGCCTCCAGCAGCCGGACGTCCAGTTCGGGGCAGCGCTCGCGCAGCT
The DNA here is from genome assembly GCF_042264695.1 of Kitasatospora sp. NPDC056138. Classification (NCBI taxonomy): domain Bacteria; kingdom Bacillati; phylum Actinomycetota; class Actinomycetes; order Kitasatosporales; family Streptomycetaceae; genus Kitasatospora; species Kitasatospora sp. NPDC056138. The sequence goes on along the minus strand of NZ_JBHJVK010000058.1, from coordinate 41,104 downwards.
CGGCCAGCGCACCCGGGAGCAGCCCGCGCGCGCCGGTCGCGAAGGCGGCGAGCATCAGCCGTCCGAAGGGCAGGCCGCGCTGTTCCTCCAGCGTCACTTCGGCCTGCTCGACCAGGGCGAGCACGTGTTCGGCGGTGTCGGCCAGCCGCCGGGCGGCGTCGGTGAGGGCCACCCCCCGGCCCTGGCGTTCCAGCAGGGTGGTCCGGGTCTCACGTTCCAGCTTGGAGATCTGCTGGGAGATCGCCGAGGGAGTGAAGCCGAGGGCGGCGGCCGCGCCGCCCACCGAGCCGTGCACCGCGACCGCGTGCAGGGCGCGGAGCCGTCCGAGATCCATCATGTAGTGATGCTAAACCGCGAGGTTCAGAACTCATCGCTGGTGCTTCACATTGTGCCTCGGCGATGCTCGACGCATGCCAGCTTCCGTCCGCAGTACCAATGCCATGACTCCTGGTCACATCGCCCTGGCCGTCCTGGTCGCCGCCGTCTGGGGCCTCAACTTCGTACTGATCCACGTGGGTCTGCAGGACTTCCCGCCGCTGCTGTTCTGCGCGCTGCGGTTCGCCGTGGTGGCCGTGCCCGCGGTGTTCTTCGTCGGCCGTCCGGGCGTCCGGTGGCGCTGGATCCTGTTGGCCGGCTGCACGCTGGGGGTGGCCAAGTTCGGCCTGCTGTTCCTCGGGATGCACGCCGGGATGCCGGCCGGCCTGTCCTCGTTGATGCTGCAGAGCCAGGCGGTCTTCACGGCGCTGCTCGCCGCCTGGCTGCTGCGTGAGCGCGCGGGTGGGCAGCGGATCGCCGGTCTGGCGGTCGCGTTCGCCGGGATCGTGCTGGCGGCCGTGGACAACGGCCTCGGCGGTTCGGTCGCGGCCTTCGCCCTGGTGATCCTGGCGGCGGTGTTCTGGGGGCTGTCCAACGTGCTGACCCGCAGGGCGGCCCCGCCGGACGCACTGCGCTGGATGGTCTGGGTGAGCGCCGTCCCGCCGCTGCCGCTGCTGGCGCTCTCCCTGCTGGTCGAGGGGCCCGAGGCGGACCTGCGCGCGCTGAGCGGTATCACCCCGGGCGGTCTCGGCGTGATCGCCTACGTCGGTCTCGGCGCCACCCTCTTCGGTTTCGTGGCCTGGAGCTTCCTGCTGCGGACCTACGACGCCGGCGCGGTCGCGCCGTACTCGCTGCTGGTGCCGGTGTTCGGGATGTCCTCGTCCTGGCTGCTGCTGGGCGAACGGGTCACCCTGCCGGCGGCCTGCGCGGCCGCGCTGGTCATCGCGGGCATCGCGGTCAGCGCGCTGCGCCCCGGGGCGGCGGGGGAGCTGACTCGTACGCTGCTTCGGCGCTCCGCAGTGCCTTCAGCAGTGCGTCCTGGTCGCTCGGGCTGATCGGGGCGAAGTACTCCTGGGCTACCTCGTGCCGGACCTGGTGGATCCGCTCCAGGGCCGCGCGGCCGTCGGTGGTGAGCACCACGCGGACGGCCCGGCGGTCGGCCGGGTCCGGGGTCCGCTCGACCAGGCCGGCCTCCTCCAGGGCGTCCACCACCGTGGTGGCCGAGCGCGGCGCGATGTGCAGGTGGTCGGCGAGTTCGCTCAGCCGCATCGCCTCACGGCCCTCGCAGCCGGGGGCATGGGCCAGTACCCGCAGGGCACGGGCCTGGGCGGGGGTGATGCCGAAGGGTTCGAGCCGGGTCATGGTCCGCCGCCGGATCCGCTTCATCGCCCGGGTCAGCGTGTCGGCCAGCTCCGCTGCGGTGTCGACGGGCGAGGTGGTCATGGCGGGCTCCCGGTTGGTGTGCCCCCGCCCGGAGGCTGGGGAGGGTGAGGTCAGGGTATCGGGCCGTCCGGGGGATACGGTCTCCATAACATCTTGAGTCAGACTCAGTATCTGGGCTAGCGTGGGCGCCAGGTAAGGGCATCCTGAGTTGCCCTGGATCTCCCGAGCGTTGGAGTGTGCATGTCCCGTTCCGAAGCCCGCGTCAGTACCGACCGCCCGGCGCGCTACGGCAAGCAGCTGGCGGCCCACATGGGGCGCAAGATCGAGGCCGAGTGGTCCGAGGAGGCCGGCCGCGGCCGGCTGGTCTTCGGCGCCGGTACCGCCACCCTGGTCGCCGAGCCCGATGCGCTGCTGCTGACCGTCGAGGGCCTGGCGGAGAACCTGCCGGGCCTGGAGGACGTGGTCGGGCGCCACCTGGTGCGCTTCGGCGCCCGCGACGAGCTGGTGGTCGAGTGGCGCCGCGACAACGGTGAGCCCGGCCTGGTCCACCGCAACGAGGAGGAGCAGGTCAGCGGCGACTGACCCGGCGGTCCAGGCTCCACAGCACCACTCCGGCCAGGCACCAGCTGGCGGTCACGTCCAGCAGCCAGTGGAAGTCGCTCCACACCAGGCCCGCGCCGACCCCCAGGCAGAGCAGCGCGGTGCCCGCGTACAGCCACCGCCGGGCGGTCGCCCCCGAAGTCCGGCCGAGCAGCAGGGCGCCGGCCCCGTAGGCGATCGCCGAGGTGGCGGTGTGCCCGGACGGGTACCAGCCCCACTGGTCGGGGGTGAGCGCCAGCCCCAGCGGCCCGGGTCGGGCGAACCAGGCCTTCGCCGGCACGACCAGCAGCGGGATCAGGACCGCGGCCAGGGCGGCCGTCGGCAGCGGCGCCCACCAGTGCCGCACGCCGCTCCGCCATTTCCGCCAGGCGGCCAGTCCGGCCGCGCCGATCAGCACCGGAACGGCCGGGACGGAACCGCCGAGGTCGGCGAGGAGGACGCCGAGGCGGTCGACGGCGGGGCTGTTTAGCCGGTGGTGCAGCTCGTGCACGGCCTGCCGGACGCCGGTGTCCAGGCCGAGCAGCGGCCCGTCGACGGCCACCTGCCAGGAGATCACGGCCAGCACCAGCAGAAGTGTCAGGGGCACGACAGCAAAGAGAAGCCGCCCCGGAGCAGGGGGGAGAGCTCCGGGGCGGCTGTGGTGATCGCCGTTCCGCGCGCCCCGGGGGGTGTGGGCCGGACGGTCGGTCGATCGGTCTTCGGGGCCGGTCGCCCTCGGGGCGGCGGCAGGTGGTGTCGCGAAGGGTTGCAGCTCGCTGTCCATCTGTCATGACAGTACGTCAAAGCCGGTGCGGGGCCGAGGAGGTCCGTCAGTTTCGCACAGCATCTTCACCAGCCGCAGAGCTACCTCCACGGCATCGCGACTGCCTGCGGTTCAAGGATCATCCGGGGTCGAACGACAGAACGGGCCCGGTCCTGAGGACCGGGCCCGTTCCCTTGAGGAGCCGGCGGAACGCCGACGTTCTCGGTCGGGCGGCCGTGGATCAGGCGCCCGCGAAGGTGCCCTCGATCGAGAAGGCGCCCTCGATGATGTCCAGGCCCTCGGTGAGCAGGTGCTCCGGGATCACCAGCGGCGGCAGGAAGCGCAGCACGTTGCCGTAGGTGCCGGCGGTCAGCACGACCAGGCCCTCGGCGTGGCACGCCTTGGCGATCGCGGCGGTGGCCTCCGGGTTGGCGTCCTTGGTGCCCGGCTTCACCAGCTCGACGGCGATCATCGCGCCGCGGCCGCGGACCTCACCGATGATGTCGAACTTCTCCTGCATCGCCCGCAGGCGGCCCAGCATGATCTCGCCGATCCGCTGCGCCTTGCCGTTGAGGTCCTGCTCCTTCATGGTCTCGATGGCGCCCAGCGCGGCGGCGCAGGCCACCGGGTTTCCGCCGTAGGTGCCGCCCAGGCCACCGGCGTGCGCGGCGTCCATGATCTCGGCGCGGCCGGTCACGGCGGCCAGCGGCAGACCGCCGGCGATGCCCTTGGCGGTGGTGATCAGGTCCGGGACGATGCCCTCGTCGTCGCAGGCGAACCACTGGCCGGTGCGGCAGAAGCCGGTCTGGATCTCGTCCGCGACGAAGACGATGCCGTTCGCCTTGGCGAACTCGACGATCTTCGGCAGGAAGCCCTTGGCCGGCTCGATGAAGCCGCCCTCGCCCTGGATCGGCTCGATGATGATCGCGGCGACGTTGTCGGCGCCGATCTGCTTGGTGATGATCTCGATCGCCTGGGCGGCGGCCTCGGCGGCGCAGTTCTCGGAGCCGGTCAGCCAGCGGTAGGGGTACGCGACCGGGACGCGGTAGATCTCCGGCGCGAACGGACCGAAGCCCTGCTTGTACGGCATGTTCTTCGCCGTCAGGCCCATGGTCAGGTTGGTGCGGCCGTGGTAGCCGTGGTCGAAGACCACGACGGCGGTGCGCTTGGTGTACGCGCGGGCGATCTTCACCGCGTTCTCGACGGCCTCGGCGCCGGAGTTGAACAGCGCGGTGCGCTTCTCGTGGTCACCCGGGGTCAGCTCGTTGAGCTGCTCGGCCACGGCGACGTAACCCTCGTACGGGGTCACCATGAAACAGGTGTGGGTGAAGGCGGCCAGCTGCTCGCTCGCCTTGGCGACGACCGCCTCGGCGCTGTTGCCGACGTTGGTCACGGCGATGCCGGAGCCGAAGTCGATCAGCGAGTTGCCGTCCACGTCCTCCAGCACACCGCCGTTCGCACGGGCGACGTACACCGGCAGGGTGGTGCCGACACCGGCGGCCACCGCGCCCAGCTTGCGAGCCTGCAGTTCCTGCGACTTCGGGCCGGGGATCGCGGTGACCAGGCGGCGCTCCTGGGGGAGCGGCGTTGCAGCACTCATGCTGTTCTCCAAGTTTCTCAAGGCGCGGTCCTCGCAGGCTAAGGCTGGGCCGGAGGCTGAGGCATGCGCCACTCGGTAGCAGTGCGCCTTCCGACTTGTCCTGAGTGGCCAGCGCGCGTGGATCGGCTACCGCGGGGCCCCGCTCCACTACATTGAGCGCGGGCGTGTCGTCGGACGGGCGGCATGGGTATGGCACAGCCGGGCGGGCACAGGGAGCGGGGCCGGGGACATGGGACTGGACGGCACTCAGGGGCAGTGGGCTGCACCGGCGGACCGGGCCTCGGTCGCCCTCCCGCAGCAGCGCAGCCACCCCTTCGACCTGGCCGCCTGGGTCGGCGGTCCCCGGCCCGAGGCCGGCATCGGCATCTACCGCTACGGCTACCGCCCCCTGGACCCGAACCGCACCAAGGACGCGGAGGTCCCGGCCGGACCCCTGCTGCTGCGCGCCGCACTCAACCTGCTGGTCGCCTGGCCCGCCTACCTCTACGGTGTCGACCTCGTCCTCTACCTCGCCGGACTGCTCGGGCTGCTGGACGGGATCAGCCAGACCGCCGCCCTGATCGTGCTGCTCGCGGTGAACGCCGTGGTGCTGGCCGGAGTGATCAAGCTCTTCGGGCGGATGGGCCGATGGATCGAGGTGTGGCGCCGCTACGCGGTCCCGCTGCTCGCCCGTACCGTCACCCACGAACAGCCGGACCCGGCCGAGGCCGCCAAGCCCGCGGGCCCCGCCGATCCCTGGCACCGGCTGCGGCACGGCGGAGCCCCGTACGCCGCCCAGCGGCTGGACGCCGAGGCCGTCGGCGACGTCGACTACGTCCGGATCCATCGCGCCTGGGAGGCCGTCCTCGGCGAGCCGGACCTGCTGTCGGCCTTCGCCGAGGAGATCGACGCCCGCGGTGCCGCCGCCTGCGCGCACCCCTCGGAGGTCCGCGACCTGCCCGGTCGCAGCGCCCGGCACGACCTGCTCACCCGTCAGCTGCGGCTCGGCACCACCCAGGACGTGATCAAGAACCCGGCCACCCACCGCAGCGCCGGGCTCGCCCTCGACCCGGCCGTCCTCGGCACCTCGCTGCTGGCCGTCGGCCCGGCCGGCACCGGCAAGACCGCCAGGCTGGCCCGCCCGGTCGCCGAGGCGCTCTGCCTCCAGGCCCTGGCCGGGACGGCCTGCGCGGTGGTGGTCGGCTCCGCCGAGGCCGACCTCGGCCCGGACGAGTGGTACGACGTGGTGATCGCCCCCGGCGACCCGGGCTCCGCGTACGGGCTCGACCTGTTCGGCGCCGCCGGTGAGGCGGACGAGGCCGCCGCCCGGCTGGCCGACGCGCTGCTGCCCGACGAGCTCTCCGCCCGCGCCGAGAACGCCAGGACCGCCCTGCAGCAGATCGTTGGCCCCTTCCACGCCGCCTACCGCCGCTACCCGGGCGTGCGCGAGCTGCGGGCGCTGCTCGGTGGCGACCCCGACAGCTTCGTGGCGCTCGGCGTGGCACTGCGGGAGGCCGGACTGCTCGCCGACCACCAGCCCGACCTGCAGCACCGGGTGCGCCAGCACGGCCGCGCGGACGACCCCGGGGTGCTGCTCGCGGACCGGCTGGCCCTGCTCGACCGGCCCGCCTTCGCGGACTGCTTCGCCGGGCCCGGTCCCGGCAAGCCGGCCTTCGCCATGCGGGCCCTCGACCACCCCCTGCGGGTCCGGGTCAAGCTGCCCGAGCGCAGCCACCCGGAGGCGGCGCGGATGCTCTCCCGGCTGGTGGTGGCGCAGTTCGTCCAGGCCGCCGGGGTGCGGCAGGAGCAGGCGCTGTTCGCGGGCCTGGTGGTGGACGACGCCTCGGCGGCACTCGACGCGCACACCGTGCGCGGCCTCCAGCGGATGCGCAGTGCCAACGCGGGGGCGGTCCTGCTGCTGCGCACCCTGGTCGACCTGCCCGAGGCGCTGCGCGCGCCGCTGTTCGGCGCGGTCGGCTGCCGGATGGCCTTCCCCGGGATCGCGCCCTGGGACGGCAGGCTCTTCTCCGAGGCATGGGGCACCCATCTGGTCCCCGAGACCTCGGTGACCCACACCCCGGACACCTCGGGCGGGCTGCTCCGCCGCTCCGGCCGGCTCGCCCGCAGGACGCTGTCCGGGACCTCCGCCCAGACCGAGAGCGTCACCACCCGCGACGTCGAGCGCCACCGCTGGTCCCCGTCGGACCTCGCGCACGCCCTGCCCACCGGCCACGCGGTGATCTCGCTGACCTCGGTGACGGGCGAGCAGGTCCCGCCGCTGCTGGTGGACCTGCGCGGCTGACCAGGTGCGGCCGACCTGGCGCGACTGGCCAGGCGCGGCCGGCTCGGGGGCGGCGGTGCGACTGCGCCGGGCGGCAAGGAAACTGACGGGCCGACGGTCCGGGGAGGCGGTTCCGTGGGCGTCCCAGGCTGACTCCGCTGCGGTGGATTCGGCCTTGCGGCTTGTCCGGGGCGTACATAATGGAGGCAGATTCCCCCTCGCCTGATCGCAATGGCGCGCCCAGGTCGAAATCACCGAAGGTTGGCATGCCCCCCACACTCGCCTCCGTCGTCCGCACCACCTCGCTCCACCTGACGGTCCTGGCCGGCGCGGACCACCTGGAACGGCCGGTCCGCTGGGTGCACACCAGTGAGCTGGACGACCCCACGCCGTTCCTCGAAGGCGGTGAGCTGCTGCTCACCACCGGCATCAAGCTCGGCAAGGCCGCCTCGCAGCTGCAGGCGTACGTGCACCGGCTGGCCGACGCGGGTGTGGTGGGTCTGGGCCTGGGGGTCGGCCTCTCGCACACCGAGGTGCCGCAGGCGCTGGTGGAGGCGGCGGCGCAGCGCGGTCTGCCGCTGCTGAGGGTCCCGGAGGCGACGCCGTTCATCGCGATCAGCAAGACCGTCTCGGCCGCGCTCGCCGCCGAGCAGTACGAAGCGGTGACCACCAGTTTCGAGGCCCAGGAGGAGCTGACCCGGGCCGCACTGGGCAAGGACGGCACCACCGCCGTGGTGCGCAGGCTGGCCGCCCGCCTCGGCGGTTGGGCCGCGCTGTACGACGGTTCGGGCGCGCTGTCCGCCGTGGCGCCGGACTGGGCGGCCCGCCGGGCGGGCCGACTGGCGGCCGAGGTGGACCGGCTGCGCCGTAGACCGGCCCCGTCCAGTGCGGCGCTGCAGGGCCGCTCGCCGGGGATCGACACCGCGGACGAGGACTACGTGGTGGTCCAGTCGCTGGGCGCGGACCGCCGGGCCCGGGGCTTCCTGGCGGTCGGCACCGAGGACCGGATCACCCCGACCGAGCGGTACGTGCTCAATGCGGCCGTCGCGCTGCTCACCCTCACCCTGGAGCGCTCGCGCGAGCTGCGGCAGGCGGAGGAGCGGATGGGCGCGGCGCTGCTCGGCATGGTGCTGGCGGGCGAGGTCGGCACCGCGCGGCAGGTCGCGGCGGGCCTCTTCGGCGGTCTGCCGGAGGGGACGGCCAGGGTGCTGGTGGCCGGCGCCGCCGCGGGGGCGGAGGCCGCCGAGGCGCTGAGCGAGCTGGGCGACCGGGCCGAGCAGGCCGGCGGCCGGGTCGGAGAGCGGCTGCTGGTCTCCCGCGACGAAGGTCCGCACGGTGCCAGGCTGACCGTGCTGGCGCTGGACAACGGCGCGGCGCACCGGGCGTGCCTGGGCGCGGTGGAGGAGCACGAGGGCCTGGCGCTCGGTGTCTCGGCGCCGACCAGTCTGGAGGAGGCCGGTACGGCCTTCGCCCAGGCGGAACGGGCGCTGGCGGTGGCGCTGCGCGGTGGCCGCCGTGCGGTGGACCACGAGGAGGTCGGTGCGGGGTCGCTGCTGCCGCTGCTGGGCGAGGAGGCGGTCACGGCCTTCGCGGAGGGCCTGCTGCGGCCGCTGCGCGATCACGACCGCACGGCCCGTGGCGACCTGGTCGCCTCGCTGCGCGCCTGGCTCTCCCGGCACGGCCAGTGGGACGCGGCCGCAGCCGACCTCGGCGTGCACCGGCATACCCTGCGGTACCGGATGCGCCGGGTCGAGGAGCTGCTCGGCCGTTCGCTGGACGACACCGACGTCCGGATGGAGCTCTGGCTGGCGCTGCGGGCGGGCGAGGAGTAGCCCCCGGGCGGCCCGCACCGCCGTAACCGGGGTGAGCGGGGCGAGCGGGCTGCCGCCGAGGTGCCGGGCGCGGGTGACCTCGGTCGCACTCCGTTCCGCGCGGCCCCGTATTCCCGGGGCGCTTCGCCATCGTGTACTGGCGTTCGGGTCGATCTCTACGCCGCGTCCAATCCGGTTTGACCGGCCGTGCCCCTACCGTTGGGGTTCTGGCTCCATGGCCGTGGAGCGGAGCATGACGAGGAAAGGGCCGGTACGACTGTGACCACCACCCATGAGTTCTGGCTGGCCGGCCGCCGGGCGACCGGCGACGGGGACTTCGAGGTCCGGCATTCGTTCGACGGCAGCCTGGTCGGCAAGGTCAGCGTCCCCACCGACGCGCAGGTCGAGGAGGCGGTCGCCGCCGCCGCTGCCGCCCTGCCGGTCTTCGCCGCGACCCCGGCGCACGTACGTGCCGCCGCTCTGGACCACGTGTCCAAGCGCCTGGCCGAGCGCACCGAGGAGATCGCCCAGCTGATCACCGCCGAGAACGGCAAGCCGATCAAGTGGGCCCGTGGCGAGGTCGGCCGTGCCGTCTCGGTGTTCCGCTGGGCCGCCGAGGAGGCCCGCCGCACCAACGGCGAGACCATGCGGCTGGACACCGACCCGGGCGGCGTGGGCCGTTTCGCGCTGATCCGCCGCTTCCCGCGCGGTGTGGTGCTGGGCATCGCCCCGTTCAACTTCCCGCTGAACCTGGTCGCCCACAAGGTCGCCCCGGCGATCGCCGTCGGCGCCCCGATCATCCTCAAGCCGGCCCCGGCCACCCCGCTCTCCGCTCTGGTGCTGGGTGAGATCCTGGCCGAGACCGACCTGCCGGCGGGCTCCTGGAGCGTGCTGCCGGTGGCGAACGAGAAGATGCCCGCGCTGGTCCAGGACAAGCGCCTGCCGGTCATCTCGTTCACCGGTTCCGACAAGGTCGGCTACCAGATCATGGACTCGGTGCCGCGCAAGCACGTCACCCTGGAGCTCGGCGGCAACGCGGCCGCGGTCGTCCTCGCCGACTGGTCCTCCGAGGCCGACCTGGACTGGGCGGCCACCCGGATCGCGATGTTCTCCAACTACCAGGGCGGCCAGTCCTGCATCTCGGTGCAGCGCGTGATCGCCGACGCCTCGGTCTACGACGCGCTGGTGGAGAAGGTCGTCGCCAAGGTCCAGGCGCAGGTCACCGGTGACCCGAAGGACGACGCCGTCGACGTCGGCCCGCTGGTGGACGAGAACGCCGCCAAGCGTGTCGAGTCCTGGGTCGAGGACGCCGTCGCCAAGGGCGCCAAGGTCCTCACCGGCGGTACCCGCGAGGGTGCGACCTACGCCCCGACCGTGCTGGCCGAGCTGCCCGAGGACGCGATCCTGGCCCGTGCCGAGGTCTTCGGCCCGGTGCTCTCGCTGCACAAGGTGGACGGCGTGGACGAGGCCTTCGCGGCCGTCAACGACTCCGCGTTCGGTCTCCAGGCGGGTGTCTTCACCCGTGACCTGCAGAACGCCTTCCGGGCCCAGCGCGAGCTGGAGGTCGGCGGCGTGGTCATCGGCGACGCGCCCTCCTTCCGTGCCGACCAGATGCCGTACGGCGGTGTGAAGGACTCCGGCGTCGGCCGTGAGGGCGTCAAGTACGCGATGGACGACTTCACCTACGAGAAGGTCATGGTCCTCACCGGCCTGGACCTCTGAGTCGCCCGCCGGCAGCCCGTCACCACACCGTGGTGACGGGCTGCCGGCGCTCCCCGGGCAGCCGGGACCCGACGGGCGGGGGGTGAGCACGGCGGCCGAGAGGCCACAATGGAGCGCATGAACTCGCTCGCCCACCCGCAGCTGCACTTCACGCCCGCCCAGAAGGACCCCGCCGGTCCCCGGGAGCTGGTGATCCTCGGTTCCACCGGGTCGATCGGCACCCAGGCCATCGACGTGGTGCTGCGCAACCCCGACCGGTTCAGGGTGGTCGCCCTCTCGGCGGCCGGCGGGCGGGTGGAGCTGCTCGCCGAGCAGGCGCTCCGGCTCGGTGTGCACACCGTGGCCGTCGCCCGTGAGGACGCCGTGTCCGCGCTGCGCGAGGCGCTGGCCGCCAAGGCGGCGGGCCGCCCGCTGCCGCAGATCCTGGCCGGGCCCGACGCGGCCACCGAGGTCGCCGCCGTCGAGTGCCACTCGGTGCTGAACGGGATCACCGGGTCGATCGGTCTGCGCCCCACCCTGGCCGCGCTGCGGGCCGGGCGGGTGCTGGTGCTGGCCAACAAGGAGTCGCTGATCGTCGGCGGTCCGCTGGTCAAGGCGCTGGCCAGGCCGGGCCAGATCGTGCCGGTGGACTCCGAGCACACCGCGATCTTCCAGGCGCTGGCCGGCGGCAGCCGGGCCGAGGTGCGCAAGCTGGTGGTCACCGCGAGCGGCGGCCCGTTCCGGGGCCGGACCCGCGAGCAGCTCGCCACCGTCACGCCGAAGGACGCGCTGGCCCACCCGACCTGGGCGATGGGGCCGGTGATCACCATCAACTCGGCCACCCTGGTCAACAAGGGCCTCGAGGTGATCGAGGCCCACCTGCTGTACGACGTCCCGTTCGACCGGATCGAGGTCGTGGTCCATCCGCAGTCCATCGTGCACTCGATGGTGGAGTTCACGGACGGCTCAACGCTCGCCCAGGCCAGCCCGCCGGACATGCGGATGCCGATCTCGCTGGGCCTCGGCTGGCCGGACCGGGTGCCGGACGCCGCTCCGGGGTGCGACTGGACCAAGGCCGCCACCTGGGAGTTCTTCCCGCTGGACAACGAGGCGTTCCCCGCGGTGGAGCTCGCACGCGAGGTGGGTACGCTCGGCGGGACGGCTCCGGCCGTCTTCAACGCCGCCAACGAGGAGTGCGTCGAGGCCTTCCTGAACGGTCGCCTCGCGTTCACCGCGATCGTGGACACCGTGGCCAAGGTGGTCGCCGAGCACGGCACCCCCGCCGCGGGAACTTCGCTCACGGTCGAGGACGTCCTCCACGCGGAGGACTGGGCCCGCGCCCGGGCCACCGAGCTGGCGGCAGGCTGACACGGCGTACGGCGGGCGGAGCGGCATGACGGAGGACGAGCAGTGACAACAGCGATGAGGGTGCTCGGCATCCTGCTTTTCCTGGTCGGGCTGCTCTTCTCGATCGCCTGGCACGAGCTCGGCCACCTCTCCACGGCCAAGCTCTTCCGGATCCGGGTGCCGCAGTACATGGTCGGGTTCGGGCGCACCATCTGGTCGCGCCGCAAGGGCGAGACCGAGTACGGCATCAAGGCGATCCCGCTCGGCGGGTACATCCGGATGATCGGGATGTTTCCGCCGGGACCGGACGGGCGGATAACCCAACGCAGCAGCTCGCCCTGGCGCTCGATGATCGAGGACGCCCGGGAGGCCTCCTACGAGGAGCTCCAGCCCGGCGACGAGGACCGGCTGTTCTACACCCGCAAGCCCTGGCAGCGGGTGATCGTGATGTTCGCCGGCCCGTTCATGAACCTGATCCTCTCGGTCGTGCTGTACCTCGGCTGGTTCATGGGCATCGGCCTCCAGACACCCGTGCCGACCATCAGCACCGTCAGCGAGTGCGTCGTCCCGTCCGGGGCGGCCACCGACACCTGCCCCAAGGACGCCCCGAAGTCCCCGGCGAACGCGGCCGGCCTCAAGCCGGGCGACACCGTGCTCGCCTTCAACGGCGACCGGATCAGCACCTACCGGCAGCTCCAGGCCGACATCCGCAAGTCGCCGGGGCAGACCGTGAGCATCCTGGTCGAGCGGGGGGGCGAGCAGGTCCCGCTCACCGCCACCATCACCAGCAACACGGTCAACCCTGTCGACCAGGACGGAAACCCGGTCAAGGGCGCCCCCGTCCAGGCCGGTTTCCTCGGCTTCTCACCGGCCACCGGCGTGGTGCACCTGAGCCTGGGCCAGAGCGTCGACCAGATGACCACGATGGCCAGGCACGGCATCTCCTCGCTGGTCGAACTGCCCGGAAAGATCCCCGGCCTGTGGCACGCCATAGTGGGCCACGACCCGCGCCCGGCGGACTCCCCGATGGGCATGGTCGGCGCCGCCCGGCTCGGCGGCGACGTCTTCGCGATGGACATCCCGCCCACCCAGCAACTGACCTTCATGGTCCAGCTGCTGGCCGGGATCAACCTCTCGCTCTTCCTGTTCAACATGCTGCCGCTGCTCCCGCTGGACGGCGGCCACATCGCCGGGGCGCTGTGGGAGTCGCTGCGCCGCCGGGTCGCCGGAGTGTTCCGCCGCCCCGACCCGGGCCCGTTCGACGTGGCCAAGCTGATGCCGGTGGCGTACGTGGTGGCGGGCATCTTCATCTGCTTCACGGCGCTGGTGGCGGTGGCCGACCTCGTCAACCCCGTCAAGCTCAACTAGCCCCGCCCGACCGGCCGAATGTGCCCGGGGCACGGGCCGTGGCGTACCGTGGGTGGCCGGGTGTGCGCTTGTCCGCACACCCGGCCCGGCCACATGCACGGTCGGCCGACCCACACCTCCACCCCTTGGGAACCCTGCGCACATGACCGCGATCTCGCTCGGTATTCCGTCCCTGCCGCTCAAGCCGCTCGCCAAGCGCCGGTACTCCCGGCAGATCATGGTGGGCAACGTGCCGGTCGGTGGCGACGCCCCGGTCTCGGTGCAGTCGATGACCACCACCGTCACCTCCGACATCAACGCGACGCTGCAGCAGATCGCGCAGCTCACCGCCTCGGGCTGCCAGATCGTCCGGGTCGCGGTGCCCTCGCAGGACGACGCGGACGCGCTGCCGATCATCGCCAAGAAGTCGCAGATCCCGGTGATCGCCGACATCCACTTCCAGCCGAAGTACGTCTTCGCGGCGATCGACGCCGGCTGCGCCGCGGTGCGGGTCAACCCGGGCAACATCAAGGCCTTCGACGACAAGGTCGGCGAGATCGCCAAGGCCGCCAAGGACGCCGGCGTCCCGATCCGGATCGGCGTCAACGCCGGTTCGCTGGACAAGCGACTGATGGAGAAGTACGGCCGGGCCACCCCCGAGGCGCTGGTCGAGTCCGCGCTCTGGGAGTGCTCGCTCTTCGAGGAGCACGACTTCCGCGACATCAAGATCTCGGTCAAGCACAACGACCCGGTCGTGATGATCAACGCCTACCGCCAGCTGGCCGCCGCCTGCGACTACCCGCTGCACCTCGGTGTGACCGAGGCCGGACCGGCCTTCCAGGGCACCATCAAGTCGGCCGTCGCCTTCGGCGCGCTGCTGGCCGAGGGCATCGGCGACACCATCCGGGTCTCGCTCTCCGCGCCGCCGGCCGAGGAGATCAAGGTCGGCACCCAGATCCTGGAGTCGCTGGGTCTGCGCGAGCGCGGCCTGGAGATCGTCTCCTGCCCGTCCTGCGGCCGCGCCCAGGTGGACGTCTACAAGCTGGCCGAGGAGGTCACCGCCGGGCTGGAGGGCATGGAGGTGCCGCTGCGCGTCGCCGTCATGGGCTGCGTCGTCAACGGCCCCGGTGAGGCCCGCGAGGCCGACCTCGGGGTCGCCTCCGGCAACGGCAAGGGCCAGATCTTCGTGAAGGGCGAGGTCATCAAGACCGTCCCCGAGTCGAAGATCGTCGAGACGCTGATCGAGGAGGCCCTGAAGCTGGCCGAGCAGATGCAGCAGGAGGGCGTCGCGGCCGGCAGCCCCACCGTGGTCGCCGGCGAGTGACCTCGGCGCGCTGATGCGGGGTCGTCCGTCCACGGACGGCCCCGCGGCGTGCTTCCGGGGGCCGCCGGAGTAGGGTGCCCGGAGTCCGACGTCCCGGGCGGTGCACCCTCGCTCGCGGCGACGGGACCGGCCGGACCGGGCCGGGCAAGTTCGATTGGTGAGGTGGCTGTGCTCGATCGTGGTGTGATGCTTCCCGGGCCCTTCCAGGTTGCCCGCGCCCTTGCCACCACCCGGATCCTGGACACCGCGGACCTCGACGCCGCCCTGGAGATCCTGCACCGCGACCCGGTCGCCAACGCCTTCGTCGCCACCCGGGTCGAGGCCGTCGGACTCGACCCCTGGCGGCTCGGCGGCGAGATGTGGGGCTGGTTCGACCAGGACGGCCGGCTCGGGGCGCTCTGCTACGCCGGGGCCAACCTGGTCCTGGTCAACGCGGGGCCCGACGCGGTCCGCGCCTTCGCCGAACGGGCCCGCAGGCAGGGCCGCCGCTGCTCCTCGATCGTCGGCCCCGCCGAACCCACCGCCGCCCTCTGGGCGTTGCTGGAGCGCAGCTGGGGAACGCCGCGTGAGGTCCGCGCCCACCAGCCGCTGCTCGCCACCACCGAGCCCGCCGCCGAGGTGGTGCCCGACCCGCTGGTCCGCCGGGTCGGGAAGAACGAGATCGAGGCGCTGATGCCCGCCTGCGTGGCGATGTTCACCGAAGAGGTCGGCATCTCGCCGCTGGCCGGCGACGGCGGTCTGCTCTACCAGGCCCGGGTTGCCGAACTGGTCTCCTCCGGGCGGTCGTTCGCCCGCTTCTCGGAGGACGGCGAGGTGCTCTTCAAGGCCGAGATCGGCGCCGTCACCGCCGGCGCCTGCCAGATCCAGGGCGTCTGGGTGGCACCCGGGCACCGTGGGCAGCGGCTCTCCGAGTCGGGCATGGCAGCCGTCCTGGACTTCGCGCTGCGCGAGGTCGCACCCGTGGTCTCGCTGTACGTCAACGACTACAACGTCCGGGCCAGGGCGGCCTACCACCGGGTCGGCTTCCGCGAGGTCGGCGCCTTCATGAGCGTGCTGTTCTGACCGGACGACCTGTCCTGAGCAGGCCACCGCGTGCGGCTTGTAGTAGTAACGTCCCGGTCATGGAGCAGTTGACCGAGGTGGCGATCGAGGCCATCGACCTGGCGGCCTGGGCGCCGTACGCACTGGACGTGCAGGCGGTCGCCTTCGGGCTGCGGCCCGAGGAGGTGGCGGTCCGGCTGCAGATCGTCGCGCGGCACGCCCAGCAGCCCGGGGTGATCGCCCTGGGCGCGCTCAGCGGTGGCCGGCTGGTCGGCTTCGGCTACGGCATGCCCAACCTGCGCGAGCACTGGTGGAGCACGGTGATCGAGCCCTACCTGGCCGCGGGCGGGCACGAGCACTGGCTGGACGGCGTGTTCGCCGTGACCGAGCTGCACGTCCTGCCCGAGTTCCAGGGCCGCGGCATCGGCAGCTCACTGATCCGCACCCTGTGCGAACGCTCCGGACTGCCGCGCAGCATTCTCTCGGCGATCGACGCCGAGACCCCCGCCCGGCGGCTCTACCGCTCACTCGGTTACCAGGACCTGGCCCGGCAGGTGCTCTTCCCGAACACCGTCCGCCCGTACGCGGTGATGGGCGCACCGCTGCCGCTGCTGACGAGGGGTCAGAGCCAGGCGGCGAACTCCAGGTAGAGCTCCGCGCTCGCGGTGTCGCCCGACTCCAGGCTGCGCAGTCCGGCCGCGACGGTGCGGAAGAGGGTCCAGCCGCGCAGCCGTTCGTGCTCCACCTCGACCGCGTCGGCGAGCTGGTGCAGGCGGCGGCGGGTCGCGGCACGCGGGCCGGGGGAGCCGGCCAGGGTGTCCATCCGGTCCTGGGCCAGCCAGGCGAGGTCGAAGGCGCGTTCGCCCACCAGCGGCTCGGGGTTGACCGCCAGCCAGGGCGCCCGGTCGGCGGCCAGCACGTTGCCGTGGTGGAAGTCACCGTGCAGCAGCACGCGTTCGGGCTCACCGGCGAGCAGCCCGGCGGCCGTCTCCAGGGCCTCGTCGACCAGCGGCCGGGTCTCGGCGGCCTCGGGCAGCTCCCGGCGACGGCGCAGTTCGACCGCACTCTCCCCGACCCGGTCGGCGACCGAGGCGAACGGGTGCCCCTCGGCCGGCGCCACCCACAGCCGCTGGAGCAGACCCGCGGCCTCCAGCATCGCCTTGGCCTCGGCGAGCGAGCGGAGCGGGATGTCGCCGTGCAGCCGCTCCAGCAGCAGCACCCCGGTGGCCGGGTCGGCGTCCAGCAGCAGGACGGCGCTGCGCCCGGCCCAGTGCCTCAGCGCCGCGTGCTCGTACGCCGTGGCAGGGGTGACGGGCTGGGCCTTGAGGACGGCGAGCGAGTCGTCGGGGCGGCGCACGTAGGCGATCAGGCTGAACTGCCCGCCGGGCTCCCCGATCCGCTCCAGGGTGAGGTCCCAGCGGGCGAGGTGCTCGCGGAGGGTCTCCGGGAGGGCGGCCAGCCAGGCCGTGCCCGCTGCACCGCCGGTGGCCCGGACGGTCGCCGCCAGGCGCTCTGGGACGGTGAACTGCCCTGGTACTGGCGACATGCTGGGGCCTCTCGCTCCGGTACTTCACCCTGGGACACTGCTCGCCCATTGTCGGCCATCGGAGCGAAACCGCTGGTCAGGCACACAGACGGGCCGACCGTCGGGGTGGCGCTCGGCTGGCCGCGCGCGCCTGTGCGGCTCCCGGGGAACCTGCGGGGAGTACGGCCGGCCGCGCACTACCCGCTCGCGCTCGGCCCGGTGCCGGGCTCGGGCAGGCCGGGCAGCGCGGAGAGGTCGGCGCCCCAGTGGGCGGCGCGCAGGGCGGTCTCGCGCAGGCTGGTCGCGGCGGTGCCGCGCAGCGGTCCCGTGGTGACGGCGACGAGGCCGGCGTACACGCCGGTGAGCTGGGTCTCGATGTGGGCGGCGAGCCGGCCGGCGGTGGCGGCGTCGGTGACCTGGAAGGGCAGGCGGTAGCCGGGTGCGGCGGCGGTGGGGGTCGCGCCGCCGGAGCCGAGCAGCCGCTGCCAGTCGTCGCGCCGGGCCTGGTGGGCGGCGTACGAGGTGTAGCCGTCCTGGCGCTGGGCGCCGGCGGTGAGCCAGGCCCCGACCACGCCGTAGCCGTAGACGGCGGCGTGTTCGGCGGCCAGGGCGCTCTGCAGCCCGGCGGTGGCGGCGCTCGGCAACGGAGCCGGGCTGCCGGAGGTCGACGGGGCCGACGGGCTGGACGAGGCGGACGGGGCGAGCGAGGCGGTGCCGCCCGAGGGCGCCGGGGCGGGTGCGGGGACGGTGATCTGGCCGGTGTCGCCGAGTGCGGCCGCGTGCAGGGCGTCCGAGGCCGAGACCGAGGCCAGCAGCCTGGCGAGGGCGGGTGAGGCGGCGTCCAGGTCGGCGAGCCTGGCACCGGCGGCCTGCCGTTCGGCGGCGGCGAGCGCGGCCACCGAGTTCACCGCGCTGCCGGTCGGCCGGGCGCCGGGCGAGCCGCCCGCGCGCGGCGGGGTCGGCGGGGTGCTCGCGCCGGCGGACGGGAGGCCGGTGGCCAGGGCCGCGCGGTGGACGGCCAGGTCGGCCCGGAAGGTGCGCAGCCGGTCCGCCTGTGCGGCGCCGGGTCCGCCCAGGACGGCGTCGTAGTCGGCGAGCAGGGTGTCGGTGGTGGCCACCGCGCGGGCCCGCAGCGGCAGGTCGGGATCGGGCCGGTCCGCACGGGTGCCGTTGTCGCCGCCGCCACCACCCGTGCAACCGGAGAGGACCAGGGCACCGGTGAGTGCGCCGAGGCCCAGGAGGGTCCGCCGGGTGGGGGACAGCATCGTCGCGCTCCCGCAGGGTCAGGGGATGGGGGCATGGGAGACGGCGCGCCCCCCGCTGTCGTGAATCATTACAGAGTCACCACGGCCGTCAGCCGTGGTCGCGGCCGCTACGTCAATGTGATGTTCCTCGCAGCCCGGACGGGCGGGCGCCCGGCAACAGGGTGCACCCGGGAGTCGTGCCGCCCGGCGGAATCGGCGGTTTTGGGGTTGACCGGATAGGCTTCGCGTTGACTTAAGCACCAACCGACAACAGCAGACGCGGCCGAGGAGTCACCCGGATGAGCACCACCCCCACTGACCGGCTGCGCACGCTGCTCGAACCGCTGGCCGCCGACGCCGGACTGGACCTTGAGGACGTCAAGGTCACCCAGGCGGGCAGCCGCCGTCAGGTGCAGATCGACGTGGACGCCGACGGCGGTGTGGACCTCGACGCGATTGCCGAGTTCAGCCGTCTGGTCGGCCAGGCGCTGGACGACTCCGACGTGATGGGCGACGCCCCGTACCTGCTGGAGGTCGGCTCGCCGGGTGCGGAGCGCCCGCTCACCGCGCCGCGCCACTGGCGCCGGGCCGAGGGCCGGCTGGTCAAGGCCACGCTGGCGGACGGCGGCGAGATCGTCGCCCGGGTCCTGACGGCCGACGAGGACGGCGCGCTGGTCGAGGTGCAGCCGGTCAAGGGCCGCGGCCGGGCCAAGGAGCGCCGTCTGGAGTACACCGAGGTCGCCAAGGCCCGGGTCCAGGTCGAGTTCAACCGCAAGGAAGACGAGAAGCTCCTGGACGAGGCCGAGGACTTCGCGGCGGACGACGCCGACGACGCCTCCGACGACTGACGAGCAGGCTGAACCATGTACGTGATGAGAGAAGAGGAGGCGTAGCCGTGGACATCGACATGAGCGCCCTGCGTGGGCTGGTTACCGAGAAGGGCGTTCCGTTCGACCTGCTGGTCGAGTCGATCGAGTCGGCCCTCCTCATTGCCTACCACCGGACCGAGGGCTCCCGCCGTCGGGCCCGGGTCGAGCTGAACCGCAAGACCGGGCACGTCACCGTGTGGGCCCTGGAGGACCCGGCGGAGCTGGAGGAGGGTGTCGAGCCGAAGGAGTTCGACGACACCCCGAGCGGCTTCGGCCGGATCGCCGCCTCGACCGCCAAGCAGGTCATCCTGCAGCGTCTGCGCGACGCCGCGGACGACCAGACCTTCGGCGAGTACCTGGGCAAGGAGGGCGACATCGTCACCGGTGTCGTCCAGCAGGGCAACGACCCGAAGAACATCCTGGTCGACATCGGCAAGCTGGAGGCCATCCTCCCGCCGCAGGAGCAGGTCCCGGGTGAGGACTACAAGCACGGCACCCGGCTGAAGTGCTACGTGGTGGCCGTCCGCCGCGGCGTGCGCGGTGCCTCGGTGACGCTCTCGCGGACCCACCCCAGCCTGGTGAAGAAGCTCTTCGCGCTGGAGGTCCCGGAGATCGCCGACGGCAGCGTCGAGATCGCCGCGATCGCCCGTGAGGCCGGCCACCGGACCAAGATCGCGGTCTGGTCCCGCAAGCCGGGCCTGAACGCCAAGGGCGCCTGCATCGGCCCGATGGGCAGCCGGGTGCGCAACGTGATGGGCGAGCTGCACGGCGAGAAGATCGACATCGTCGACTGGTCGGAGGACCCGGCCGACATGGTCGCCTCCGCCCTGTCCCCCGCCCGGGTGACGAAGGTGGAGATCGTGGACTACGCCCAGCGCTCCGCCCGGGTGATCGTCCCCGACTACCAGCTGTCGCTGGCGATCGGCAAGGAGGGCCAGAACGCCCGCCTCGCGGCCCGTCTGACCGGCTGGCGGATCGACATCCGACCGGACACCGAGGCGCCGGCCGGGGAATCCCCGACCGAGCAGTAAACGTATCCGCCGTCCCGCTGTGATCGGCGGGGCGGCGCCATGTCCCTTCGGAGGGGTAGACTTGAGCGTGTCTGGCCGGACGCATGTCCGCGCATGCCCGGAACGCACCTGCGTGGGCTGCCGCAAGCGCGCGGCCAAACACGAGCTGTTGCGTGTCGTGGCGGTCGAGGGCGTCTGTGTCCCCGATCCGCGCGGCGCACTGCCGGGGCGGGGTGCGCATCTGCACCCCGAGTCGGCCTGCCTCGACCTCGCGGTACGTCGACGGGCGTTTCCCAGGGCCTTCCGGCTCCAGGGTGTGCTCGACACCGACGCGCTGCGCGAGTACGTCGGTGAGCGGGTAGGCGAGACCTCGGCGCCCTGAGTTCTCAGGCGCGGCGAAGCACCACAGCAATGCACAGCGCATGGCACCCAGGTGCACTGCGCGACACGTCAGGTACCTCGCGAGATGGAAGTAGGTCGAGATTGCGATGAGCACTCGATGAGTACGCGATGAGTACGCCCATGAAGTAGCGACAGTCCGGCGGACACGACCCCGGACACGTAGACAGGAGCGAAGTGGCTAAGGTCCGGGTATACGAACTCGCCAAGGAGCTTGGCTTGGAGAGCAAGGCCGTCATGGCCAAGCTCACCGAGCTCGGTGAGTTCGTCCGTTCGGCGTCCTCGACGATTGAGGCGCCGGTCGTTCGTAAGTTGACTGACGCTTTGGGAGCGACGCCGCCTGCTGGTGGTTCCGCTGCAAAGCCTGGCCCGCGCAAGCCCGCGGCGCCCCAGCCCGCCGGTGCCACCGGCGCGGCAGCACCCAAGCCTGGTGCCCCCACCCCTGGCCCGCGCCCCACGGCGACCCCGGGCCCCCGTCCCACCCCGGCCGCGGCGGCGCCTGCTGCCCCGGCTGCCCCCGCCGCGCCCAAGCCGGCCGCTGCGACCCCGGGCCCGCGCCCGGCCGCGCGTCCCGCCGCGCCGGCTCCGGCCGCCCCGGCGGCCGAGTTCTCCTCCCCGGCTCCCGCCGGTGAGGCCCCGGCCCGTCCGGCTGCTCCGGCGCCGCGTCCGGCCGCTGCCGCCCCGTCCTCGGGTGCCCGTCCGGGCCCGCGTCCGGCTGGCCCGCGCCCGGGCAACAACCCCTTCACCTCGGGTGGTGCCACCGGCATGGCCCGTCCCGGCGACCGCCGTCCCGGCGGTGGCCAGGGTGACCGTCCGCGTCCGGGTGCCGGTGCTCCCGGCCAGGGCGAGCGTCCGCGCCCGGGTGGCGACCGTCCGCGTCCGGGTGCCGGTGCTCCCGGCCAGGGCGAGCGTCCCCGTCCCGGTGGCGACCGTCCGCGTCCGGGTGCCGGTGCTCCCGGCCAGGGCGAGCGTCCCCGTCCCGGTGGCGACCGTCCGCGTCCCGCCGCCGGTCCCGGTGGCGCGCCGCGTCCCGGTGGTCCGGGTGCCGGTGCACCGCGTCCCGACGGGATGCCCCGTCCGGCCGGCCCGCGTCCGGGTGCCCCGTCCCCGTCCGGCATGCCGCGCCCGAACCCGGGCATGATGCCGCAGCGTCCGGCCGGTCCGGGCCCGCGTCCCGGCCCGGGTGGCCGTGGTCCGGGTGGCCCCGGTGGCCGTCCGGGTGGTCCCGGTGGCGGCGGTGCCCGTCCGGGCTTCGCCGGCCGTCCGGCCGGTCCGGGCTCGCGTCCGGCCGGTGGCGGCTTCGGCGGCCCCCGTCCCGGTGGCGGTGCCCCGGGTGGCGGCGGCGGCTTCGGCCCGCGTCCGGGTGGCTTCGGCGGCCGTCCGGGTGGTCCGGGTGCCCGTGGTGGCACGCAGGGTGCCTTCGGTCGCGGTCCGGGCGGTCGCCCGGCGCGTGGCCGCAAGTCGAAGCGGGCGAAGCGCCAGGAGTACGAGGCCATGCAGGCCCCGTCCGTCGGCGGTGTGATGCTGCCCCGCGGCAACGGCCAGACGGTCCGCCTGTCGCGCGGTGCCTCGCTGATGGACTTCGCGGAGAAGATCAACGCCAACCCGGCCGCGCTCGTCTCGGTGATGTTCAACCTCGGTGAGATGGTCACCGCGACCCAGTCGGTCTCCGACGCGACCCTCGAGCTGCTGGCCGGCGAGATGGGCTTCGTCCTGGAGATCGTCAGCCGGGACGACGAGGACCGCGAGCTGCTGGAGTCGTTCGACATCGACTTCGGTGCCAACGAGGGCGACGAGGACATGCTGGCCCCGCGCCCGCCGGTCGTCACCGTCATGGGTCACGTCGACCACGGTAAGACCCGCCTGCTGGACGCCATCCGCAAGTCCAACGTGGTGGCCGGCGAGGCCGGTGGCATCACCCAGCACATCGGTGCCTACCAGGTCGCCACCATGGTGAACGGCGAAGAGCGTCCGATCACCTTCCTCGACACCCCGGGTCACGAGGCGTTCTCCGCCATGCGTGCCCGTGGTGCCAAGTCCACCGACATCGCGATCCTGGTGGTCGCGGCCAACGACGGTGTCATGCCGCAGACGGTCGAGGCGTTGAACCACGCCAAGGCCGCCGGTGTGCCGATCGTGGTCGCGGTCAACAAGATCGACGTCGAGGGCGCCGACCCGACCAAGGTCCGCGGTCAGCTGACCGAGTTCGGTCTGGTGGCCGAGGAGTACGGCGGCGACACCATGTTCGTCGACATCTCCGCGCGCCAGGGTCTGCACATCGACCAGCTGCTGGAGGCGGTCGTGCTGACCGCCGACGCCTCGCTCGACCTGCGGGCCAACCCGGAGCAGGACGCGCAGGGTATTGCGATCGAGGCCCACCTGGACAAGGGCCGCGGCGCCATGGCGACCGTCCTGGTCCAGCGCGGTACCCTCCGCGTCGGTGACTCGATCGTGGTCGGCGACGCCTACGGTCGCGTCCGCGCCATGCTGGACGAGAACGGCAACCACCTCGAAGAGGCTGGCCCGTCCCGTCCGGTGCTGCTGCTCGGTCTGACCTCGGTGCCCCGCGCCGGCGACAGCTTCATCGTCGTCGAGGAGGACCGCACCGCCCGCCAGATCGCCGAGAAGCGTTCGGCCCGTGACCGCAACGCCGCGTTCGCGCAGCGTCGGGTCCGGATCTCGCTGGAGGACCTGGACAAGGCCATCGCGGCCGGCTCCATCGAGCAGCTCAACCTCATCATCAAGGGTGACGTCTCCGGTTCGGTCGAGGCCCTTGAGGACGCCCTGGTCAAGCTGGACGTCGGCGAGGAGGTCGAGCTCCGGGTCCTGCACCGCGGTGTGGGTGCCATCACCGAGTCCGACGTGGACCTGGCGATGGGCTCGGACGCCATCATCATCGGCTTCAACGTGCGCGCGGAAGGCCGTGCGCGCACCGCGGCCGAGAAGGAAGGCGTGGACGTCCGGTACTACTCGGTCATCTACCAGGCGATCGAGGAGATCGAGTCGGCCCTCAAGGGTCTGCTCAAGCCGGAGTACGAGGAGGTGCGCCTCGGCTCCGCGGAGATCCGCGAGGTGTTCCGTTCCTCCAAGTTCGGCAACATCGCCGGTGTCCTGGTCCGCGAGGGCCTGCTGCGCCGCAACGCCAAGGCCCGCCTCATCCGCGACGGCAAGGTCGTGTCGGAGAACCTCACCATCGAGGGTCTGCGCCGCTTCAAGGACGACGCGACCGAGGTCCGCGAGGGCTTCGAGGCCGGTGTGACCCTGGGGTCGTTCAACGACATCAAGGTCGAGGACATCATCGAGACCTACGAGATGCGCGAGAAGCCGCGCGCCTAAGCGTCGGCTGCCGGGGCCGGTCCGCGGGATGATTATCCCGTCGACCGGCCCCGGTCTCGCTGTGTAGGGTCCTGGTACGCCCCTGTTCAGGGGACCTACGAGGCCTTCAGGTCGGCGAGACCTGCCTTACATGTTCGTGGGAACACTCACCTTCGACCTGCTCCTCGGCGACGTCCACTCGCTCAAGGAGAAGCGCTCGATCGTGCGGCCCATCGTGGCCGAGCTGCAGCGCAAGTACAGCGTGTGCGCAGCGGAAACCGGGAACCAGGATCTGCACCGCAGGGCCGAGATCGGTCTGGCGGTGGTGGCCGGCGAGGCCGGGTACGTCACCGAGGTCCTGGACAGCTGTGAGCGGCTCGTCGCCGGCCGCCCCGAGGTGCAGCTGCTCTCCGCCAGGAGGCGCTACCACCATGACGACGATGACTGAGAAGCCGGGTGCGGCGGTGCGGAAGTCACCACCGTCACACCGGCGAGGACCGACAGCGCCCACAAGGCTGGGCGCGGGCAGGTACGTTGGGGCGTGGGCCCCGCCGGGTGGAGCACTGACCCGGGTACCGAGCCCACCGTACGAGGAGGCAACGTGACCGACACCGCAAGGGCGCGCAAGCTCGCCGACCGCATTCAGGTGGTTGTGGCCGAGACCCTGCAACGACGGATCAAGGACCCCCGCCTTGGCTACGTGACCATCACGGACACCCGGGTCACCGGAGACCTGCGCGAGGCCACCGTCTTCTACACGGTCTACGGCGACGAGACCGAGCGCGAGGCGACGGCCGCAGCGCTGGAGAGCGCCAAGGGCGTGCTCCGTTCCGAGGTCGGCAAGCAGACCGGGGTGCGCTTCACCCCGTCGCTGACCTTCGTCGCGGACGCCCTGCCGGACAACGCCCGGAACATCGACGACCTGCTGGACAAGGCGCGGCTCTCCGACGCCGCCGTCCGGACGGCCGCCGCCGGAGCGACGTACGCCGGGGACGCGGACCCCTACCGGGTGCCGGGCGCCGAGCGCGACGACGAGGACGAGTAACCGTGACACCCGAGCCGGTCACGGCCGGCCAGGGGGCATCTTCCACCGACACGGTGGAGGGTGCCCTCGCGGTGCTTCCGGGGCCTCGCACTGAGTCACCGGGTGCCTCCGGCGGGTCGGCGGCGGTGCTGGGCCCCGGCGGGGCGTTCGAGCCGGAGTGGCAGCGGGTGGTCCAGGCGATCCGGCGGGCCGGGACGGTCGACCTGATCTGCCACATCAACCCCGACGGGGACGCGCTCGGTTCCGCGCTGGCCGCCGGGATGGCTCTGCGCGGGCTCGGCCACCGGGTCCGGGTCTCCTTCGGAGACGACCCGCAGGTGATCCCCGAGTCGCTGGCCTTCCTGCCCGGACAGGAACTGATCGTCCCGGCCGCCGAGGTGCCGCAGGTCCCGGAGCTGGTGATCTGTCTCGACGTCGCGGCCGAGAGCCGTCTCGGGCTGCTGCACGAGAAGGCGTTCGCCGCCCCCGTGCTGATCGCGATCGACCACCACGCCTCCAATCCGGGCTTCGGTACCCACCGCCTGATCGACCCCACCGCCCCGGCCACCGCCGTCCTCGTCGACGAACTGCTGCGCCGCCTCGGGGTACCGCTCGACCAGGACCTCGCCACCTGCCTCTACACCGGGGTCGCCACCGACACCGGCTCCTTCAGGTACCGGGCCACCACCCCGGCCACCCACGAACTCGCCGGGCGGCTGCTGGCGACCGGCATCCGGCACGACCTGATCTCCCGGACCCTGTGGGACACCTCCTCCTTCGGCTACCTCAAGGTGCTCGCCGCCGCGCTCGACCGCGCCGTGTACGAGCCCGAGGCGGCGGGCGGCCTCGGACTGGTGTGGACCTGGGTGCCGTACCAGGACCTCGCGCTGTTCGGCGTGACGGTCGAGGAGATCGAGGGTCTGATCGACGTGCTGCGCCGCCCCGCCGAGGCGGAGGTCGCGCTGGTGCTGAAGCAGGACCCGGACGGCACCCTGCGCGGCTCCTGCCGGGCCAAGGGCGCGGTCGACGTCGCTGCGGTCTGCGCCGGACTCGGCGGCGGCGGACACCAGTTCGCGGCCGGGTTCGCCGCTCGCGAGGAGGTCCCGGTGATCGTCGAGCGGTTCCGGGCCGCGCTCGCCGCAGGCCGTTGAGCTCCGGACCGCGACCGTTCCGCACCCGTCCCGCACCTGTTCTGCACCTGTTCCGCACCGACCTGAACCGTTCCGTATCAACCCGTACAGACCCGCACAGAGAAGAACTGATGAAGCGTAAGGGAACCGGCCCCGACGGCCTGGTCATTGTCGACAAGCCGGAGGGCCTCACCTCGCACGGGGTGGTCGCCAAGATGCGCTGGCTGGCCGGGACCCGGAAGGTCGGGCACGCGGGCACGCTGGACCCGATGGCGACCGGCGTCCTGGTCATCGGCGTCGAGCGGGCCACCCGGCTGCTCGGGCACCTGATGCTCACCGCCAAGACCTACGAGGCGACCATCCGGCTCGGGCAGAACACGATCACCGACGACCGCGAGGGCGACGTCACCTCCTGCGCCGACGCCTCGGGCGTCGGGCGGGAGCTGATCGACGCGGGGATCGCCAAGCTGACCGGCGAGATCATGCAGGTCCCGTCCAAGGTCAGCGCCATCAAGATCGACGGCAAGCGCTCCTACCACCGGGTCCGGGAGGGCGAGGACTTCGAGATCCCCGCCCGGGCGACCACCGTCCACTCCTTCACCGTGCACGAGCAGCGGGCGGCCGTCGCCGAGGACGGCACCCCCGTGATCGACCTCGACGTCACCGTCGAATGCTCCTCCGGCACCTACATCCGGGCACTGGCCCGTGACCTCGGCGCCGACCTCGGGGTGGGCGGCCACCTGACCGCGCTGCGCCGCACCAAGGTCGGGCCGTACGGGCTCGACTCCGCGCGCACCCTGGAGCAGCTGGAGGAGCAGCTGGAGGTGCTGCCCATCGCGGACGCCGCGGACGCCGCCTTCCCGCGCTGGGACATCGACGCCGAGCAGGCCAGGCTGCTCTCCAACGGCATGAAGCTGAAGGCCCCCGGGCTGGGCGTGGACGGGCCGATCGCCGTCTTCGATCCGGAGGGACGCTTCCTCGCGCTGGTGGAGGAGAAGGGCGGCAGCGCCCGGCCGGTGGCTGTCTTCGTCGGCTGACCTCCTCGGGGCGCGGGGAACGGCCGCGCTCCCTGGTCGCACGGTTCCTCGGCCCTGCCTCGGAGCGTGCTGCCTGACCGTGGGGCGTGCGGGCGTTCCCCGCGCGCCTGTGGGTCCGCGCCTGCTGCGGCCCGTCAACCCCCGAAACCCCGGGCGCGGCAATCTCACCCGTACGAGCGGGCGCGCGAGGTGAACGCTCGGCGTGCAGGGCGTGGCTGTGGTGCCCCGCCCACGCCTGGGGGCAGGCTCCCGACGGGCGTGTACGGCAGCTGCGGCGGGCCACCCCGCAGGGCGGGGCCTGTTCGCGGCCCGGCGGGGGAGGCGGGCTGATGGCCGCTGGTCGGTGGTCTGATTCGGCTGACGGACGGCTCCGGACGGCAGCCGATCCGGGGCAGGCACTGCTGCGGATCTGCGGTCCGGACGGACGGACGCGGGGGCTCGGCTTCGTCGTGGACCTGCACGGCACCGTGGTCACCGCGCACGAGACGGTGGCCGGGCTGGACCGGCTGGTCCTGCACACCGAGGGCGGGCAGACGCGGGTGCTCGGCGCGGACTGCATCGAGGGGCTCGCTCCGTACGGCCTCGCGCTGGTGCGGACGGAGGCGGTCGGCGGTCTGCCGGTGCCGCCACTGCCGATCGGCGGTCCGGCCCGGGGCGGGGAACCGGTCGCGGTGCCGTACCTCCGGGACGACGGTGCGGTGGGGACCGGGCAGGGGGGAGTCCTCGGCGCGGCTACCGCGATGTACCCCTGGCGGGACGAGTTCCATCTGATCGCCGGTGCGCTGTGGCTGGACCTCTCGGCGGCCGGGGCGGTGTTCCCGGCCGGGGCACCGGTGGTGGACGCCGGGACCGGGGCCGTGCTCGGGGTCGTCGCACCGTCGTTGCCGGCCGGGCACGGGGGCGGCGCGGTGGCCGTCCCGTTGGTGCTGCCACGGACCGGTACGGGGCCCGGGAACGGGGCGGCCGGTGCGGCAGAGGCGCTGGCCGGGGCGGTGGCGCGGAACGCGGCCACCGTGCCCGCGTACGGGCGGGCCCTCAACCTGGCCGGGGTGCTTCAACTGGCCTCCGTGCAGCTGGGATCGGCCGTCGCCGGGCCGGGGCGGATCGCCGACCTGGCCGCCGACCGGGTGGACCGTCCGGACGGCCTCACCGGTGAGGAGCCGCAGGAGCCGCTCACCGTCCTGGTCGGCGCCCCCGGCAGCGGGCGCACCACCGAGCTGGCCGCCCTGACGGTCCGTCGGGCCGGTGGTCCGCACCCGCTGCCCACGCTCTGGCTGCGCGGGGCCGACCTGGGCCCTGCGGACGCGTCGCTGGTGGACGCGGTCGGCCGGGTGCTGGCCCGGGCGGCCGGACTGCTCGCCGTCGACCCGCCCGAACCGGGACGGGCCGCGCGGCTCTGCGCCGAGGCGGGGCGGCCGCTGCTCGTCGTCCTGGACGCCCCGGAGGAGGCCCCGGCGGCCGCCGGGGCTCCGTGGCTGCGCGCGACGTCCGAGTGGCTGAGGACGGCGGCGGCGGGGCTGCTGGTGGCCTGCGGGCCGGAGTGCTGGAGCGAGTGGGAGCGGGCGGACGGGTCGGGAACCGCGGGTGCCCGGGTGCACGGGCTCGGCCCGCTGCCGGAGGAGGCCGCGGAGCGGGCCACGCGGCGGTACGGGCTGGCGGGCAGGCCGCCGTCGGCGCCGGATGCGCAGGGCGGCACCGGGCCGGCCGCCTCGGCCCTGCCGCTGGAGCGCGCGGAGGCGGCGCACCCGGTGGCGCTGCGGATCGCCGGGGAACTCCAGGCGGCGGGTGTGCGGTGGCAGGGCACCGCTCCTCGGCGCGGTGAGCTGTTCGAGGGCTTCCTCGACCTCTCCTGCCTGCGGATCGCCCAGCGGCTGGCCGACGGCGGCACGGCGAGGCGGCCGGGTGCGCACCGCAGGGGCGGCCCACGGCAGGGCGCGGCCGAACCCGGCCGGGTTCGGCGGCTGGCGGTGGTGGTCGCCGGGCGGGTGCACGAGGCGGCCCGGCAGATGCTCGGATCGGGGCACGGAGGGCTGTCGGCGGACGCGTTCGAGCTGCTGTTCCCGGCCGCCGGCGGCTGGGCCTCGGCGGTACTCGGCGAGCGGCTCTTCGTCGCGGTGGGAGACGGATACCGGCTGGCCCACGAGGAACTCGGCGCGTGGCTGCAGGGCCGGCACCTGGACCTGGACGGCGCACTGCGGCTGCTGCTGGAGGAGGACGGCCCTGATGGGGCGGATGCCGTCGGGCCGCCGGTCGAGTCGGTCATGGACCCCGCCGGCGGCGAGGGGAGTGCGGAGCCGGGGGACCGGGTGGCGGGGGCGGCGGCCCCGGGCTGCGGCCGCCGGGTGCCGAGACACCGGGCCGGGCCCGTGGTGGTCGCGCTGACCCGGATCGGGGAGACCTGGGGTGCCGAGGCGCTGGACGGATGGCTGCACCGGCTGTGGCGGGCGCTGGAGATCGCCCCGGCCGACAGCGAGCCCGCCTGGTGGGCCGGACACCTGCTCACCGCCGTCCTGCGGTCCGGCACCGACCTCTCCGCCCACCGGCCCCTGCTGGCACAGCTGGCCGAACGCGGCGAGCGGACCGGCGCGTTCGGGCCCGGCTTCTGGGCCGCCCTGCCGCTGGCCCCCGCCGCCAGGCTGGACCTGCTCCGGTGCCTGGTCCGGGCGGACGGCCCCGCGCAGTCCTTCCGCGCCGCGACGGCCGAGGCGCTGGCCGCCGACCCGCACACGGTGATTCCGCTGCTGTGCCACTGGTTCGAGGACAGCCGCCGTCTCCCGGCCCGCCCCGACTGCACGGTCGCCGACCTGGCCCACGACCTGCTGTACGCGCACCGGAGGCTGGCGCTGGACGACCTGACGGAGTGCCTGGTGGAAACCGGCCATCCCCGGGCCGACGCGCTGCTCTCGCTGCTCGCGGCCGACGAGCCCTCCGCGCTCTGCCGCGCCGTCGACCGGTGGAGCCACGACCCCCGTCCCGAGCGGCATGTCGCGGCCGCCGTGCACGCGCTGCGCACCGCGCCGTACGCCACCGGTCCCGGCCCGGAACTGCTGCGTTTCACCGCCACCGCCCTGCTGGCCCGCGAGGACGAACCCTCCCTGCACGGTGCGGCGTTGGCGCTGCTGGTGCGCGACGGGCGGAGCCGGGGCCGGTATCTGGCGGCGGCGATCGCCCGGTACCTGGCGGACGACCCGTTCGTCACCGCCGAGGTGCTGGCCCCCGCCCTGGCCGAGGACCCGGAGCCCGTTCTGGCGGCGTTCCGGCAGCGCCTGGCGGCCCCGGACGCGGCGCTGGCCGAGGGCCTGCGGGTCCTTGCCGAGGTGGCGGACCCGGCGGTGGCCCGCCGGGGTCTCGACCTGGCGGCCGAGCTGCTGCACGGGCATCCCGAACGGGGCGGCCGGATCGCCGACTACCTGGACCGGCTGTTCGCCGGAGCGACGGAGCCGCAGGCCGGGGCGGGTCCGCAGCCCGCCGGTGCGGAGGCCGGGGAGCACGACGGCGCGCAGCGGGCCGAGCGGGCCGGGGACCGGGCGGTGCGGTCCGGTGCGGCCCGGCGGCTCTGCGCGGAGCCGCGGGAGGTGTGGCGGGTGCTGGCCCTCGGTGCCCAGCCCGCGCAGGTGCGGCGGGTCTTCGCGGTCCGGCTGGCGACGCCGGGGCCGCCCTCGCGCGGCCCGCTGCTGGACGCGCTGCTGACGGGAGAGCGCGACGAGGACGTCCTGGCGGCGGTGCTGGAGTGCCTGGCCGAGCGCTGTGCCGAGCACGATCCTTCCCGGGCAAGGGAGTTGGTCCGCCGGATCGCGCTGCGGACGGCCGAGGCGGACACCGTGCTGGTGCGCTGTGCCGGCCGTTCGGCGGAGTTCGCGCGGCTGCTCGCCGAGTGGCCGGCCGCCGAGAACCCGCTGGTCAGCGGTCCGCTGCTGACCCGGATGCGGGCCCTGGTCGCCGCCGGCCGCGACCCGCAGTACGCCGCGGCGGAGGCCGAGCGCGGCGCCCTGCGCCCGCAGCCGCGCGAAGTGGGCCTTCCGGTGCCGAAGCAGACTCGGGCGCATGGCACGCTATAGGGGTTCAGGGTTTGGAACGTAAGAGCGTACAGAGCGTGCGCCAGGTACGGAACGAGGAGCGGTCAGGGTGCAGCGCTGGCGTGGCCTGGAGGAGGTCCCCGCGGACTGGGGGCGCAGCGTCGTCACCATCGGCTCGTTCGACGGTGTGCACCGGGGTCATCAACTGATCATCGGCCGCGCGGTCGAGCGCGCCCGCGAGCTGGGCGCGCGGGCGGTCGTGGTGACCTTCGACCCGCACCCGAGCGAGGTGGTCCGTCCGGGCAGCCACCCGGCGCTGCTGGCGCCGCAGCCGCGCCGGGCGGAGTTGATGGCCGGGCTGGGGGTGGACGCGGTGCTCGTGCTGCCGTTCACACCGGAGTTCTCCAAGGAGTCGCCGGAGACCTTCGTCCAGCAGGTGCTGGTGGACGCGCTCCGCGCGCGGCTGGTCATCGAGGGTCCGAACTTCCGGTTCGGGCACAGGGCGGCGGGCAACGTCGAGCTGCTCGCCGAGCTCGGGCGGAAGGCCGACTTCGAGGTCGAGGTGGTGGACCTCCAGGTGTGCGGGGCGGCCGGGGACGGGAAGCCCTTCTCGTCGACCCTGGTCCGGCGGCTGGTCTCGGAGGGGGACATGACGGGTGCGGCAGAGGTGCTCGGACGTCCGCACCGGGTCGAGGGCGTGGTGGTCCGCGGCGCGCAGCGCGGACGGGACATGGGCTTCCCGACGGCGAACGTGGAGACGGTGCCGCACAGCGCCGTCCCGGCCGACGGGGTCTACGCGGGCTGGCTGACGGTGCTCGGCGAGCCCGGTTCCGCCGCCTTCGGACCGGTGGGCGGCCACCCCCAGCCGGAGGACGGGCGGGGGGTGAGCATGCCCGCCGCGATCTCGGTGGGGACCAACCCCACCTTCGACAACGCCAACCGCACGGTGGAGGCCTACGCGATCGACCGGATCGGCCTGGACCTGTACGGCCTGCACGTGGCGGTGGACTTCCTCGCGTACCTGCGCGGGATGGAGAAGTTCGACTCGGTCGAGGCGCTGCTGGAGCGGATGGCCGACGACGTCAAGCGGGCGCGCGAGATGACCGACGTGCGCTGAGCACCGGCCGCGACCGGCGGCGAACGCAGCGGACCCCGCCGACCTCAGGTCGGCGGGGTCCGGTCGTTCACTGCTGCGGGGGCGGCGGGTAGCCGTACCCCGGCGGGGGCGGGGGCTGCTGGCCGTCCTGCGGCGGCGGGTAGCCGTAGCCGGGGCGCTCGCCGCTCTGCTGGGACCAGTCCGGCTGCGGCGGGGCCGGGTACCCGGGCGGCGGCGTCTGCCCCGGCTGGGGAGCCCAGGGAGCGCCGGGTGCGGGCTGTCCCGGGTAGCCACCGGGCGGGGGCGGCGGGTAGCCGCCCTGCTGCGGGTAGGGCTGCTGCGGTTGCTGCTGCGGGTAGCCGCCGCCCTGCGCCGGGCCCTGCGCGGGGTTCTGCTGCGGGTACGGCTGCTGCTGGGCCCAGGAGCCCTGCGTCGCCTGCTGGGCACGGGCGATGTCCTCGCCGACCAGGGTGGCCAGCTCGAAGTACGCGTCCCGGACCTTGGGCCGCATCATCGCCAGGTTGACCTCGGCGCCGGCCGCCAGGCTCTCGTCGAACGGCACCACGACGACGCCCCGGCAGCGGGTCTGGAAGTGCGCGACGATGTCCTCGACCTTGATCATCTTGCTGGTCTCGCGCACCCCCGAGACCACCGTGATCGAACGCTGCACCAGGTCGGCGTAGCCGTGCGCGGAGAGCCAGTCCAGCGTGGTCGAGGCGCTGCTGGCACCGTCCACGCTGGGCGTCGAGACGATGATCAGCTGGTCGGCCAGGTCGAGCACCCCGCGCATCGCGCTGTACAGCAGGCCGGTGCCGGAGTCGGTCAGGATGATCGGGTAGTGCTGCCCGAGCACCTGGATGACCTGGCGGTAGTCCGAGTCGTTGAAGGTGGTCGAGACGGCCGGGTCGACGTCGTTCGCCAGGATCTCCAGGCCCGAGTTGAGGTCCTGCGAGGTGAACTGGCGGACGTCCATGTAACTGCGCAGGTGCGGGATCGCCGTCACCAGGTCGCGGATGGTCGCACCGGTCTGCCGCTTGATCCGGCGGCCGAGCGTACCGGCGTCCGGGTTCGCGTCGATCGCGATCACCTTGTCCTGGCGTTCGCTGGCCAGGGTGGCCCCGAGCGAGGTGGTGGTCGTGGTCTTGCCGACACCGCCCTTGAGGCTGATCACCGCGATCCGGTAGCAGCTCATCACCGGCGTACGGATGATCTCCAGACGGCGGGCCCGGTCGGCCTGCGCCGCCTTGCCGCCGAACTGGAAGCGCGGTTGCTGCCGCTGGGCCTTGGGCTGTCCGCGCAGCAGGCGGTCGGAGGAGAGTTCGACGGCGGCGGTGTAGCCGAGCGCCGCGCCGTGGGCCATCGGCTGCTGACCGCCGGCCTGCTGGAACGCCGCGGGTGCCTGCGGCGCGGCCTGCTGCGGATAACCCTGCTGCGGGTACCCGCCGGCCTGCGGCCAGCCGCCCTGCCTGGGGTCCACCGGAGGGGTGGGGGCGGCCGGACCGGGCGCGGCCGGGGGCTGCTGCCACGTGTTGGGTGCCTGGGGGGCCTGGGGCGCCTGGGGCGCCTGGGGCGCCTGCGGAGCCTGTGGCGCTGCGGCCTGCTGCTGCGAGAGCTGCGGCGGCTGGCCGGCCTCCTGCGGGTACGGCGGCTGGGCGGGGGCCGGTGCGGGGCCCGGCTGCGGCGCGGCGTCGGCGGCGGGCCAGGCCTGCGGCGGCGCCGGCTGCGCGGGCGCGGGGGCCGGGGGCGGGGGCGGGACGGGCGCGGCCAACGGCTGCACCGGGGCGGGCGCAGCGGGGGCCTCGGCTGCGGGCGTGGGTACGGCCTGCGGCGCCGCCGCCTCCACCGGGGCGGGCGCGGGGACAGGAACGGGCGTGGCCACGGGGGCGGGCGCGGGCGCGTACCCGGCCACGGGCTCGGCCGCGGGTGCCCCGGCGGCCTCGGCGGCCGGCGCGGGAACCGCCGGCGGCACGTGCGGCGGCTGCTCGCCACCGGGCTGCGCGGTGGGCTGTGCGGTGGCCGCCACTGGCGCCGGCGGGACGGCGGCCGGAGCCGGCTCGGCCGCCGGTACGGGAGCGGGCGCCGGTGCAGGCGTCGGTGCGGGTGCGGGAGCGGGCGCCGGTGCAGGCGTCGGTGCGGGTGCGGGTGCGGGTGCGGGGGCCGGGGCGGCGGGCGCGGCCGCCTGGGGCTCCGGGCTCTGGGTGTACCAGGACGGCGGCGAGTAGTCAGGAACGTCCGACCAGTCGTCGTCGTCCTCCGCCGCGTTGTCGCCGACGTAGACGCCGTCCCGATCGCTGCTCACTTGGACTCCCTCGTTTTCGCCGCCGCTGGTTCGCGGTGCCGTCCGGCAACAAGACTAGGACGTGATTCGTGGTCACCTGAAGGCGGTGCCCGAACTCACGCAGGGGTTCACGGGCCTTCACCAGGGCTTCAAGGCGCGATGACAACCGCCTTTGGAGTGAATCTCACCGGCTGTTCACCTCGTCCCCCGTTCCCGGGCCCGGAGGCCGCCGGGCAAGCCGTCAGGGGCGCGGAGCTCCGCCCGGCCGACCGGGTGCGCGGTCGACCGGGCGGAGCCTCACGCCCCTGGCGGATGCCTGCGGCATCGCGGAACTGAGCCGTGCTCAGTCCATCCGGCGCGGGCCGCCGAGCAGCTGGCCCTCCGCCTCGCCGGGGTCGGTCATCACGAACTGCTGCCGCATCCTGGTGGCCCAGAGCGTGATGTTGTCGGGCAGCGTCGGCAGCGATGCCACGTCCTGGTCGCCGAGCGACAGGACCCGCGCGACGACCTCGGCCTCCTGCGGCGAGATCCGCTGGACGCCGACCAGGTCGGCGGCGTTGAGCACGCGGGCGGCGTTCGGGCCCAGGTACGGCAGCAGGGTGAGCGTGGTCTGCCACGGGGTGGCCGACAGCCGGCTGCGCGGCGGCCGGACACCGAGGTCGCGGACGACCAGG
The DNA here is from genome assembly GCF_042264695.1 of Kitasatospora sp. NPDC056138. Taxonomy (NCBI): domain Bacteria; kingdom Bacillati; phylum Actinomycetota; class Actinomycetes; order Kitasatosporales; family Streptomycetaceae; genus Kitasatospora; species Kitasatospora sp. NPDC056138. The sequence continues at coordinate 6,016 of NZ_JBHJVK010000058.1, read as the reverse complement.
ACCGGCGAGGTCACCGAGGCGCCCTGCGCGCCGAGCCGTCCGACCTGGTGCACCGTCACGCAGGGCTGGCCGCCGCCGGCCGCCTGGGCCAGCGGGCCCCACGCCTGCGGACGCCCGCTCTCCACCGCGACCCGGGCGCCGGTGGCGGCCGCCCGCAGCGCGATGATCTGCGCCGTCCACATGCCGCCGACCAGCACCACCTCGTACGGGCTCGGCCGGAACAGACCCAGCACGGCGGGCTGCCGCTGCGGGTCGACACCGATGACCACGCCGTCGTCGCCGACCGGGAAGGACAGCGCGGCGAGGTCCTCGGCGGAGAGCACGTGCCGCTCGCGGCGCGGGCCGCGCAGGCCGAAACCGGGACGGATCCGCAGGGCGGTCCGGGTGCGGTCGGCCTCCGGCTCGGCGGGCTGGGTGGGGTAGGTCTGATAGGCCATCAGGAAGTCCCTCCCAGGGGCAGCGTGGCGAGCAGGCCGGGCGCCTGCTCCTGGTCGAGCCGGGTCAGGCCGACCCCGGCACTCTGTGCGCGGGTCTCCACGAGCCGCCCGACCTGGGCGACCTCGCTCTCGCTGCGCCCGGTCACCCGGACGTGCCCGCTGATGCCGACCGCGCCGCCGGTGCCCCGGCTCGCGGTGAGGCTGAAGGTGCTCGCCAGTGCCGGGGTGCCGGTGACCAGGTTGACCAGGTCGGGGGCGGCGATCCGGCCGGGTGCACCGCCGGGGCGGCTGAGCTGCGGCCACTTGGAGATCCAGTACGTGCTGTGCCAGCGGTCGTCGATCCGCCAGAACTTGCGGCTCTCCTGGGTCCGGCGGCTGCTGCCGCCACCGCCGCCGGTGCCCTGACGGCCCGCCACGGCGATCGGGTTGGCGCAGATCGAGATGGCGAGGGCGGCGATCAGCTCGCGCTCGTCCAGTGCGGTCGCGGTGAACCCGGCCCCGTTGAGCCGTCCGGCCAGCTGGTCGGTGACCCGCTGGAGTGCCTTGCGGGCACCCTCCTCGCCGCCGCCCCGGGCCAGGACGGCGGTGGCCGCCGCCTCCGGGTCGAGCTTGAGCGCGACCCAGGTGAGCCGCAGCCCCGGCGTGCTGAGCCCGTCCGGCAGCTGGTGGTAGGCGCGGGTCGCGAGCGACTGCTCGGGCAGGTGCGGCGCGGGCGCGGGCTGGGTGTGCTGGACCAGCTGGACGGACTCCAGGGCGATGTCGTCCACCTGGAGCGCCGAGCAGATGACGTCCAGCGGCAGCGGCAGGGCCGTGCGAGCGGGCCGCAGCGGCTGGTCCTTGGCCTGCACCAGCAGGACGGAGGTCAGGAACGTGCCGTCGCCGACCATGCCGGTCTCGCGCCGGAACGGCCGGCCGCCGCCGAGGTCGGCCTCGGTGGCGTGGGTGTAGGTGCGCAGCGCCGGTTCGACCTCCAGCGCGGGCGCCAGGGCCGGGTCGGTGCCCGGCGGCGGCACGTTGAGCTGGGCCTGCTTGCGGCGGGCGCTGTGCGCCATGCGCACCTGCAGGCCCTCGGGCAGGCTGCGGCCGTTGAGCGGCAGCACGGCGATCACCACCAGCAGCACGGCGGGTACCGCGAACACCCCGGCCATCGCCTTGCTGATGGTCCAGCCGACCGCGACCAGCGCGGCCGCGACCTCGATCAGCACGAGCTGCTGCAACCGCAGCCTGGTACCGAGCAGGCCGGGACGCGGGTGGATCTTCACCGCGACCGGTGCGGTGGCACCTCCCGCGCGGGCCGACGTCGAGCGGCGTGTGCCCCTGCCCCCGTTCCGTCGGCCGCCGTTGCCCCTGCCGTGCGATGTGCTGCGTCGCTCTGGAGCGGTCTGGCTTGGCATCCCCCGCGTGAACCTCTCTGATCAGATATCACGGCCCGGTTGGCTGGTCGGCAGACCGGACCCGTACCGTACTCACCGTCTGCTGCCGCATCGTAGAGGCTTTGCATCGTAGAGGGTTCGCTGCACCTCGTGCCCGCCGGGTGGCAGACTCGCGCATGGACCAATCGTGCTGACGTACGCACAGGTGCCGGGCCGAGGCTGTCGGGCCAGCCCGGCTGACGGTCGAACAGGGGAGACGACGAGATGGCATCACGCCGGGACGAGCTGAACGCCTACACCTTCGCGCGCAAGCGCACGGTGGGCGCCTTCCTCCAGCCAGGTGGCGGCGGCAGCGACGAGGACGCCCCGCGTCCGGTGCGTGCGGTGCTGCCGAGCCTGGTGGTGGCGGCCGTCGTGGTGGCGGGCTTCGGGATGTGGGGCGTCATCAAGCCCACCGCGCCCAAGGGTTGGGACGACGGCAAGAACATCATCCAGGGCAAGGACTCCACCACCCGCTACGTGGTGCTGGTCGATCCCAAGACCAACGACAAGGTGCTGCACCAGGTCCTCAACATGTCCTCGGCCCGGCTGGTGCTGCCGGCCGGGGCCAAGGTCGTGCCGGTGGTGGACTCGGCGCTGGACGCGTACAAGAACCACGGCGCCACCATCGGCATCCCGTACGCCCCGGACCGGCTGCCCCAGCCGGACGACGCGGGAACGTCCAAGCTGTGGTCGGTCTGCGACCGTCCCGGCCAGGGGGAGATCCAGGCGACCGTCAACCAGTCGCTGTTCATCGCGGCCGACGCCGACGCCAAGACGCTGCACCGGTCCGACCTGATGCTGGCCCCCGGACAGTGGCTGTTCGTGCAGGGCCCGCTGGACGGTTCGAAGGACAACGACGACAAGGACCGTCCGGGCAGCGAGTACCTGGTCGACTCGGCCGGCATGAAGCACGCGCTCGGTGACTTCAACACCGACCCGCTCGACCGCCGCGCGATGGAGTCCGCGCTGTTCGGCAGCGACGCCAAGCCACAGCAGGTCACCAAGGAGTGGCTGGCCACGCTGGGAGACGGGGCACCCGTCAAGTTCCCCACCATGCCCGGCTCCAACACCCTCGGCGCGCGGTCGTCCGTGAAGCTCTCGCAGGCGAGCGAGCAGAAGGTCGGCCGGCTGCTGTCCTTCCAGAACAAGACCTTCTACGTGGTCGGGGCACAGAAGCTCTACCAGATCTCCGCTTTCCAGGCCGAGTTGATGCGCAACAGCCGGTCGTTGAAGGACATCTACTCCGGTACGCCGAAGCTGGCCGAGCTCTCGCCGGCCGACTACGCGAACCTCAAGGACAGCTTCGACACCAGCATGGTGGACGGCGACCCCAAGGACATGCCGAAGGAACAGCCCTCCGAGCACGCGGTGAACAACGGCAAGGCGGCCCGTACGGTGCTCTGCAGCACCTTCGAGGGCTGGGCCGCCGACAAGAGCGTCAAGCGCTCGGTGTGGGCCTACACCGACTATCCGGCGCAGGTCAGCAGCGGCTCCGCGACCGCGCACGTCTCGCCGGGCCACGGCCTGCTCTTCCGGGCGGTGGACGGCAACGGCGGCGTGGACAGCTCGGGCAGCAACTTCCTGATCACCGAGACCGGGCTGCGCTACTCGGTGCCCAGCAACAACGACGGTCCCAGCGGCCAGGGCGCGCCCGCGCCGAGTGCGTCCGCCGACCCGCAGGGCGGCGCCGCGCAGCCGCAGGCCAATGAGGCGCAGGCCCGGCTGGGCTTCGACAAGGTGCCGCCGACCCTGGTTCCGCGCTGGTGGTCCGACCTGGTTCCGGCCGGTCCGGTGCTCAACACCTACGCCGCGCTGCAGGCCCAGAACGCCTGACAAGGACGCGTGACACTGCGTCAGTTGACGGGTTGGCGCAGTGTCATGGTCTGGTAACTGCCGCACTCCCGGTGTTGGGTGACTTGCGGTTGGCGACTATTGTGCTGGATGGCATCACACCGTGATGTTTGACGGATGGTCTGCGCCAGGACCGTCGGTCAGGATGTCTGTCTCATGGGGGACGGTGGACCATGGCTGGTCAGTTCACGACGACCGCTGAAGAAATGACTGCTTTCGCCAACCGGATCGGTGAGGTGAACGGCCAGATCCAGGGCGAGATCAAGCGGCTCAACACACTGGTCGACGAGATCAAGTCGGGCTGGCAGGGTCAGGCCGCTGCGGCCTACCAGCAGCTGCAGACGCGTTTCAACGACGACGCGACCGCGCTGAACAAGGTGCTCGACGAGATCAAGCAGGCGATCGAGGCCACGACCAAGGCCTACTCGCAGACCGAGCAGGAGCAGCAGTCGTCGATGAGGGGCTCGTTCTGAGCCACGGGCGCCGCAGCGCACCGTAACTCATCGGCCGTTCTGACGGCCGCCACGATTTCACTGAGAGGAAGACACCGTGTCCGACGCGCACATTCTCGTTAATTTCTCCACCATTCAGAACGCCAGCCAGGAGGTCCGCCAGACCGCCTCGCGCATTCAGTCGCAGCTGGACGAGCTGAAGGCCGGCGTGAGCCGGATCGCCAGCAGCTGGCAGGGCTCGGCGCAGGAGGGCTACCAGGCCCGCCAGCGCGAGTGGGACACCAAGGCCGCTGACCTGCAGCAGGCCCTGGGCCAGATCGCCACCTCGCTGGACAACGCCGCGCAGAGCTACCAGTCGACCGAGCAGCGCAACTCGGCCATCTGGGGCCAGTAAGCCGAAGGCCCCGTCCGCGGGGCACGGCAGTAGCGCACATCGGGGCGGGCGTCCATCCGGGCGCCCGCCCTGGGCCTGTTCCAGGCACCGGCGCGCGGTCCGCCGCGCGCACGACATCGGGTGGATCAGAGGGGAAGACAGGTGTCGTTGGGGACCTACCGCAGGGCTGCCGCCGGACTGGTCGCGCTGGGGGTGATCGGCACCGTGGCGGGCGCACCCGCGTACGCGGCGCAGCCCGCGCCGGGGTCGGGCGACGGCGCGGCCGTGCACTGGTCGCCGCTGGGGATCGCGGCGGCGGCGGACTGCAACTTCCCGGCCGCGGACGTGCAGGGCGTGCCCTGGGCACTCCAGCGGGTGCTGCTCGACCAGCTCTGGGACGGCGGCAAGTCGCGGGGCGCCAACGTCACCGTCGCGGTGATCGACACCGGGGTGGACGACAGCAACCCGCAGCTGGCCGGCCAGGTGGTGGACGGCGGCTCGCTGCTGATGGACCAGTCGACCAAGAAGCTGGTGGACGGCAACGGCAAGGACGACACGGTCGGCCACGGCACCAAGGTGGCGGGCATCATCGCGGCGAAGCCGCTCCCGCAGAAGACGGGTTTCGTCGGACTGGCGCCGGACGCCAAGATCCTCTCGATCCGGCAGAACGACAGCCAGGGCAACGGCGACGTGGGGACCCTGATCGACGCGATCAAGATCGCGATCAAGAACAACGTCGGCGTCATCAACATCTCCCAGGACGTCCGCGCGACCGACGACAGCGGCAACTTCGACCGCAAGAACGACCTCCGGGACGTGCTGAAGCAGGCCGACGACCAGGGCATCGTCGTGGTCGCGTCGTCGGGGAACGACGGCCGTGAAGGCCCCACGTACCCGGCGGCCTTCGACACCGTACTGTCGGTCGGCGCCTCGGACCGCAACAACGAGCGGGCCCCGTTCTCGCAGTACGGGGACTTCGTGAAGGTCGCGGCGCCGGGTGTGGAGATGCTCTCCACCGTCCCCAAGGGCGGCCAGTGCGTCGACAACGGCACCAGCTTCTCCTCCCCGTACGTGGCCGGGGTGGCCGCGCTGCTGAAGGCCAAGTACCCGAAGTGGACGGCCGCGCAGATCCGGGCCCGGATCGAGCAGACCGCGCAGCGCAACGAGCGGGGTTCCAACCGGTTCGTCGGCTGGGGTGTGGTCGACCCGGTGAAGGCCGTCCGCAGCGATGCCAAGCCCGAGGAGGCCCCGGTGCCCGACGCGCCGGTGCAGCTGGACACCACGAAGATCGTCGCGCAGCCGCTCGGCCTCGGGGAGACCCAGGCCCAGCGGGACAGCCGGACCGGCACCTACGTGGTGGGGGCGGGCGCGCTGCTGGTTGCGGGTCTCGCGGGCGGTTCGATCGTGGTCCGGGACCACCGCAGGCGTCGCGGCGAATCCTGATCCGACGGCCGCGGGCCCGGCTCCCCCTCGAAGGGGAGCCGGGCC
>NZ_JBHJVK010000057.1:0-54191 GCF_042264695.1 Kitasatospora sp. NPDC056138 | reverse complement strand
CAGGGGGGACCCTGTGGGAGAGTAGGACGCCGCCGAACAATCATTCGAGAAAGCCCCTTCCCGGGAGACCGGGGAGGGGCTTTCCGCATTTCCGGGCGAGATGGTCCGGGAACGGGGTGGCGAGGCGGACGGGAATCGGCGGTGTTAGATGGCCGGGAAGCCCTGGATCCGTGGATTTGGAGTCTGTGATGCTCAGCCACCCTCTCGTGCCCGGCGCGGAGCTGCGTGCCCTGGAACCCTGGTGTGCCGAGGAGTTCTTCGCGTTCGTAGAGCGGGCGCGCGAGTACCTGGCGCCCTGGATTCCGTGGGCGACCAGCATCACCGACGTGGACGGTGCACGGCGATGGTTGCGGTACTGCGCCGAGGAGCAGGCCAGGGACGAAGGCCGGATCTATGGGATCTGGCTGGACGGGGAATTGGTCGGCGGGGTGGTGTTCCAGAGCTTCAGGGCGCGGGCCGGGGTCTGTGAAGTGGGCGCCTGGCTGGCACCGGAGGCAGCGGGGCGGGGGCTGGTGACCGCGGCGGTGCGGCGGATGATCGAGTGGGCCTTCGTGGAGCGGGGGATGGCCCGGGTCGAGTGGCGCACCGAGCCGGCGAACCTGCGGAGCGTCGCGGTGGCCAGGCGGTTGGGGATGGTGCGCGAGGGTCTGCTGCGGCAGGTGTTCCGGTTCCACGACGGTCGCCGGGACCTGGAGATGTGGTCGCTGCTGGCCTCGGAGTACGAGGCGCCGACGAGCGTGGCGTGAGGGCTGGGAGGCGGGGGAGACGGCTCAGAGCCGTCCGGCGGCCTTGAGTGCGAGGTAGGCGTCGGCGAGGGCCGGGGGCAGGGTGGCCGGCGGCGCGTCCAGGACGGTGACGCCGTGGCGGGTGAGGCGCTCCGCGGTGCGGCGGCGGTCGGCGCGGGTCTGCTCGGCGGCGGCGGCGCCGTACACGTCCTGGACGGTGCCCCGGGCGGTGGCGAGCTCGTCCAGGCGCGGGTCGGCGACGGAGGCCAGGAGGACCTCGTGGCGCCGGGTCAGCAGCGGGAGCTGGGGGAGCAGGCCCTCCTCGACCGGGCGGGCGTCGAGACCGGTGATCAGCACGATCAGTGAGCGGCGCGGGGCCATCCGCAGGGCGCACGCGGTGAGTGCGCGCATGTCGGTTTCGAGCAGGGCGGGTTCGAGGCCGGCCATCGCGTTGGTGAAGGCGGGCAGGACCTCGTTCGGCGAACGGCCGATGACACTGCCGCGCCGGTGCAGGTCGTGGGCGAGCAGGTCGACCCGGTCGCCGGCCCGGGTGGCGAGTGCGGTGAGCAGCAGTGCGGCGTCGAGGGCGGCGTCCAGGCGCGGGGCGTCGCCGACGCGTCCCGCGCTGGTGCGGCCGGTGTCGAGGACGACGAGGATGTGCCGGTCGCGCTCGGGCCGCCAGGTGCGGACGGCGACGGTGTTGCGGCGGGCGCTGGCCCGCCAGTCGATCGAGCGGACGTCGTCGCCGGGCAGGTACTCCCGCAGCGAGTCGAACTCGGTGCCCTGACCGCGCGCCAGCACCGAGGTGCGGCCGTCGAGTTCACGCAGGCGGGCGAGCCGGGAGGGCAGGTGCTTGCGGCTGGTGAAGGGCGGCAGCGCGCGCAGGGTCCAGGGGACGTGGTGGGAGCCCTGGCGTCCGGCCAGGCCGAGCGGGCCGAGGGAGCGTACGGTCACCCGGTGGGCGTGGTGGTCGCCGCGCCGGGTGGGGGCGAGCGGGGTGGTGAGCCGGCGGCGTTCACCGGCGGGGATGGTGAGGGCGTGCCGGGAGCCCGCGAAGGCGGTGCCGGGGCGCCAGGCGGACGGCGGCCAGGCGTCGCGGAGTTGGGCCCGGAGCGGCCGCCCGGACGGGTTGGTCACGGTGAGTTCGACGGTGGCGGCCTCGCCGAGCCGGACGGTGGTGTCGCCGCTCCGCTCGAAGCGCAGGGTGCGGACCGGAGCGGCGAGCGCCAGGTCGGCGAGGACGCCGAGGAGTACGGGCAGGGTGACCGTGCCGATCCCCGCCCAGGAGGGCAGCAGGAGGCCCACGACGAGCGCGCCGAGCGCGACGAGCAGGGCGGTGCGGCCGGTCAGGGCCATGGGGTGTACTCCCTTGGTGGTGCTGCTGGTTGAGGAGTGGTCAGCGCGGCGCGGGGGTCTGGGCGAGGACGGCCTGGATGACGGAGTCGGCGGTGACGCCCTCCATCTCGGCCTCGGCGCGCAGCTGGATGCGGTGCCGCAGGGTGGGCAGGGCGAGGGCCTTGACGTCGTCGGGGGTGACGTAGTCGCGGCCGGCCAGCCAGGCCCAGGCGCGGGAGGTGTTCAGCAGGGCGGTGGCGCCGCGCGGGGAGACGCCGATGGAGAGCGAGGGGGACTGCCGGGTGGCCCGGCAGATGTCCACGATGTAGGCGAGCACCTCGGGGGAGACGGTCAGCTTGGCGATCAGGGCCTGGGCGGCGGCGACGTCGGCGGGACCGGCGACCGGGCGGACGCCGGCGGCGGCGAGGTCGCGCGGGTCGAACCCGGCCGCGTGCCGGGTGAGGACCTGGAACTCCTGGTCGCGGTCGGGCAGCGGGAGGACCAGCTTGAGCAGGAAGCGGTCCAGCTGGGCCTCGGGCAGGGGGTAGGTGCCCTCGTACTCGACCGGGTTCTGGGTGGCGGCGACGAGGAAGGGGACGGGCAGCCGGCGGGGTTCGCCGTCGACGGTGACCTGGCGCTCCTCCATGGCCTCCAGCAGGGAGGACTGGGTCTTCGGGGGAGTGCGGTTGATCTCGTCCGCGAGCAGCAGGTTGGTGAAGACCGGTCCCGGCTGGAAGGAGAACTCGGCGGTGCGGGCGTCGTAGACGAGCGAGCCGGTGACGTCGCCGGGCATCAGGTCGGGGGTGAACTGGATCCGCTTGGTCTCCAGGCTGAGCGCCGTGGACAGGGTGCGGACCAGCAGTGTCTTGGCCACGCCGGGGACGCCTTCGAGCAGGACGTGGCCGCCGCAGAGCAGGGCGACGACCAGCCCGGTGACGGCGGCGTCCTGGCCGACCACGGCCTTGGCGATCTCGGCACGCAGGGCGGTGAGAGCGGCGCGGGGGTCGTCGGAGGCCGCCGGGGCCGTCGCGGGTGCCGGGGTGGAGACCTGTTCGGTCACGGCTGTCGTACCTGCCTTTCCAGGGCATCGAGGTCGTCGGTGAACCGCACCAGGGCGGCGTCGTCGGTGGGTGGGGTGCCGTACAGCAGCGCGTGGACCTCGGTGGCGGGCCGTCCGAGTCGGTCGGCGACGGCGGCGCAGAGCGCGGTGGGGTCCGGTTCGCCCGCGGTGAGCGGTACGCCCAGGGCGGGGGCGAGCCGGTGCCGGGCGGCCTGGCGGAGCGCGTCGGCGGCGCGGCCGCGGGCCTTGGCGCGCCGGTAGAGGCGGGCCCGGCCCTCGGTGGTCTCGGTGGCGCGGACCACGACGGGGAGGTTCTCGGTGACCACGGGCCCGAGGCGGCGGCCGCGCCAGAAGGCCGCGAGCAGTGCGGCGAGGGCGAGTTGGAGGCCGGCCCAGGTCCAGCCCTCGGGGATGTAGTCGGTGAGGGTGCGCTGCGGCCCCGCGGCGGTGCCGTCGCCGGACCGGGCCGCGGCGGCGTAGTCGGGGAGGTACCAGACCAGCTGGTGGCGGGAGCCGAGCAGGCTCAGGCCGAGGGCGGCGTTGCCGTCCTCGTCGAGCCGCTCGTTGGTCAGCAGGCGGCCGGAGCCGAGGACGACGAGCTCGCGCGAGCCGGGGTCGGTGTGCCGGACCAGCGGGTAGGCGCCGAGCCTCGGGTAGCAGCCGATGTCGTCGGCGCCGGGCCGGTAGAGCAGGCCACCGAGTTCGGCGTGGCCGGCCAGGGTGGCCTCGGGGAGGGGGCAGTCCGCGGGGACGCCGGCGGAGCCGGCGCTCTTCGGTATGCCGTTGGCGGTGGTCGCCAGGGTGATGCCGGGGGTGAAGGCGGCGAGCGCGGCGGCCTCGGGCGAGATCAGTACCAGGCGGCTGTCGCTGCCCCGCCGGATCTGTGCCAGTCGGCGGAGTTGAGTTGTCGTCAGCAGGTCGGGTTCGGGGAGGACCACGGTGCTGCCGGGTTCGGCGAGTGCGTCGGCCAGGGCGTCCTCGGTATCCACCGTACGGGTCGTCAGGCCCTGCTTCTCCAGCAGGTGGACAACCGCGCGGGCGCCGTCGCGGTCGGGGGAGCGCGGGTCCAGCGGCGGGTACTGGCCCGGGCTGCCGAGGCCGGCGGCCAGCAGGCCGACGAGCAGCAGCAGGACTGCGGAGAGCAGGAACCAGCGTACGCGCAGCCAGAGTTGACGGCCGGTCGGGGAGGTGCTGCCGGTCGTCCCGGCGCGGGTGGCGGTGAGCGTCATGCGGTGCCTCCGCCGGTCGGTGCGGGGACCGGTGCGGTCGGTGCGGTCGTCCCGGTGAGCACGGGCGTGGCCCGCTGGAGGGCCCGGTCGAGGTCGAGCAGCAACTGGTAGGCGCTCCGGTCGGCGGTCCGGTCCCCGTAGGCGATGCCGTCGAAGGTGCGGGCGGCGTCGGCCAGCGCGGCGGTGTGCGCGGGCAGGGCGCGGCCGGCCTCGGCGGCGGCCTCGTCGGCGGTGCGCCCGGGGCGCACGTCGAGGATGGTGCGCTCCTCCAGGGCTCGGACCAGGGCGCGCATCTGCTCCCGGACGGCGGCGGACCACTCGTCCGCGGCGGCGTGTGCGGCTGCGGCGCTGCGGTGCTGGGCGGCGGTGCGCGGCCCTTCGGCGGTGAACAGGGCCGCGGCGCTCTGGACCCGGCGGCGGGGGGCGCCCAGGCGCCACCACAGGGCGGCGCCGATCAGCACCGCCACCACCAGGAAGAACAGCAGGCCGGTGACACCGCTGCTGCCCACGGAGCCGACCTGCGACAGCGCGCGGCCGAGCTGGTCCTGGATCCAGGTCATCAGCTGCTGCAGCAGGCTCGGGTCGTGCTGGTGGTAGACGGGGTTGAGGAGCTCCCGGCGGGCGTCGTCGCGGGCCGGGTCGCGTGGGACGGTGACCGGGGCGCCGCTCGCGAGCAGCAGCGCCCCTTCCCCCCAGATGGGCATCTCTGTCAGATCCTCTGCGGTCCGCCCGGGGCGGTCGGGCCCTGCGGACCGGTGGGACCGGACCCGTCGGTGCCGCCGAACTCCGGCAGACCGGCGGCGCGGGCCAGTTCGATGTCGAGGGCCTCGCGGCGGATCCGCTGGTCGACGTAGAGCAGGACGTTCACGCCGGCCAGTACCGGAATGGTGATGGTGGAGACCAGAGTGCCGCCGATGGCGAGGCTGGCCAGCATCGCGGGCGGGGCGCCGGCTATCGCGCCGAACGGTCCGCCCGGCGTGCCGGAGGTGTCCGGGGCCAGCAGCATGCCGATCACGAGGAACGGCATCGCGACGATCGAACCGACGATGCCGATCACGAGGCGGCTGATCAGGGTGACGCCGAAGATCCGCCACCACGAGCCCTTGACGAGCCGCCGGGAGCGCGCGAGCGCGGTCAGCACGCCCTGCCTCTCCAGCATCAGCGCGGGCGCGGCCAGGCTGAGCTGGATGCCGAGCCAGAGCGCGACCGGGAGGGCTGCCAGGACCGGCAGGAACAGCAGTGCGATCTGCCCGGGGTCGGGGTTGCCGCCGATCAGCACGGCTATCAGCGGTACGCAGCCCAGCAGGATGACCCCGGCGATGATCAGGCTGGTCAGGAAGGTGACCCCGGCCAGCTTCAGCAGCTGCGGCCGGGCGTCCCGCCACACCTCGCCCAGGGTGGTCGAGCGACCCAGGACGGCCTTGCTGACCACCATGGTCAGCAGGCCGGCCGCGATGATGCCCAGCACGAAGCTGACCGGGTAGGTGGCGAACAGCGCGACGACCGGGCCGGCGGTGTGGGGCGACTCGTACGCCCACCACTGGGCGAGCGCGGAGAGCGTCTGCTCCAGGGCGGCCACGCCGAAGGACAGGCCGACGGCGGTCCGCCAGTGGCGGCGCACGGTGGAAACGGCGCCGTCCAGGATCTCGCCGATGCCGAGCGGGCGCAGCGGGATGACGCCGGGCTTGGGGCTGGGCGGCGCGCCCCAGCCGGGGTGGTAGCCGCCGGGGCCGGGCTGTGGGCCCCACCCGGGCTGTGGGCCCCACCCGGGCTGCGGGCCCGGTGCGGCGCCGTACGGGCCGGGGGCGCTCCAGCCCTGTGGCGGTACGGCCTGCGGCGGGATCTGCGGGGCGGTCGGCTGTGCGGTGCCCGGCTGCGGGGTGCCCTGCTCCGGTGCGGGGGTCGAGGGTGGTGCCGACGGCCCGGTGGCCTCATGCGGTGGCTCGGGCGAGCCGGGCGACGCCCAGCCCGGGGTGTCGGTCATCACTGCTCCTCGTAGCGGCTCTGCGGAAGATCACGGGTGCTCGTGTGACCACCGAGCGGTACCCTGTGGCGCCCATCGTGCCATGGTGGTGCCATCGTCCCCAGAGGTGTTCCCCTTGCTGATCGACAACGGCCCGTGCGACCTGCACGGCCTGCGAACTTTGCGACGATATGACCGAGTTGGCGGGGTGCTCCACGCCGAAATGGCACGGCTGTGCGGCACGTCACAATCCCGTAATGAGAGGATGGACGCATGAAGGGACGCGTCCTCGTCGTTGATGACGACACCGCACTGGCCGAGATGCTCGGCATCGTGCTGCGTGGTGAAGGTTTTGAACCGTTTTTCGTCGCGGATGGGGACAAGGCGCTAGCCGTGTTCCGGGAGACCAAGCCCGACCTGGTGCTCCTCGACCTGATGCTGCCCGGCCGGGACGGCATCGACGTCTGCCGGCAGATCCGCTCGGAGTCCGGCGTGCCGATCGTCATGCTCACGGCCAAGACCGACACGGTGGACATCGTGGTCGGCCTGGAGTCCGGTGCCGACGACTACGTCACCAAGCCGTTCAAGCCCAAGGAGCTGGTGGCCCGGGTGCGTGCCCGGCTCCGCCGTGCCGAGGAGCCCACCCCGGAGCAGCTGACCATCGGCGACCTGGTCATCGACGTGGCCGGTCACTCGGTCAAGCGGGACGGCCGGGGCATTCCGCTGACCCCGCTGGAGTTCGACCTGCTGGTCGCGCTCGCCCGCAAACCGTGGCAGGTGTTCACCCGCGAGGTGCTGCTGGAGCAGGTCTGGGGCTACCGGCACGCCGCCGACACCCGGCTCGTGAACGTCCACGTGCAGCGCCTCCGGTCCAAGATCGAGAAGGACCCCGAGCGGCCCGAGATCGTGGTGACCGTCCGCGGTGTCGGCTACAAGGCCGGGCCCAGCTGACGTGACGTACGACGCTGACGACACCCCGTCGGGCTCAGCCGCCGACGGGGACGCCGCTGTGCCCGGGGCCGTGCTGAGCTCGACCGTCCAGGGCCGGGGGCCCCGGCGCGGTCCGGCCGCCCTGCTGGCCCTGGTGGCGCGTCAGTTCCGGCGCCCGGTGCACCGGGTGCTCGCGCTGTACCGCCGCTCCATCCAGGTGCGGGTGGTCGCCGCGACGCTGCTGCTCTCGCTGGCCGTGGTGCTGGTGCTCGGCGTGGTGGTGGTCGCGCAGGTCCGCACCGGGCTGCTGGACGCGAAGAAGCACTCCGCGCAGGGCCAGGCCATCGGCGGCTTCCAGATCGAGCAGGAGAAGATCAACGAAGCCATCAACCTGCAGGCCAAGGCCGGGACCGGCGGCGAGTCGACCGCCGACGAGCTCAGCACCTGGCTGATCAAGCAGGTCTCGGACCTCGCCAGCGGCGGCACGGGCGTCTACTCGGTGATCGCCCTGGTCCCGACCACCGACCAGGAGGAGGCCGCCCCCAGCGCCGGACTGCGCGGGGCCTGGTACTCCGGCAACATCCTGCCCAGCAGCATCCCGGCCCAGCTGCGCCGTGACGTGGCCGCCGACCCCTCGGTCGCGCACGAGAAGGTCACCGACATCCAGCGCGGCGACGGCGGTCCGTCCTACAGCGAGCCCGGCCTGGTCATCGGCAAGCAGTTCACCGGACCGGACGGCCGGCCGTACCAGCTCTACTACGTCTTCTCCTTCGGCCAGGAGACCAAGACCCTCGGCCTGGTCACCGGCACCCTGGCGACCGCCGGGGTCTTCGTGGTGATCCTGCTCGGCGGGATCGCCTGGCTGGTGGTCCGTCAGGTCGTCACCCCCGTGCGGATGGCCGCCGGGATCTCCGAGCGGGTCGCCGCCGGGCACCTGGAGGAGCGGATGAAGGTGACCGGGACGGACGACATCGCCCGCCTCGGCGACTCCTTCAACCGGATGGCCAACGGCCTGCAGGCGCAGATCCGCCAGCTGGAGGAGCTCTCCCGGGTGCAGCGGCGCTTCGTCTCGGACGTCTCGCACGAGCTGCGCACCCCGCTCACCACCGTCCGGATGGCCGCCGACCTGATCTACGACAGCCGCGAGGACCTCGATCCGATGGCGGCCCGCTCCGCCGAGCTGCTCCAGGACCAGCTGGACCGCTTCGAGTCGCTGCTGGCCGACCTGCTGGAGATCAGCCGGTTCGACGCGGGCGCCGCGCTCCTGGACGCCGAGCCGGTGGACCTGCGCGACATCGTGACCCGGGTGGTGGAGGCCGCCGACCCGCTGGCCCAGGCCAAGGGCAGCGCGGTGGTCATCCGGGGCGCCGAGGACCCGGTGGTCGCCGAGGTGGACTCCCGGCGGATCGAGCGCATCCTGCGCAACCTGGTGGTCAACGCGCTGGAGCACGGCGAGGGCCGGGACGTGGTCATCCGGCTCGGCTCGGCCGAGGGCGCGGTCGCGATCGGCGTCCGGGACTACGGCATCGGACTCAAGCCGGGTGAGGCGTCCCGGGTCTTCCACCGCTTCTGGCGCGCGGACCCGTCCCGGGTGCGGACCACCGGCGGCACCGGTCTGGGCCTGTCGATCGCGGTCGAGGACGCCCATCTGCACGGCGGCTGGCTCCAGGCCTGGGGCGAGCCGGGCGGCGGCTCGCACTTCCGGCTCACCCTGCCCCGCACCAGGGGCGGCGAGGTCGGCCGGGCCCCGTTCCGCCTCGAACCCGAGGACTCCCGGCACAACCTCGGCCTGGGCGCCCGGGGCACCCCGTACCGGCGGACCGCGCGTCCTTCGGGGGCGACCGCGCTGACCGCTTCGGACGAGGGCGTCGGCGCCGCTCCGGCGGTACCGGAGACACCCGAGACCCCGGAGGGCGGCCTGAGCAGCTTCGGCAGCGGTCTGGGCGGGGTGCTGAACATCGGCCCGGGGCTTGGCAAGCTGCCGTCGGCGCCGGTCTCGGACCCTTCCGACGTCCGCGCCGCCTCGGCGGGATACGGTGCCACCGGCGCCCACGTGGTGGTGGACCGGCCGCTGGTCCGTCCGGCGGCACAGGAGCCCGAGACGGACGACGGCGTCGTGGACGACGACGGTGCGGACGGTGCGGCTGCGAACGGCGCGGCTGTGGACGACAGCGCAGCGGACAACGGCGCAGCGGACGGCTCCGCTGCGGGTCGTGGGTCAGCGGAGAGCAGCGGTTCAGCTGGGCACGGCGCCGACAGGAACGGTGCTGCGGACGGCGATACGGAGGGGGCGCGGCATGGCAGGGACGGACGGCAGGACGACTGAGGCTCGCCTCGGTGCCACCGCTTCGCAGACCGACGCCGCCGGGCCGGGAGCCGGGACAGCAGCCGGACCGGCCGGTGCACGCGGTCGGATACCCGGCCTCCACGGCCCCCGGGCCGCCCGCCGGCTCGGTTGGTCGGCGACGGCCGGGCTGACCGCGCTGCTGGTCAGCGGCTGTGTCGCGATGCCCGGCGACGGTCCGTCCGAGCGGGTGGAGGTGCTGCAGGCAGCCGGGGCGGAGAACCTCCAGGTCCGGGTCTTCCCGGTGGGGCCGCACCCGGGCGAGGACCTGGCCGGTCTGCTGACCGGTTTCCTGGACGCCTCGAACGCGGACGAGCCCGACTACGCCACCGCGTCCAAGTACCTGACCGCGTCCGCGCGCAGCCAGCACCGCTGGCGGCCGGAGGCGGGCGTGACGGTGCTGGCCAAGAGCCCCAGCCGGACGATCAGCGCGCCCAAGCCCGACGACCTGAGCATCGACGTCCCGGTCACCGGGGTCAAGGTCGGGCAGATCGACGCGGCGCACACCTACCGGGTGGTGGCGAACGAGCCGTACCAGGAGAAGTTCACCTTCGTGAAGGAGAAGGAGGGACCGGACAAGGGGGAGTGGCGGATCGATCAGCTGCCGGACGGCCTGATCGTGGACCAGACCAACTTCCGGAACGGCTACCGGGCCACCCACCGCTACTTCTACGCGGCCGCCGACCCGTCGGTGGCCACCCGGCAGCAGCCGGTCCTGGTGCCCGACCCGATCTACCTGCGGCGTCGGACCGACCCGCTGACCGCCGCCGCCCGAGCGCTGGCCGACGGCCCCTCGGCCTGGCTGGGCAAGGCGGTGTACTCGGCCTTCGACGGCGCGAAGCTGGTCGGCGACGTCTCGGTGAGCGACAGCCGGGTGATCTCGGTCAAGGTGAACGTCCCCGACTTCGGCGCCCAGCCGAAGCTCTGCCAGCAGATGGCCGATCAGCTCTACTTCACCCTGCTCGACCAGCAGGGCAAGGGGCAGATCGAGCGGCTCGACCTGAACGGGGTCAAGGGCGGCTGCTCGCAGAACGCCTCGCAGGCCCAGGCCGTCGCCCCCGGCAGCCTGGCCGCCGGCCCGGCGCAGGGCCTGCCGCAGGCGTACTACCTGTCGGACACCGGCAAGCTGATGCAGACCCAGGGCAGCGGCGAGGGCACGCCGGTGCTCGGCGACCTCGGGCAGCCGAGGGCCGGTCAGACACCGGTCGGATCGGTCGCGGTGCGGCGGGACGGCAACATGGCGGCGGCCGTCAGCAGTGACCAGCGGCAGCTCTTCGTGGCCGGGCTCGGCGCGAACGAGCGGCTGGGCACTCCGGTCGTCACCAGCGCCGCCACCTCGCCGAACCAGGGCCTGACCTCGCTCAGTTGGGACGGCCGTCAGGACCTGTGGCTGGTCGACCGCGACCCGGCGGCCGCCAAGGTGCTGATGGTGCGCGGCCGTTCGGTGGTCCCCGTCGCGGTCGGCGAGCTCGGCGGACGTACCGTGCAGTCGCTCAAGATCGCCTCGGACGGGGTGCGGGCGGCGCTCGTCCTGGCGGACAGCTCCGGTGCGCGGACGCTGATGGTGGGACTGGTGGTGCACTCGGGCACACCGGCCAAGCCGGAGGCGCGGATCACCGGTCTGCGGCCGGTGGCGCCGCTGCTCAGCGAGATCGCCTCGGTCTCCTGGGCGGACACCGACCAGCTGCTGGTGCTCGGCAAGGAGCCGGGCAAGCTCCAGCAGCTGCACTACGTGGGTACGGACGGTTCGCAGAACACCGACTCCCCGCTCCAGGGCGGCGAGTCGATGATCTCGGTCTCGGCCTCGGAGGCCCGCTCGGGCGACCAGGCGCTGCCGGTGCTGGCGGTCTCGAAGGACAGCGAGATCTACCGGCTCCAGGGCAGCCAGTGGCGCGAGGCCGCACCGCAGCATCACGGCACCTCCTTCACCTACCCGGGCTGACGTCGGCTACCCGGCCGACGGCGGCTACCCTGCCGACCGCGGCTACCCGGGCCGAGCAGCAGGCCCTCGGCTGCCGGGGGCCGTGGCCGCGCCGCCGGTCGAGCAGGGCTCCGCACCCTGCGGAGCGCGCCGGACGGTGGCGGCCACGGTCGCGGCGGCCGACGGCGGGTGGCCGGCCGCGCCCAGTGCACGGGCGGCCTCGGCGAGGCTCGCCCCGGTGGTGACCAGGTCGTCCACCAGGATCGGCCGACCGCCCGTCAACCGGGTGGCCAGGCGCGCCGGTACCGCGAGCGCGCCGTGCAGGTTCCGCCGCCGCTCGACGGCGCTCAGCCCGGACTGGTCGGCGACGGCCCGCCCGTGCCGCAGGACGGGAGCGACCGCGGCCCGCAGACCGCCCCGGCGCAGCTCCCGGGCCGCCGCGCGGGCCAGCCGCAGGGTCGGGTCGTGCCCGCGGGCCCGGACGGCCCGCCGGGTGGAGGGCACCGGCACCAGCAGGACGGCCCCGGCGTCCGCCCCGGGTACGGGCTCCGCGGTGCAGTGGCCGAGCGCTGCGCGGACCGCGACGGCGAGTGCCCCGCCGAGCGGCCCGGCCAGGGAGAGCGCGCCGCGCTCCTTGTGGGCGAGCAGCAGCTGCCGCACCGGGTCGGCGTACGGCGCGGCGGCGTACAGCGGTGGCAGCCCGGTCGGTGGCGGCCGCGGACCCGCGGGCGCGGCGCGGGCGGCCTGCAGGACGGCCCGGCAGGACGGGCAGAGGGGGCTGTGCCCGGTCCGGCAGCCCGCGCAGTGGGCCGGGAGCAGCAGGTCCAGGAGGTCGCGGAGGGGGGAGCGGAACAGAGGACGGAACGGAGGGTGGAACAGGGAGCGGAACGAAGAGCCGACGGCGGAGGCGGAACCTGCGGCGGGGACGGCGAGCGGGGCGCCGGCTGGGCCGGTTGCGGGAACGGTGGCGTGATGGGGAACGAGATCCGGCACGACTCCTCCCTAGGGCTTCCGGGAGCGGAGACTGGGCCTTACGGTGGACGCCCCCGGCGTCGTTGTCCAGCCGTTTACCGTCGTTTCACCCGCAAGAGGGTAAACAAGGTAAAACAGCCGGACCGGCGACACCACGCCGCTACCTTGTTCGACTGGGGAGGCGAAATCCCCTCCGTGGGTGTTCGATAAGGCTCCAAGGGGTTTCAAGCGTTCCTGGTGGGGAGGAAGTGAGGTGAGGGCCAGTCGCGATGGCCGCCCTCGGTGACGGGGGCACCTCCCGGCGGAAGCCGGCAGAGGAGGGGCGGCAGAGACGGGCTGGTCCGGCTGGGTCTCAGCCCGATCCGGTGAGCACTCCGGGTCGGCGTCAGCACGAGGGATCGGAGTTCTGCGTGGACATCGTCGTCAAGGGCCGCAAGACCGAGGTGCCCAAGAGGTTCCGCGAGCACGTGGCCGAGAAGCTGGAGAAGGTCCAGAGGTTCGACGGCAAGGTGATCAGCCTCGACGTCGAGGTGTCCAAGGAGCACAACCCGCGTCAGGCCGACCGGTCCGAGCGGGTGGAGATCACCCTCCGTACCCGTGGCCCGGTGATCAGGGCCGAAGCCGCCGCTGGTGACCCGTACGCGGCGCTCGACCTGGCCTCGGCCAAGCTGGACGCGCAGCTGCGCAAGTCCGCCGACCGCCGTCGGGTGCACAAGGGCGGTACCGGCGGCCGCACTCCGATCAGTGTCGCGGAGGCGACGGCCGCACTGGCGGCGCTCCCCGAGACGGCACCGGCCGGCGGGGCGGCCAACGGCGCGGTCCGCAAGACCATGATGGGATCCCTGGAGGTGGAGGGCGACGGACCGCTCGTCGTCCGCGAGAAGACGCACCCCGCCGCGCCCATGTCGCTGGATCAGGCGCTGTACGAGATGGAGCTCGTCGGCCACGACTTCTACCTGTTCGTGGACAAGGACAGCGGGCTGCCGAGCGTGGTCTACCGCCGGCACGGCTACCACTACGGTGTCATCCACCTGGAGCCCAACGGCGCGGCCGTCGGAGAGATCGGCGGCGTCGGCGGGGCCGGCGGCGCGATCGGTGAGCCGGACGAGGACTGACCCCGGCCGGTAGCGGCGCCCACGGCCGCCGACAACGGCACACACGCCGGCAGT
This sequence comes from Kitasatospora sp. NPDC056138, assembly GCF_042264695.1. Classification (NCBI taxonomy): domain Bacteria; kingdom Bacillati; phylum Actinomycetota; class Actinomycetes; order Kitasatosporales; family Streptomycetaceae; genus Kitasatospora; species Kitasatospora sp. NPDC056138. Next base: position 40,543 of record NZ_JBHJVK010000057.1, on the reverse strand, counting down.
GGCAGGGAGCCGCCGCCGGTACAACGGAACAGATCGACAGTCCGGGTGACCCCGGCGGCCACGGCCGCCGGGGTCACCCGGCTGGGCGGTCCGACGTCGGAGGGTGACCGGGCGGTGGCCGCGCCGTGGAATGATTGCCCGGACACTGACCGACGAGGGGGGAGGAGCGGATGGGGGATCACTTCAGGCCCGGTGCGGGGGGAGGCATCGGCGCCGGGCAGGGCCGGGAGCGGCTGGGGGAGTTCGCGGCGCCGGAGTGCCCGACGGCCCAGGCGGAGCCGATTCGGGTCCTGGTGGTCGACGACCACGCACTGTTCCGCCGCGGCCTGGAGATCGTGCTGGCCGAGGAGGAGGACATCAAGGTCATCGGCGAGGCCGGGGACGGCGCCGAGGCCGTGCTGAAGGCCGCCGACCTGCTGCCCGACATCATCCTGATGGATGTCCGGATGCCGCGGCGCAGCGGTATCGAGGCCTGCACCGCGATCAAGGACGTGGTGCCCAGCGCCAAGATCATCATGCTGACGATAAGCGACGAGGAAGCCGACCTCTACGAGGCGATCAAGGCCGGAGCCACCGGTTACCTGCTCAAGGAGATCTCCACCGACGAGGTCGCCACCGCGATCCGGGCGGTGGCCGACGGCCAGTCGCAGATCAGCCCGTCGATGGCCTCCAAGCTGCTCACCGAGTTCAAGTCGATGATCCAACGGCGTTCCGACGACCGGGAGTTGGTTCCGGCGCCCCGGCTCACCGACCGGGAGCTGGAGGTGCTCAAGCTGGTGGCGACCGGGATGAACAACCGGGAGATCGCCAAGGAGCTGTTCATCAGCGAGAACACCGTGAAGAACCACGTCCGGAACATCCTGGAGAAGCTGCAGCTGCACTCCCGGATGGAGGCCGTGGTCTACGCGATGCGGGAGAAGATCCTCGAAATAGGCTGACCGCCGGTCCGCCTGCCGCGCTACTGCGCCAACAGCCGGTCCAGGGCGGGCCGCAGCCGTTCGTCGGCCAGGGCCTCGACCCGGACGGCGTCGCAGCCCACCCACTCGGCGGCCTCGCGCAGTGCCCCGGCCAGCGCCTCGACGTGCTTCGGCGCGTCCAGTGAGACCTGGCGTGCCACCAGCGTCCGCCCCTCGCGGGCCGGGTCGACCCGGCCGACCAGGCGGCCGCCCGCCAGCAGCGGCATGGCGAAGTACCCGTGCACCCGCTTGTGCCTGGGGGTGTACGCCTCCAGCCGGTGCGCCATGCCGAAGATCCGCTCGGTCCGGGCGCGGTCCCAGATCAGCGAGTCGAAGGGGGACAGCAGCGTCGTGCGGTGCCGCCCGCGCGGCTCGCCGGCCAGGGCCGCCGGGTCGGCCCAGGCGGGCGCGTCCCAGCCGGCCACCTCGACCGGCACCAGGGGGGAGTCGGCCAGCGCCGAGTCGACCTGGTCGGCCCTGAGCCGGTGATAGTCCATCAAGTCGGCCCTGGTGGCCACCCCGAGGGCGGCGCCGGCCTGGGCGACCAGCCGGCGCAGGCACTCGGCGTCGGTCAGCTCCTGGCCGAACAGGTCGGCCGGGACGGCCTGTTCGGCCAGCTCGTACACCCGCTTCCAGCTGCGCCGCTCGGTGCAGACCACGTCGCCGAAGGCCAGCGCCCGTTCGACCGCGATCTTGGTGTCGGACCAGTCCCACCACTCGGAGGTCTTCTTGGCCCCGCCCAACTCGGTGGACGTGAGCGGGCCCTCGGCGCGCAGCTTGTCCAGCACGTGCCGGTACGTCTGCGGGGCCACCTGGTGGCCCCAGAGGTGGCCGCGCTCGCGGTAGCGGCGGCGCCGGAAGGCGAACAGCGGCCACTCCTCCACCGGCAGGATGCAGGCCGCGTGCGACCAGTACTCGAAGGTGCTCTCCGCGCCCCAGTAGGCCGACTCGACGGCGGTGCGGCCCACCGCGCCCAGCCGTGCGTACGGGACCAGTTCGTGCGAGCGGGCTAGCACGGAGATGGTGTCCAGCTGCACCGCGCCCAGGTGCCGCAGCACCCCGCGCACCCCGGCCCGGCGATCCGGGGCGCCGAGCAGCCCCTGGGCCCGCAGGGCGATCCGGCGGGCCTGGTCGGCGGAGAGCGTCGTGGCAGGGGTCGAGGTCATGCCCGCGAGCCTAGAACGGGGCACTGACACCGCCGGAGTCGGCGGCGATACCCTGAGCCCACCGGACAGAGGGGGAGATGGGACGTGGGTTGGCTGTGGGCGCTGATCCCCGCCGTGGTCGTCGGCGGGGGCTGGGTCGAGCGGAACGTGCGGGGTGCGCTGAGGACCAGGCACAAGCGGAAGTTGGAGCTGCTGCGGATCGCGGACCGGCAGCGGCGCGAGCTGGAGGCGGCGAAGCGGCCGCCGGAGCCGATCTGCGGCTGCACCCACCACCTCGCCAAGCACGACCGGACCGGCCGCTGCCACGAGCAGGTCGAGTGCCCGGCGGCCTGGGACGCGGACCGGAAGCCGGTGCGGTACGAGCCGAGGCCGTGCAACTGCCAGCAGTACATCGGCCCGGAACCGCTGGGCACCGTCTTCGCGGCCGAGTTGATCGATCCTCGCTGAACTTCCTTCAGCGGTGCCCCTTTTGCCCCTGAGCATGCCGCTAGGGGGCATTCCTCTTCCGGGTGACACGGGAATACCGTGCTGACGCACCTCCCAAGCCGTTGGCCTCCTCGCATACGATGGCCCGTACGGTGGGGTGTCCCACCTCGCAGTAAGTCCAGAGCCGATCCAGGCAAGGAGCCCGCTCAAGTGTCCGTCTTCGACAAGATCCTGCGCGCAGGCGAAGGCAAGATCCTTCGCAAGCTGCAGCGGATTGCTGCCCAGGTCAATTCCATCGAAGAGGACTTCGTCAACCTCACGGACGACGAGCTGCGCGCACTGACCGACGAGTACAAGCAGCGCCTCGCCGACGGCGAGAGCCTGGACGACATCCTGCCCGAGGCGTTCGCGACCGTCCGCGAGGCGGCGAAGCGCGTCCTCGGCCAGCGGCACTACGACGTCCAGCTGATGGGCGGCGCGGCCCTGCACTTCGGCTACGTCGCCGAGATGCGCACCGGTGAGGGCAAGACCCTGGTCGGCACCCTGCCCGCCTACCTCAACGCGCTGACCGGCAAGGGCGTCCACCTGATCACCACCAACGACTACCTCGCCGAGCGCGACTCGGAGTGGATGGGCCGGGTGCACCGCTTCCTCGGCCTCGAGGTCGGCGTGATCCTCGGCAACATGTCGCCCGCCGAGCGCAAGCGCCAGTACGCCTGCGACATCACGTACGGCACCAACAACGAGTTCGGCTTCGACTACCTGCGCGACAACATGGCCTGGTCGCAGGACGAACTGGTCCAGCGCGGCCACAACTTCGCGGTGGTCGACGAGGTCGACTCGATCCTCATCGACGAGGCCCGTACTCCGCTGATCATCTCCGGCCCGGCCGACCAGGCGACCAAGTGGTACGCCGACTTCGCCAAGCTGGTGCTGCGCCTCAAGATCGACCGTGACTACGAGGTGGACGAGAAGAAGCGCACCGTCGGTGTGCTGGAGGAGGGCGTCGGCCGGGTCGAGGACTACCTCGGCATCGACAACCTCTACGAGTCGGTGAACACCCCGCTGGTCGGCTTCCTGAACAACGCCATCAAGGCCAAGGAGCTCTACAAGCGCGACAAGGACTACGTCGTCATGAACGGCGAAGTCATGATCGTCGACGAGCACACCGGCCGTATCCTGGCCGGCCGCCGCTACAACGAGGGCATGCACCAGGCGATCGAGGCCAAGGAGGGGGTGGAGGTCCAGAACGAGAACCAGACGCTGGCCACCATCACCCTGCAGAACTTCTTCCGCCTGTACGACAAGCTGTCCGGCATGACCGGTACCGCCACCACCGAGGCGGCCGAGTTCCACCAGATCTACAAGCTCGGCGTGGTGCCGATCCCGACCAACAAGACGCCGCTGCGCATCGACCAGCCCGACCTGATCTACAAGTCGGAGCCGGCCAAGTTCGCCGCCGTGGTCGAGGACATCGTCGAGAAGCACGAGAAGGGCCAGCCGGTGCTGGTCGGCACCGTGTCGGTCGAGAAGTCCGAGTACCTCTCCCAGGAACTGAGCAAGCGCGGCGTCCCGCACGAGGTGCTGAACGCCAAGCACCACGAGCGCGAGGCGCTGATCATCGCGCAGGCCGGCCGCCGGGGCGCCGTCACCGTCGCCACCAACATGGCCGGCCGCGGTACGGACATCATGCTCGGCGGCAACGCTGAGCACCTCGCCGCGGCCGAGCTGGCCCAGCGCGGTATCACCCCGGAGGCGCCGGAGGAGTACGACGCCGCCTTCCCGGGCGCGCTGGAGAAGGCCAAGGCGGCCGTCAAGGCCGAGCAGATCGAGGTCCAGGAGCTCGGCGGCCTGTACGTCCTGGGCACCGAGCGGCACGAGTCCCGCCGGATCGACAACCAGCTGCGCGGCCGCTCCGGCCGTCAGGGAGACCCGGGCGAGTCCCGGTTCTACCTCTCGCTCGGTGACGACCTGATGCGGCTCTTCAAGGCCGGCATGGTCGAGCGCGTGCTCTCGATGGCCAACGTGCCCGAGGACGTGCCGATCGAGTCCAAGATGGTGACGCGCGCGATCGCCTCCGCGCAGACCCAGGTCGAGCAGCAGAACTTCGAGATCCGCAAGAACGTCCTCAAGTACGACGAGGTGCTCAACCGCCAGCGCGAGGTCATCTACGCCGAGCGCCGCCGCGTCCTGGAGGGCGAGGACCTGCAGGAGCAGGTCGGCCACTTCATGGACGACACCGTCGAGGCGTACGTCACCGCCGCGACCGGCGAGGGCTTCGAGGACGACTGGGACCTGGAGAAGCTCTGGGCCGCCCTCAAGCAGCTCTACCCGATCACCCTCGACCTGGAGGAGCTGGAGGAGGAGGCCGGCGGTCAGGCCGGGCTCACCCCCGAGTTCCTCACCCGGGTCCTGCAGGAGGACATCCAGGCCCAGTACGGCGCCCGCGAGGACCAGCTCGGTGCGGAGATCATGCGCGAGCTGGAGCGCCGGGTCGTCCTCTCGGTGCTCGACCGCCGCTGGCGCGAGCACCTCTACGAGATGGACTACCTGCAGGAGGGCATCGGCCTGCGGGCGATGGCGCAGCGCGACCCGCTGGTCGAGTACCAGCGCGAGGGCTTCGACATGTTCACCGCGATGATGGAGGGCATCAAGGAGGAGTCCGTCGGCTACCTGTTCAACCTGGAGGTCCAGGTCGAGCAGCAGGTCGAGGAGGTCCCGGTCGAGGACCAGGCGATCGAGGAGACCAGCGCGCTGCTGGAGAAGCTCGCCAAGGACTCCGGCGTCGCCCGCCCCGAGATCAAGGCCAAGGGTCTGGAGGCCCCCAAGCCGCAGCGTCTGCACTACACCGCTCCCACGGTGGACGGCGACGAGACGGTCATCGAGGGCGACTTCGACGAGTCCGGTGCGGACGGTGACGGCGACGGCCTCACCCGGGCCGAGCGCCGCAAGGCCGCGAAGGCGGCCAAGGGGCGTCGCCGCAAGGCCTGACGCCTCGCCGAGTCCGGCTCTTCCGGGGCGCCACTTCCCGCACGTGCGGGAAGTGGCGCCCCGCGGCGTCTGCGGGGTCCGCCACGTCTGCGGGGTCGTGCCCGGGCGGACGGGTGACCGGGCTGCTCTTCGGGCGCGGGAGAGCTCGTGGGCGGCCGGTGCGGACCCGGGAGCGGGCCGGCCGCGCCCCTCGGCGGTGGCTCGCCCGGCCCGGACCCCGGCCCCGGGCCCCCTGCTCCGGGCCCCCTGTTCCGGGAGCGGTCAGCGGGCTTCGACGGCGGCGCACTGCCACTGGTCGGTCCGGCGGTGCTGTTCGAGGCGGAAGGCGACCATGTGGTGGCGGTGCCCGAACTCCACCCGGACGCAGACCTCCAAGGCGCCGGGCCCCGGTGCGGAGTCGTAGACCCGTCCGAGCCGGTGGCCGACGACCCGGCCGCGCGGACGCAGCGGGCCGCTCCTGACCAGGGCGGTGAGCTGCTGGTAACCGGGAACGGTGGTGTGCCGCTGGAGCTGCCCGGCCGGGCGGCGGCCGGTGAGGACCTCGACCAGCCGGTGCGCGAAGCGGGCGGCCAGCTCGCTGTGGCCGCCGCCGTGCGCCGGGGCGCAGGCGGAGCGCGGGTGGCGCGGCCGACGCGGCTCGCTCGGGGTGCGGGTCGGAGCGGGGACCGGTACGCGTGCGGGGCCGCCCGGGACGGCGGGCGAGGGGGCGGGCGCCGGTGCGGTGCAGGACCGCGGGTGCGGGAGCGGTCGGCGGGTGTGCGGGTGTCCGGGGGCGTGGACCAGGGGGCGTACGCGCGGAGCGCGGAGCGTCGCGAGCTGCGGGACGGCTGCGGGCTCGACCATGGGCGGTACCTCCGGCGGACGGGTGTCGGTGGACGGCGGGGCCTGTCGGAGACCTTGGTACCCGGGCCGCCGGGGGCTGGGCAATCACCCGTCGGCGCGCGGCGAGGGCGCGCGCCGAGTCACCTATCCGGGTGATGTCCCTTGCGGTTCGCGGGCTCCGGGGCCGGTCGTGCGGGCCGTTGGTTGACGTCGGAGGGCGGCCGGCGGCGCTCGAAGGGGGACGTACGCTGGGTGGCATTCGCGGCGCGGGCCGGGTGCCGTACCGGGTGTACCGGCCGGTAGCCGGGAGTATCGGGGGAAAGCGATCCGGAGACCGGAGAGGCGGCAGCGGAATGGTGACTCAGCCATCGGCCGAGTCGGCAGGGGCGGCGGGGACGGCGGGGCCGGTGAAGGCCTCCGGTGCGTCCTCGACGGCGGCTGCCACCGCACGGTCCGGTCCCGAGCGGACCAGGGGGGAGCGAGGCGCCGCGGAGGTCGACGGCGGCCCCGGCGGTCTCGGCGGAACTGACGGCACCGACGGCACCGGGGTCGACCGGGGGCGGCGCCCGGCGGTCGGGCTGGACCGGGTGTCGGTGAACGGCGCCCTGGTGGATGTCGTCGCGCGGAGCGGCACCGCGCCGGCCGTCCTCGGGGCGGACGGCGTCCGGCGTGGCCTGGTGCTCGGCGGCGGCGGCATGCTGGGCGCGGCGTGGACCATCGGGGCGCTCTGCGCGATTGAGGAGAGCACCGGCTGGCAGCCCGGCCGTGCGGAGGTGATCCTCGGGACGTCCGCCGGTTCGATCCTGGGCACGATGCTGGCTGCCGGGGTGCGGGCCGAGGAACTGCGGGACCACCAGCGCGGCCTGCCGATCCGTACCGGACCGCTGGCCGGGGTGGAGTTCGACTACGACACCGCCGTCGGCGGCGCGCTGCCGCCGCGCCCCCGTCCGGGGATCGGCTCTCCCGGTCTGCTGCGGGACGCCGTCCGGCACCCGCGCGAGTACCCGTTCCTGACCATGGTCTCGGCCGTGGTGCCGACCGGCCGCGGCTCGGTGGCGCCGGTGGGCGAGCTGGTGCGGGGACTGGTCGACGAGGACGGCTGGCCGCTCGGGTCCGGTCTGCGGGTCGCCGCGGTGGACTACCGCACGGGCCGCCGGGTGGTCTTCGGCGACCCGGACGCGCCGGAGGCCGACGTGGCCCAGGCGGTGATGGCGTCCTGCGCGATCCCCGGCTGGTTCGCACCGGTGGACGTGGCGGGCAGCCCGTACGTGGACGGCGGCTGCTGGTCGGCCACCAACGCCGACCTGATGGCCGAACGCGAACTGGACGAGGTGTACGTGCTGGCGCCGATGGCACTGCGGCCCGCGTGGGCGGGTCCGGCGCGGGTGGACGCGGGACGCGGCACGGTCGCCGCGCTGCGCGAGTGGCGGGACCGGGACCGCCCGAAGGGCGTGCTGGCCCAGCTGGTCAGCCGCTACCGCCGCGCCGTGACCCGGCAGATGCTCCGTGAGGCCCGCCGCCTGCGGGATTCGGGCGTCCGGGTGCGGCTGCTGGCACCGACCCTGGAGGACCTGGCGGTGATGGGGCCGAACATGATGGATCCGGCCCGCCGTCCGGAGGTCCTGGAGACCGCGCTGCGGACCAGCCGGTCGGCGCTGACCGCCGTTCGGTGACCCTCGGCCGACGGGCGTCGGGCACGCCGCCGTCCGGGCAGCCGCTCGCAACCCCCCCGCAGCCCGGGTGCCCGCCCGGGGTGGGGTTCCGGGTGCGAGCCGTATTCTTGGTGCGCGGTGTGATCAGCCGTCCGTTGTGGCCCGGCTGTTGGAAGAACCCGAAGACCCGAAGAACCGGAGTGCCCCCGATGCGCGTGTACGTGCCCACCACGTTGAACGGTCTGGCGGCGGCGCACCCGGGCGGTGCACTCGACCAGTCGGCGGCCTACGCCGTCACTCCCGCGCTGCGCGAGTGGTACGTCAGCGACGACCTGGAGGAGTTGGAGTACGCGGCGCTGAACCGGGCGGCCCAGGGCTCGCTGCGCCTGCTCGCCGCCGATCCGCAGGCCCCGCGCCGCCGTGTGGTGGTGGCGGTCGAGGTGGCGGACTCGGCCGTGCGCCCGTTCCCCGGTGACGAGTACCAGGACCAGGCCTCGCTCGGCCGGGTCGAGCTGGTGGGCCCGGTCCGGCTGGCCAAGGCCGCCGCCGTGCACGCCGACGTCGCCGACACCGAGGTGATCGAGGACGTGACGGCCGCCGCCGAGGCGATCGCGGCCGCCGACAAGGGCGACGCGGACGCCCAGTTCACCGTGGACGGTGCGGAGGACCACGACCTGCTCTGGTTCGCCACCCAGGAGATCCCGGCCCTGCTCGCCTGAGGGCGGACCGGGAGTGCCCTGATCCGTGCCGCAGCGGTCTGCCGGTGGCCGTCGGACCGGGTCGTTCCGCTCGTCCCCGGTCGGCGGCCGGCCGGGGCTCGGCAGGCTGTCCCCGGGTGACCGCTCCTCGGGGTGCCCGCCCCCGGGTGCCCGCCCCCCGGGGCGGTCAGAGCCGTTGCTGTCGCCGGTCGGTCCGGAGCGGGTTCGGCCGTTCCTGGAGCGGACACTGACGAGGGGTAGGCGGAGCACGCCCGGCTCCGTCCGCCTGCTGCCGGCCCGGCTGGACGGACCGCGGTGGGTTGCGCACCCGGGTGGGGCCGGCTGGGTGATCCCGCAGCCGAGGAAGTGACCGCCGGCCGTCCGGGTGTCCCGGGTGCGGGTGCGGGTGCGGCTCCGGGCGGCGGTGGTGAGCAAGGGGTGAGCAGGCTCCCGCCGTTCCCTGCCGGCAGTGCCCTTGCAGGACGAGGCCGGTATTCCGGCGCGGGCGGCGCGGCCCGCCGCCGAGGACGGTTGTGTGATCTGCATCTCGTAGTGTCAACCCGGTCGGGTTCCCAGGCGTAGACGGATCAGAAACCGATCTTGCAAGGAGCCGGCGTTGACCGAGGAGGAGTTCACCGAGTTCTACACCCACTCGGTCAGTCGGCTCACCGGACAGCTGTACGTGATGACGGGAGACCTGCACGAGGCGCAGGACGTGGTCCAGGAGGCCTTCGTCCGGGCCTGGGGCAGGCGTCGGCAGCTGGAGCGTGAGCGCGCCCCCGAGGCGTGGGTGCGCACGGTCGCGTGGCGACTGGCGATCAGCCGGTGGCGGCGTGTGCGTGGTGGCCGGCAGGCCTGGATCCGGCGCGCGGACCCCGAGTCCGCGGCGGGACCCGATCCCGCCGCCGTGGACCTGGACACCGCCTTGCGCGCGCTTCCCGCGCGGCAGCGGCTGTGCGCCGCTCTGTTCTACGTGTGCGACCTGCCGGTGGAGCAGATCTCCGCCGAGACGGGCATGGCCGTCGGCACCGTCAAGACGCACCTGTCCCGGGCCCGGGCCGCCCTCGCCGGCCACCTCGACCAGCCCTCACTCACCGGGGAGAACCGTGATGCCTGACAGCAACGACCCGGTGACAGCCGCACTGCGCCGGGCCGCGAGCTCGGCCGAGCAACTGGCGGCCCCCGCGAACGTGCGGGTGATCGCCGTGCGGGGGCGGCGGCGCCGTCGCCGCCGGGCGCTTGCCGTGGCGGGCGGGCTCGCGGGCCTGTGCGGCACCGTCGTGGTGCTGGTCGCCCTCGCCGCCGGCCCGGGCCCTGCCCCGGCGCCGGGCCCGCCGGCCGTTCCGGCGACCAGGCCGAGCGCCACCTCGGGCCCTTCGGCCACTGCCGCACCACGCTCCTCACCGGCGAATTCCCGGCCGCAGCCGAGCAGTCCGCGCGCGAGCGTGACCCGACCGCCTGCGCCCGGCAGCACGTCGTTCCCTCCCCAGCCGGGTGGCTCGGTCTCCGCCGGTGCCCCGCCCGCGACCGGCTCCACCACCACCCCCAGCACCACGCCGAGCAGTACCACTACGAGTTGACCCGTCACCGTGAACCGCACTCCCTACCGAACCCGGGAAACCATGACGCCGTCGTCCCTCGCGCAGCACGCCCCGACCCCGACCGACGCCGGGCAGCCGGAACCCACCGCGTGCGACACGCCGGCACCGGCCGACGGCGCGCGGCCCCGCCACCCGTCGATATCCGGCCGGCTCGGCGCCACGGGCCACCCCACCGGCCCCCGCCCGCCACTGCCGGACCGCCTGCAGCGGGCCGGGCGCGCGGTGTGGCCGGCGCTGGTGGTCTACGCCACGACCGCGCTGCTGCACTTCGTGCTCCTGGCGGCGATGAACCCGCCGGGCGGCCCCGGGATCCGGCGGCGGCTGCTCGCCTGGGACGGCACGCTGTACACGACGATCGCCGCACAGGGCTATCCCGACGGCTTCAGCTACACGCCCACGGGTCAGCTCACCGGCAACAACCTGGCCTTCTTCCCGCTGTTCCCGATGCTGGCGCGCGGCGTCCACGGCCTGACCGGCCTGGACCACGGCACGGCCGCGATCGTGACCGCCCACCTCGCCCTGGTCGCCGCGCTGATCACCGTCCACCTGCTGCTGACCCGGCTGTACGGACGGCGCACGGCCACCGTCGCCATCGTCCTGCTGGCCGCCGCCCAGCCCATGGCCCTCGCCTTCCTCATGGCCTACAGCGAGTCGCTGTTCGTCGCGCTGGCCGCGGGCACCCTTCTCGCCGCCCACCGGAGGGCCTGGCTCACCGCCGGCACCCTGGCGCTGCTCACCGGCCTCACCCGGCCGGCCGCCGTGGCGGTCGTGGCGGCCCTGGCCGTCGCCGCCGCCCTGCACCTCGTGCGGACCCGCCGCCTCACCTGGCGCCCGATCGCCGCCGTCGCCCTCGCCTGCACCGGTACGCCGCTCTACCTGTGGTGGGTGGGGCAGCGCGTCGGCCGGCCGGACGCCTGGTTCACCATCCAGGAAGCCGGCTGGGGCACCCGCTGGGACAACGGCAGCTCCTTCGTCCACTTCCTCGGCGAGACCCTGGCGCGCGGCGACGGCTGGGTCCCCGTCAGCACCGCCGTCCTGCTCCTCGCCGTGATCGCCGGCACCGCCGCCACCTGGCAGCGCACCACCTGGCCACCGCTGCTCGTCTACGGCACCGGCATCCTGGTGCTCACCCTCGGGCAGAGCAACTTCTACCACTCCAAACTGCGCCTGCTGATCCCCGCCCTGGTCTTCCTCATCCCCGCCGCGCGCGCCCTCGCCCGGGCCCGCACCGGCACCGTCGTCACCGTCCTGGCCGGCAGCGCGCTGTTCGGCTGCTGGTACGGCGCCTACATGCTCACCACCTGGCACTACGCGATCTGACGGCCCGCCCCGCCCGCCGTCCGCGAGGGCGGGGCGGTCGGTGCGGTCGGGAGGGACCTGGCCTGGCACCGGCCACGGCGGGCCTTCCTGCCGTTTGACAGTTGCGGCTACCGTTCCCTGGTGCGTACTCACATCGTCTGGGACTGGAACGGCACGCTCTTCCACGACATGGCGGCGGTGCTCGAAGCGAGCAACGCCGCCTTCGCCACCGTGGGGATAGCCCCGATGACCCTTCAGCAGTACCGGGACTCGTACGAGATCCCGATCCCGCGCTTCTACGAGCGCCTGCTCGGCCGGGCCCCGAGCCGGGCGGAGTGGGAGCAGCTGGACGGCGTGTTCCACGACCGGTACACCGAGCTGCGGGGCGGCTGCGGCCTCACCGAGGGCGCGTCGGAGCTGCTGCGCGACTGGCAGGCGGCGGGCAACAGCCAGTCGCTGCTGTCGATGTACGAGCACGAGCAGCTGGTGCCGGTGGTGGACGCCTTCAGGATCACTCCGCACTTCGTCCGGGTGGACGGGCGGGTCGGGGACGCGGGTGGGCGGAAGGCCGGATTCCTGGCCCGGCACCTGGCGGCGCTGGCCCCTGCGGTCGAGCCGGGACGCACCGTACTGATCGGGGACGCGGCGGACGACGCGCTGGCGGCGCTGGAGTCGGGCGCGCACGCGGTGCTGTACACGGGCGGATCACACAGCCGGGCCAAGCTGGAGCAGGTCGGCGTGCCGGTGGTGGACACCCTCACGGAGGCGGTGGAGCTGGCGGCGCTGATCGCGGCGTAGGGCGCCGGGGCACCGGCTGCCCGGTCGTGCGGAGCCCGCTCCTCGCGGCGTGTCATCGGCGGTCGGCGGGGCGCCGGGAGGTCGGTCCGGGCCGACCCGGACCGCGTCCCCGGACCACTTCCCCGGGCCACTTCCACGGACCGATCGGAGCCCTCCGGAGGGGTGCAGCGGGCCCCGGGAACCGGCCGAACCTGACAGAGCCTGACACGCCGCCAGGCCGCTTTGGACAAGATGTCCAGGACGGATCGATCTTCCTCCGGGTTTGTGCCTTCATGTCCCCTGACACCTTCGTTTGCTCCGGCTAGGCTGGCTGGCGTCGTCGGGTTGGCAATCCAGGCCAAAGGACCTCACGTACCCAGATGGAGGGCAGGTCATGCGTGACATGGCGGCCTTTCGTAACCACCCATTAGGGCGGAATCTGGATCATGAGGGAGGATTGCAGACAGACCCGGCGGTGCACACCCGACACCACCGAGTCACGCAACGGCGCGCGACAGGAGCCAGACAGCCATGCAGACCAAGCTGGACGCAGCCAAGGCCGAACTGCTCACGAAGGCAGCAGCAGCCGCTGAGAACAGCCAGGTGGGGGGAGCGGCGCAGGGCGAAGGGCTGAGCAACGGTGCTCTGACCGCATACCTGCACCACTACTACCTCCACACCGCGCCCGAGGACCTGATCGACCGGGATCCGGTCGACGTCTACGGTGCGGCCGCCTCCCACTACCGGCTGGGGCTCAAGCGGCCCCAGGGCACCGCCGAGGTCCGGGTGTACACCCCGACCGTCGAAGAGAACGGCTGGTCCTGCGGCCACACCGTGGTCGAGGTGGTCACCGACGACATGCCCTTCCTGGTCGACTCGGTCACCAACGAGCTGACCCGCGAGGACCGCGGCATCCACGTGGTCATCCACCCCCAGCTGGCCGTCCGCCGTGACATCACCGGCAAGCTGCTGGAGATCCTCGACATCGACGCCTGCTCGCGCAGCCAGGCCGCCGGGACCGAGTGGCCGGCCGACGCCGTGGTCGAGTCCTGGATGCACATCGAGATCGACCGCGAGACGGACCGCGAGGACCTCCGCTCGATCGAGACCAACCTGCGCCGCGTCCTGGGCGATGTCCGCGAGGTCGTCGAGGACTGGTCCAAGATGCGCGACTCCGCGCTGCGGCTCGCCGACGAGCTCGCCCAGGAGCCCCCGGCCCACCTGCCCGAGCAGGAGGTCGGCGAGGCCTGGGAGCTGATGCGCTGGCTGGCCGACGACCACTTCACCTTCCTCGGCTACCGCGAGTACGACCTGGCCGAGCACAAGGGCGAGGAGGTGCTGCGGGCCGTCCCCGGCACCGGCCTGGGCGTGCTGCGCTCCGACCCGCTCAGCCACGACACCGACCACCACCCGGTCAGCGAGGCCTTCGGCCGCCTGTCCGCCCCGGTCCGCGCCAAGGCGCACGAGAAGAAGCTCCTCGTGCTGACCAAGGCCAACAGCCGTGCGACCGTGCACCGCCCGGCCTACCTCGACTACGTCGGCGTGAAGAAGTTCGACGCCAACGGCGAGGTCGTCGGCGAGCGCCGCTTCCTCGGCCTGTTCTCCTCCGCCGCGTACACCGAGTCGGTCACCCGGATCCCCGTGGTTCGCCGCAAGGTGCAGGAGGTGCTGGCCGAGTCCGGCTTCAGCAGCGAGAGCCACGACGGCCGCGACCTGCTGCAGATCCTGGAGACCTTCCCCCGGGACGAGATCTTCCAGACCTCGGCGGAGGGCCTGCTCTCCATCGCGACCAGCGTGCTCTACCTGCAGGAGCGCCGCCGGCTGCGGCTGTTCCTGCGCCAGGACGAGTACGGCCGCTACTTCTCCGCGCTGATCTACCTGCCGCGCGACCGGTACAACACCCGGGTCCGCGAGCGGATCACCGCGATCCTCAAGGACGAGCTCAACGGCGACGCGATCGACTACACGATCTACTCGACCGAGTCCGTGCTCACCCGTCTCCACCTGGTGGTCCGGGTCGCCAAGGGCAGCGCGCTGCCGCAGCTCTCCGACGCGGACATCGAGCGGATCGAGGCCAAGCTGGCCGAGGCCGCCCGGTTCTGGATGGACGGCTTCCACGACCAGCTGCACATCGAGCTGGGCGAGGAGAAGGCCGCCGAGCTGGGCCGCAAGTACGCCAACGCGTTCCCCGACGGCTACCGCGCCGACTTCACCGCGCGGGCCGCCGTCGCCGACCTCAAGCACATCGAGTCGCTGAGCGGCGAGGGCGACTTCCGGCTCAACCTGTACCAGCCGGTCGGCGCGGCGCACGACGAGCGCCGCTTCAAGATCTACCGCGTCGGCGGCCCGATCTCGCTCACCGAGGTCCTGCCGGTGCTGTCCCGCCTGGGCGTCGAGGTGCTCGACGAGCACCCGTACGCGCTGACCCGCGCCGACGGCTCCACCGCGTGGGTGGTGGACTTCGGCCTGCGGCTGCGCGAGGGCATCAAGCTCACCGACGAGGCCCGCGAGCGCTTCCAGGACACCTTCTCGGCCACCTGGACCGGCCAGGCCGAGAACGACCGCTTCAACGAGCTGGTCATGACCGCCGGGCTGACCTGGCGCCAGGCCGTCGTGCTGCGCGCCTACGCCAAGTACCTCCGCCAGGCCGGGAGCACCTTCTCCCAGGACTACATGGAGGACGCGCTCCGCAACAACACCCACACCACCCGGCTGCTGGTCAACCTCTTCGAGGCCCGCCTCAGCCCCGGCCACCAGCAGGGCTCCGGTGAGCTGACCGAGGGCATCCTGGAGGAGCTGGCGGGTGCCCTGGACGAGGTCGTCTCGCTGGACGAGGACCGCATCCTGCGCTCCTTCCTCAACCTGATCAAGGCCACCCTGCGGACCAACTTCTTCCAGCACGACTCCGAGGGCCGCTGGCACAGCTACCTCTCGATGAAGTTCGACCCGCAGGCCATCCCCGACCTGCCGGCGCCGCGCCCGGCCTTCGAGATCTGGGTCTACTCGCCCCGGGTCGAGGGCGTGCACCTGCGCTTCGGCAAGGTCGCCCGCGGTGGTCTGCGCTGGTCCGACCGGCGCGAGGACTTCCGTACCGAGATCCTCGGCCTGGTCAAGGCCCAGATGGTCAAGAACACCGTGATCGTCCCGGTCGGCGCCAAGGGCGGCTTCGTCGCCAAGCAGCTGCCGGACCCGACGGTGGACCGCGACGCCTGGCTGGCCGAGGGCGTCGCCTCGTACAAGACCTTCATCTCGGCGCTGCTCGACATCACCGACAACCTGAAGGCCGGCAAGGTCGTCCACCCCGCCGACGTGGTCCGCCACGACGAGGACGACACCTACCTGGTCGTCGCCGCGGACAAGGGCACCGCGACCTTCTCCGACATCGCCAACGGTGTCGCAGAGTCGTACGGCTTCTGGCTGGGCGACGCCTTCGCCTCCGGCGGATCGGCCGGTTACGACCACAAGGGCATGGGCATCACGGCGCGCGGCGCCTGGGAGTCCGTCAAGCGCAACTTCCGGCAGCTGGACGTGGACACCCAGTCGCAGGAGTTCACCGTGGTCGGCATCGGTGACATGTCCGGTGACGTCTTCGGCAACGGCATGCTGCTCAGCGAGCACATCCGCCTGGTCGCCGCCTTCGACCACCGGCACATCTTCCTCGACCCGAACCCGGTCGCCGCGACCTCCTACGCGGAGCGCCGCCGGCTCTTCGACCTGCCGCGCAGCTCCTGGGACGACTACGACAAGTCGCTGATCTCCACCGGCGGCGGGGTCTTCCCGCGCAGTGCCAAGTCGATCCAGCTGACCTCGCAGGTCCGCGCGGCGCTCGGGATCGCGGAGACCCGCCTCACCCCGGCCGAGCTGATGAAGGCCATCCTGCAGGCGCCCGTCGACCTGTTCTGGAACGGCGGCATCGGCACCTACATCAAGGCCGGCACGGAGACCAACGCCGAGGTCGGCGACAAGGCCAACGACGCCATCCGGGTCAACGGCTCCCAGGTCCGCGCCCGCGTGGTCGGCGAGGGCGGCAACCTCGGCTGCACCCAGCTCGGCCGGGTGGAGTACGCGGCGACCGGCGGCCCCGAGGGCACCGGCGGCTGGATCAACACCGACGCCATCGACAACTCGGCCGGCGTGGACACCTCGGACCACGAGGTGAACATCAAGATCCTGCTCAACCAGGTCGTCGCCGACGGCGACATGACCATCAAGCAGCGCAACGCCCTGCTCGCCGAGATGACCGACGAGGTCGGCCACCTGGTCCTGCGCAACAACTACGCGCAGAACGTGGTGCTGGCCAACGCGGTCAAGCAGGCGCACAGCCTGGTCAACGTGCACTCGCGCATGATCAACCGCTACGAGGCGGACGGTCAGCTCGACCGGGCCCTGGAGTTCCTGCCGACCGAGCGCCAGATCCGGGACCGCCAGGCGGCCGGCCGTGGGCTCTCCCAGCCCGAGCTGTCGGTGCTGCTCGCGTACACCAAGATCGTGCTGGCCGAGGAGCTGCTCGCCACCGACCTGCCGGACGACCCGTACTTCCGCAGCACGCTGCACGAGTACTTCCCGACCGCGCTGCGCACCCGCTTCGCCGACGCGATCGACCGGCACCCGCTGCGCCGCGAGATCATCACCACGCTGATCGTCAACGACACGATCAACCGCGGTGGCTGCACCTTCGCCTTCCGCCTCCGCGAGGAGACCGGGGCGACCATGGCCGAGATCGCCCGCTCGCACACCGCGGCGCGCGCCGTCTTCGGTCTGGAGGGCATCTGGGACGAGGTCGAGGGCCTGGACAACCAGGTGTCGGCCCGGATCCAGACCAAGATGCGGCTGCACTCCCGCCGCCTGGTCGAGCGCGCCACCCGCTGGATGCTCAACAACCGGCGCCAGCCGCTCGACATCGCCGCCACCATCGAGTTCTTCCGCGAGGGCGTCGAGGAGGTCTGGAGCAGCCTGCCCAAGCCGCTCCACGGCGAGGACCTGACCTGGTTCGAGTCGGTCTACCAGGAGCTGGCCGAGTCCGGTGTCCCGGAGGGCCTGGCCACCCGGATCGCGGGTCTGTCCTCGGCCTTCCCGGCCCTGGACATGGTCGGGGTCGCGGACAGCACGGGCGCCGAGGTGGCCGAGGTCGCCGAGCTCTACTACGACCTCGCCGACCGCCTGCAGATCACCCACCTGCTGGACCGGATCATCGACCTGCCCCGCACCGACCGCTGGTCCTCGATGGCCCGCGCGGCCATCCGCGAGGACCTGTTCGCGGCCCACTCGGCGCTCACCGCCGACATCCTCGCCTGCGGCCCCGAGGGCGCCACGCCCGAGGAGCGGTACGAGGCCTGGGCCGAGATCAACAGCACGCTGCTGAGCCGGGCGAACACCACGCTGGACGACATAAGGGGTTCGGACAACTACGAGCTGTCCAGCCTCTCGGTCGCGATGCGGGTGATCCGCACCCTGCTGCGCACGGGCTCGATGCGCTGAGTCCGCCGAGGGCCTGGCGAGGGCGGTACCGGTTCCTTCCGGTACCGCCCTCGCGGCGTTCCGGCCTCCTCAGGAGGTGCCACGGGGGCGGGGGCGGCGTTCCGGTCCTGCGGCCGTCCGCCCGTCGGGGCCGGGGGTGGTCGCCCGCGCGGGTTCCCGCGCCCCCGGCCGGGCTTGCCCGGGCCCCGTCAGGGGGTGGTGGCGGCGCGTTGCAGGGCGCTGGCGAGCAGGGCCAGGTCGGTCGGGCCGTTGCCCAGCTCGCGGACCGGGCGGCGGGTCGGCGGGGCGCCGAGCTGGGCGGGGTCGATGGCGACGACGGTCGGCCGGAGGGTCGCGGTGCGCGGGATGCGACCGCTGACCCGGGCGGCCTGGAAGGCCGTGACACCGCCGTCCGGGCGTCGCAGGTAGCCCCGGCCCGGAGTGTCCTCGGCGAGCGTGGCGGCATCGCCCAGGTGGATCAGCAGATCGGAGTCGGCGGGGTCGGCCGTCCGCAGCGCGATCCGCAGCTGGGCGGCTTCGTCCACCTCGGTGCCGGCGGTCTCCTCGGGAGAGCCGGTGCTGACCGCCAGGTGCACGCCGAGGCGTCCGCCGCGCTGGGCCACGGCCGTCAGGGCGCGGGCCAGCGGCCGTCCGGCGGGGGAGGTGGGGGCGAGCAGCGCGTCGTAGTCGTCCACCACCACGACCAGCCGGGTGGGTGCGGCGGGCCGGACGTCCGACCCGGTGCGCGGCCCGGCCGTCCGGGTGACGGCGCCGGCCGGGCCGGCACCGCCCGCCGTGACCAGCGCGGCGGCGCCGGGCGTACCGCCGAGGGCGCGGGTGGTGTGCCAGGAGGTGAAGTCGAGGTCGCCGAGGACGGCCTCGCGCCGGTCCAGTTCGTCCAGCAGCGACTCGGCGGTGAGCAGGGCCTGCCGGGGGTCGGCGGCGGCGTCCAGATGGTCGGTCACATGTGGCAGGTCGGTGCAGCTGCGCAGGCTGGACGCGTCGTCGCCACCGGCCGAACCACGCCCCTCGACGACCGTGATCCGCAGCCGTTCGGGCCGCTCCGAGACGGCGAGCGAGGCGATCAGCGTCCGCAGCAACTCGGTCTTGCCCGAGCCCCGCGCCCCGCCGACGATCAGGTGCGGGCCCACCGGCTCGGCACCCGCGAAGGCCGGCCCACCGGCCAGGTCCGGGTCGGCGAGGTCGATGGTGCAGTGGTCGTCGCGGGTGGTGCCGAGCAGGGCGGTGGCGGTGCCCGGACTGGCGGGCAGGGCGGCCCACCGGGCCGAGAGCTTGGCGGGGGTGACGGTGTCCAGCCGCAGCAGGTCGAGCAGGCGCAGCGCGTCCGGCAGCGGGCCCCGACTGGTGGGGGAGGTCTCGGTGAGCGGGGCGAGCACGCGGGCGAGCCGTTCGGCCCAGGCGGCGGAGACGGCGTCCAGCGAGACGTCCGTGACCGTCTCCCGGCCGCCCTGGGCGGGGCGGCTGACGGTGAGCTGGGTGGCGACCTCGCCGGTGATGTGGGCGGTGGCGCCGAGCCCGGGGGGCAGGTCGTCGGGGCGCTCGGCGAGGCAGATCGGGAACACCTTCCCCCAGCCCGGCGGCCGGGAGGTGCCCCCGCCCCAGCCACCCGCCTGGGAGGTGCCCCCACCCCAGCCACCCGCCTGGGAGGTGCCCCCGCCCCACCCCGACGGCTGGGACGTGCCCCCGTCGCCCTGGCGCCGGGCGAGCAGCAGCTCCAGGGCACGGCGGGCGGCCGGGCTGCCCGGGTCGCCGTCCACCAGCAGGACGGTGGCGGGCGGGGCGGCGGCGGAGTCGGAGCCGGTGCGGGCGGTGAGCTCGGCGAGCCTGGCCTCGGTCTGCTCGGGGCCGAAGCCGACCAGCAGTCGGCAGTCCTGCCCGTGCGCGGGGCGCAGGTGCGGCAGCCACAGGGCCCAGGACCAGTCGGCGGCCGACGCCTCGTCGGCGCTGACCAGGACCAGGTTCAGGCCGCTCGGCGGGTGCAGGACGGCGAGCTGGGCGACGGCGGCGCGGGCCAGCCCGAGGAGCCGCGCGCGCGGTCCGGTCAGGCCCAGGCTTCCGGCGCCGCGCAGGTCGACGGTGACGGGCACGGCGGGCAGCACGGCCCCAGGGGCGGTCCCGGGGCCGCCGGGCCGGTCGGCGGTACCGAGCCGGAGGGCGAGCGCGTCGGGGTGGGCCGGGCCGCGCTCCCACAGCCGGGGCCCGGTGCCGAGTGCGGTGAGCAGCAGACCGGCCGGGTCGGGCCAGCGCTCGCGCTGGGCGGCGGTCTGGCGGAGCCTGGCGGCGGTGTGCTGCTGGGTGGCGCTGGGCTGCGGTTCGGGGGTGGCGGAGCGGCCGAGCGTACGGGAGAGCAGGGCCCGGGCGCGGCCGCCGGGTGAGGGCGGTTCGGGGGCGGTCGGCACCGGCGGCTCGGCGGGGTGCGGCTTGGCGGGCGGGGCGGGGGCGAGCTGGAGACGGCCCTGCCCGTCGGGTACGGGCTGCCGGGGCGACCCTGAGATATCCCCGAGACCGGGGTGCGCCGGGCCGTCGGGCCTGGCGACCTGGAGGGTGGACTCGCCGAGGCGGACCAGTCCGCCGTCGGGCAGGTCGGCGGCGGCGCCGCGCAGGAACCGTCCGTCCACCGTGGTGCCGTTGGTGGAGCCGAGGTCACGGACCGTCACCCGGCCGTCGGGGGACAGGTGCAGGGAGAGGTGGAGCCGGGAGACGTCGGGGTCGTCGAGGGGGACGTCGGCCTGGCTGGAGCGGCCGACCCGGATCTCCTCGCCGTGCAGCCGGTGCACCCCGCCCGCGTCGGGGCCGCCGACGATCCGCAGCTCGGGGGCGGTGCCGCCGACCGGCTCGTCGGCGTCCGGGTCGGGTTCGTTGAGGGCGAGGACGGCGCCGTCGAGCAGCGGGGGGTGGCCGAGCAGGGCCTGGTCGTCGAGCCGCTGGTCGCCCGCGTACAGGTGCACGTGGGTGGCGGAGCGCGGGCCGCGCACGCCCACCGCGCCGGCGAGGGCGCCCGCGACGGTGCCGAGCGCGGTGCCGACGGGGGCGGTGACCAGGACGTCGGTGGCGGATCCGGCGGCGGCCGAGCCGCTGCGGGGTCGGAGGACGGTCAGCCGGATCTGCATCTCGCCCGGTCCCTTCTGCTCGTCTAGGCCCTGCCGGTCGATCTCGGGCACGTGATCAGCCGTGCTCCCGGCCCGGGCCGGGAAGTGCCCCGCTCCCGGAGCCCCGTGCCTCGGGGGAGGTGCCGGGTTGCCGTCGGCCGAGGACCGGCCGGCCGGGCCCCGGGCTACGCCGTACCCTCGCCTGCGGTCACACGTGCGGCGCATGCCATCCTGCCACTCGGGGCCGACAGCGCGCGCCCGGTACCGGATTTGACGATCTTGCGATGATCGCCATGGTGGAGCCGACGGGCAGTCAGGTCAACCTGCCCACTGATCCACCCCCTAGGGGAGACCCCGAGGTCCGCCGCGCGCTGTCGGCGGCGCGGCCCGGCGACTGCCTCGGAAAGCTGCGCGGTCACCGTTAGAGTTGCCGAAAACACGGGCCCGCAGCCCGTCGCGAACGGGCCCCTCCTCGGCCGATGGAGGGCGCGGAGAGAGAGTCACAGGTGCGGCCAGTCGGCAGCAAGTATCTGCTTGAGGAAACCCTCGGGCGCGGGGCCACCGGCACCGTGTGGCGCGCCCTGGTGCGGGAGGACGCCGCCGTTCCCGGCATCGAACCCGGGCGGCCCGTCGCGATCAAGATACTGCGCGAGGAGCTCGCGGCCGATCCGGACGTGGTGATGCGCTTCCTGCGCGAGCGCTCGGTCCTGCTGCGGCTCACCCACCCGAACATCGTCAGGGTTCGCGACCTGGTGGTCGAGGGTGAGCTGCTGGCGCTGGTGATGGACCTGGTCGAGGGCCCCGACCTGTACCGCTACCTGCGCACCAACGGGCCGTTCAGCCCGGTCGCGGGCGCGCTGCTGATGGCCCAGATCGCCGACGCGCTGGCCGCGAGCCACACCGACGGCATCGTCCACCGCGACCTCAAGCCGGCCAACGTCCTGCTCGCCACCGTCGCCGTGGACGGTGCCGAGCGGATGCACCCGATGCTCACCGACTTCGGTATCGCCCGGCTCGCCGACTCCCCGGGCATCACCCGCACCCACGAGTTCGTCGGCACCCCCGCGTACGTCGCCCCGGAGTCCGCCGACGGCCGTCCGCAGACCGCGGCCGTGGACGTCTACGGCGCCGGGATCATGCTGTACGAGCTGGTCACCGGCCGTCCGCCGTTCGAGGGCGACAGCCCGGTGGCGATCCTGGCCGCGCACCTGCGGGAGGAGCCGCAGCGTCCGCGCACCATGCCCGAGCCGCTCTGGACGGTGATCGAGCGCTGCCTGCGCAAGAACCCGGCCGAGCGCCCCAGCGCGGTCTCGCTGGCGCACGCCCTGCGGGTGGTCGCCGCCGGGATCGGCGTGCACTCCTCCCCGGCGGCGGTGGACGCGGCGATCGAGGTCGGTGCCCTGCTGCTGCCCGACCCCCGGCTGATCGCCGCGTCCGGCGCCGGGGTGCAGGCCGGTGAGGCCCTCGCCGACGCCTTCGGGGAGGCCGCCCCGACCCAGGTGCTGCCCTCCAATGCGGGCAGCTACGACCCGGCGGCCGCCACCCAGGTCTTCGGTGCCGCGCCCGGTGTCCAGCAGTTCGGCGCGCAGGACCGCACCCAGGTGATGGGCACCCCGCCCGCCGGTGCCGCGGACCGGACCGCGGTGATGCCGCCGGTGCCCCCGGCCGGGCCCGCAGGACCGCCGCAGGCCGAGACTCCGCACCCGTGGCAGACCCAGCTGCGCGCCGCCCGTGACCGCAACCAGCAGACCGAGATCGGCTACCTCGACCCGGAGGAGCTGGCGGCCCCGCAGGTGGCCCCGCGCCCGTACCAGGCGCCCCGGCCCGGTCAGCAGCCCCCGCCCGCCCAGCCGCCGTACGGGCGCCCTCCGCAGGGGCAGCAGCGACCCGGCTACGCCGACCGCCCGCCGGTCGCGCCGCCGCCGTACCGGGCCGACCAGGGCGCTCCGGCCCAGCAGCAGCCGTACGGCGGCCGTCAGCCGTACCGGCAGCCGCAGGGGTACCCGCCGCCCCAGCCGTACCAGCAGCAGCCCGCGCAGGGCTACCCGCAGGCGTACCCGCCGCCCGTTCCGCAGCCCGCACCGGCCCCGGCGCCGCAGCCGGCCCGCCGGGCCGAGCCCGCGCCGCCGCGCCGGGCCGAGCCGCCGGCCCCGAGGCCGCGCGACCCCGAGCCCAGGGAGCGCGAACCCCGGCGTGAGGCGCCGCCCGCGCGCGAGCCGCGCCGCCGCAGCCCGAACCGGATGTACATCCCGGGCCTGGGCTGCCTCAAGGGCTGTCTGATGGTGCTGCTGATCCTCGCGGTGGCGGCGGTGGCGCTGTGGAACTTCACGCCGCTTCCGCACTACTGGGACACCGTGCACGGCTGGTACACCAGCGTGAGCGACTGGTTCGGCAAGTACACCAACTAGCCGACGGCCCGATGGTTCGCGACTTTGCCGCTATGTCGACAATTCGAGATATTTCTCGTCAATTGGCGTCCCCCGGAGCCCTCCCGGCGTCTCCCGGAGGGCTCCGGGGCGCGTAGGTTGGTCGCTGAGCACCGACCTACCGAGCCCACGGAGCAGCATTGGCACGCAAGATCGGCAGCCGGTACACCGTCCACCAGGTGATCGGCCGGGGTTCCGCGGGAACCGTGTGGCTCGGTGAGGGGCCGGACGGACCGGTCGCGGTAAAGCTGCTGCGCGAGGACCTGGCGTCCGACCAGGTACTCGTCGGCCGCTTCGTCCAGGAGCGGACCGCCCTCACCAGCCTGGACCACCCCCGGGTGGTCGGCGTGCACGACATGGTGGTCGACGGCAGCGACCTCGCCCTGGTGATGGAACTGGTGCAGGGCACCGACCTGCGCACCCGGCTGGAGCGCGACGGGGTCCTCACCCCGCGGCACGCCGTCTCGGTGATCGCCGACGTCGCCGACGGCCTCGCCGCCGCCCACGCGGCCGGGATCGTCCACCGCGACGTCAAGCCGGAGAACGTCCTGCTCGACCTCGCCGCTCCGCCGGGCCCCGGCGGTGCCCCGCGCGCCAAGCTCACCGACTTCGGCATCGCCCGCCTGGTCGACGCCCCGCGCCGGACCCGTGCCACCCGGATCATCGGCACCCCCGACTACCTCGCCCCGGAGATCATCGAGGGCCTGGAGCCCCGGGCCGCCGTCGACATCTACGCCCTGGCCACCGTGCTGTACGAGGTCCTGGCGGGCTTCACCCCGTTCGGCGGCGGGCACACCGGGGCCGTGCTGCGCCGCCACGTCACCGAGTCCGTCCCGCCCGTCCCCGGGCTGCCGGACGGCCTGTGGCGGATCATCGCCGAGTGCCTGGCCAAGGCCCCGGCGTCCCGGCTGCGCGCCGCCGAGCTGGCCGAGCGCCTGCGCGACCAGCTCCCGGTGCTGGACGAGCTGCCCGCGCTGGCGGTCCCGGCGCAGGGCAAGCCGCTCGCGGAGGAGGCGCTGACCCCCGGCGAGGCGGTCTACGCCGAGGCCGAGACGGGCCCCGGCACCCACCGGCGCCGCCGCGGTCCCGCCGTACCGCTGGTCCCCGGGCCGTCCCCGGACTCCACCCGGGACACCCACACCAGCCTGCGCCGCCCCTCCCCGCACGAGCTGGCGTCCTACGCGGCCGAGTCGGACGCCCAGCGCAGCAACGCCGTCCCGGCCGCCCACCGCAAGGGCCGCCGGGCACTGGTCAGGCGCCGCCGGACGATCGCGGTGCTGATCGCGGTGGTGCTGCTGCTGGCGGGAGCGGCGGCGGCGTTCGCGGCCTTCGCCGGCGGCGGGGGTGGCCGCGGCGGCGGCCGGGAGGGCGGCCGGGCGGGCGCGGCGAGCCCGGTGGGGAGCGTCCAGGTGGTCCCGAGCCCCCCGTCCGCTGCCTTGATCCCCCGGTTGTAGCCGAGCTCCTCCGCGGAACCATTAGTCTTGGTTACGTGGCAGCCGTCGATCCTTCCGAAGAGCTCAAGTCCCTCGAAACGACCATGGGGTCGATCGAGGCCGTCCTCGACCTGGACAAGATCCAGGCCGACATCGCGCGTCTGGAGGAGGAGGCAGCCGCCCCCGACCTGTGGGACGACGTCGTGAACGCGCAGAAGGTCACCAGCCGGCTCTCCTTCCTGCAGGGAGAACTGCGCAAGGTGCAGACCCTGCGGGGCCGGGTCGAGGACCTGGGCGTCCTGTTCGAGCTGGCCGAGGACGAGGGCGACGCGGACGCCCGCGCCGAGGCCGAGTCCGAGCTGGTCTCGGTCAAGAAGGCCGTCGAGGAGCTGGAGGTCCGCACCCTCCTCTCCGGCGAGTACGACGCCCGTGAGGCCCTGGTCAACATCCGGGCCGAGGCCGGTGGCGTGGACGCCGCCGACTTCGCCGAGCAGCTGCTGCGCATGTACCTGCGCTGGGCCGAGCGGCACGGCTACTCGACCGAGGTCTACGACACCTCCTACGCGGAGGAGGCCGGCATCAAGTCCGCGACCTTCACCGTGAAGTCCCCCTACGCCTACGGCACCCTCTCGGTCGAGCAGGGCACCCACCGCCTGGTGCGCATCTCCCCGTTCGACAACCAGGGCCGTCGCCAGACGTCCTTCGCGGGCGTCGAGGTCCTCCCGGTCGTGGAGCAGAGCGACCACGTCGACATCGACGAGTCCGAGCTGCGCATCGACGTCTACCGCGCCTCCGGCCCCGGCGGCCAGGGCGTCAACACCACCGACTCGGCGGTCCGGATCACCCACCTGCCGACCGGTGTCGTGGTCTCCTGCCAGAACGAGCGCTCGCAGATCCAGAACAAGGCCTCGGCGATGAACGTCCTCCAGGCCAAGCTGCTGGAGCGGCGCCGCCAGGAGGAGCGCGCCCTGATGGACTCGCTCAAGGGCGAGGGCAGCTCCTGGGGCAACCAGATGCGCTCGTACGTCCTGCACCCGTACCAGATGGTCAAGGACCTGCGCACCGAGTACGAGGTCGGCAACCCGCAGTCCGTGCTGGACGGCGACATCGACGGCTTCATCGAGGCCGGCATCCGCTGGCGCAAGCAGAGCGAGACGGCCGACAGCTGACGGGCCCGTAGCCTGACGAGCCCGTAACCGAAAGGGCCCCCGGTCACCCGGGGGCCCTTTCGCGTGCCGGTGTCGCGTTGTCGGTGTCCGCGCCCGCGCCCGTCGGTGCCTAGGCCAGGGCCTGCCGGGCGATCAGCGCCACCGCGAGCAGGCCGAGCAGCAGGGCGATCAGCATGGCGGGGGTCAGCGCGGCGAAGGGGCCCTGCTCCTGCTGGAGCCGGGCGCGGTTGGCGCGGCAGACCGGGCAGCGGCCCTCGCTCACGCGGCCGTTGCAGTTGGCGCACACCAGATGGTCGCAGGTCATGCGATCTCCTCCTTGCTGCTAAGCCAACGCACCGGACGCGGCTTTGGTTCCGCTTCTCTCCACTGTGCCAGGTTCTGGACGGTACGGCCCGTGGGCTGTGAAATCGCTCGCATTATTCGGGGCAAATCAGGACACTTCTCCCATGCTTGCGGACGGGGCCTGCGAGTCCTCACGCGGGTCGCGTATGGTCCCAGGCTGGAGGAGAGGCACAGGGCCCCTCCTGCCGACCGAGGAACGGCACCGCGGGGCCGCGCCCTCCGGCCTTGAGTTTAACGATCGGGTCACGGAGGTTTGGCCGAGCCGGTCGCCATTCCACCTAGGATGGCCCCCGTGATGCAGCCGTGATCAGATTCGACAACGTCTCCAAGACCTATCCCAAGCAGAACCGTCCCGCCCTGTCGGACGTCTCGCTAGAGATCGAGAAGGGCGAGTTCGTCTTCCTGGTCGGCTCCTCGGGATCGGGCAAGTCGACCTTCCTGCGCCTGTGCCTGCGCGAGGAGCGGCCGAGCACCGGTGCGGTGCACGTGCTGGGCAAGGACCTCGGCAAGCTGTCCAACTGGAAGGTGCCGCACATGCGCCGCCAACTGGGCACCGTCTTCCAGGACTTCCGCCTGCTGCCGAACAAGACGGTGGCGCAGAACGTGGCCTTCGCCCTCGAGGTGATCGGCAAGCCCAAGAGCGCCATCAACAAGGTGGTGCCCGAGGTGCTGGACCTGGTCGGCCTCGGCGGCAAGGAGGACCGGATGCCCGGTGAGCTCTCCGGTGGTGAGCAGCAGCGCGTGGCGATCGCCCGGGCCTTCGTCAACCGCCCGATGCTGCTGATCGCGGACGAGCCCACCGGTAACCTCGACCCGCAGAACTCGGTCGGCATCATGAAGCTGCTGGACCGGATCAACCGCACCGGGACGACGGTCCTGATGGCCACTCACGACCAGGCCATCGTCGACCAGATGCGCAAGCGAGTGATCGAGCTCGACAAGGGGCTGCTGGTCCGCGACCAGGCCCGCGGCGTCTACGGCTACCAGCACTGACGCCCCGCCCGCCACGTCGCCCCACCCGCATTGACCCTGGAGTGAGATAAGCATGCGCGCCCAGTTCGTCCTGTCGGAGATCGGTGTCGGTCTCCGCCGCAACCTGACGATGACCATCGCGGTCGTCGTCAGTGTCGCGCTGTCGCTCGCCCTCGCCGGTGCCAGCCTCCTGGTCAGGGACCAGGTCAACTCGATGAAGGGTTACTGGTACGACAAGGTCGAGGTGAGCATCTACTTCTGCACCAAGTCGGACGCCAAGACCTCCGCCCAGTGCTCGGCCGGTGCCGCCACCGACCAGCAGGTCAAGGACGTCAAGACGCAGCTGGACAAGATGACGCAGCTGGTGCAGTCGTCCACCTTCGAGAGCTCGGCGGAGGCGTACAAGCGCTGGAAGGACACCAACCCGGACAACCCGCTGCTCGCCGCCGTCGGCGCGGACGCGATGCCGCAGTCCTGGCGGGTGAAGCTGAACGACCCGGAGAAGTACGACGTCGTGCAGAGCGCCTTCGCGGGCAAGCCGGGCGTCAAGTCGGTCGAGGACCAGCGCAAGATCCTGGAGAACCTGTTCGGTCTGCTGAACGGCCTGCAGACGGCGGCCTTCGTGATCATGGTGCTGATGCTCTTCGTGGCGCTGCTGCTGATCGTCAACACCGTCCGGGTGTCGGCCTTCAGCCGACGGCGCGAGACCGGCATCATGCGCCTGGTCGGTGCTTCGAACTTCTACGTCCAGATGCCGTTCATCGCCGAGGCGGCGTTCGCCGCGCTGCTGGGTGCGGTGATGGCCTCCGGGCTGCTGCTGGCCGGGCACTTCTTCGTGCAGAACTTCCTGGCCCAGCGGGTGCAGTTCATCCACTTCATCGGGCTCTCCTCGGTGCTGACGGTGATCCCGCTGCTGGTCGTGCTCGGTATGGGCATGGCCGGTATCGCGGCCTTCATCACCCTGCGGAAGTACCTGAAGGTCTGATCCGGCATCAGGAACGGCCCCGGAACGGCACCGCGCCGCTCCGGGGCCGTTCCGCTTTCGGCCACCGCCGAGACCTGCGGCGCCTAGACTCCGGTGCCATGGCACGAACACCGAGCGGGGTACGGCAGGGCGCCGCACTCACCCTGGTGTTCGGCACCGTGCTGCTGGTGGGCGCGGCCACCGGCGCCTGGGGCGAACCGGTCGCGGTGCCCCGGCCGCCCTCGGCCGACGCCGCCCGCCGGCTCGCCGATCCCGCGGGCGCCGCCCTGACCCGGCAGCAGGCCGAGCGGCTGGTCGAGACCGGCGGCGACCCCTGGGCCGCGTACTACAGCCCCGAGGCGTACCGGGACTTCACCCAGGGGCGGTACCTCGGGGTGGGCCTCTCGGTGGGTCGGGCGCAGGACGGGAGCACCGCCGTCTCCCAGGTGCAGCCCGCCGGACCGGCCGAGCAGGCCGGGATCGCGGCGGGCGACCGGCTGCTGCGCGTCGACGGCGTTGCGGCCGACCCGCTGCCGGTCACCGAGGTGGTGGCCCGGCTGCGCGGCCGGCCCGAGGGCGGGGCGGGTTCGACCGTGGTGCTCGGGGTGCAGCGCCAGGGCGGTCCGGTGCGCGAGCTGGTGCTCCGGCGGCGGTTGCTGGCGGCGCGGGAGGTGACGGTGGAGCACCCGCGCCCCGGTGTGGTCCGGGTGGCCGTACGGGGCTTCACCGACGGCGTGGCCGAGCAGGTGCGGGCCGCCGTCCGGGGCGCCCGCGGGGTGGTGCTCGACCTGCGCGGCAACTCCGGCGGCCTGGTCGGCGAGGCCGTCGAGACCGCCTCCCTCTTCCTGGACGGCGGCCCGGTGGCCTGGTACGAGTCGCGCGGCGAGCGGCGCGACCTGACCGCGGCGCGGGGCGGCGACACCGCCACCCCGCTGGTGGTCCTGGTCGACGGCGGCACCATGAGCGCCGCCGAGCTGCTCGCGGGTGCCCTGCAGGACCGCTGCCGCGCGGTGCTGGTCGGCGCCCGCACCTTCGGCAAGGGCACGGTGCAGCAGCCCAGCCGGCTCGCCGACGGCGCGGTCCTGGAACTCACCGTCGGCCGCTACCACACCCCCGGCGGCCGCACCCCGGACGGCACCGGCCTGACCCCCGACGTCCCGCTGCCCGCCGGGGCCGCCCCGCAGGACGCGCCGGCGCTGGCCGACACCGTCCTCCTGGGCCTCGGCCGCGGCTGACGGCACCTCGGGACGCACCCCGCCGGGTAAAGGGGCTGCCGGAGGGCGCCCCGAGGTGCGAGAATGATCGGCGCTATGGCAAAGGAAAAGGGACAGAAGCTGATCGCCCAGAACAAGCGGGCGCGGCACGAGTACACGATTCTCGACACATACGAGTGCGGCATGGTGCTCACCGGCACCGAGGTGAAGTCGCTGCGTGAGGGTCGTGCCAATCTGGTGGACGGCTACGCCTACATCCAGGGGCACGAGGCATGGATCGACAACGTCTTCATCCCTGAGTACACCCAGGGCACGTGGACGAACCACGCCGCTCGGCGCAAGCGCAAGCTGCTGCTGCACCGGATGGAGATCCGGAAGATCGAGTCCAAGGTGAAGGAGACCGGGCACACCCTGGTGCCGCTCTCCCTCTACTTCAAGGACGGCCGGGTGAAGCTCGAGCTGGCGCTGGCCGTCGGCAAGAAGCTGTACGACAAGCGGCAGACGCTGCGCGAGAAGCAGGACCGCCGCGAGTCGGACCGCGCGGTGGCTGCCGCCCGCCGCCGTCAACAGGGCTGACACCCCGCGACTGTCGCAGTTTCGTCCCAAGACCACCTGCCCGTCGGAGCCGCACCGGATCGTCAGTACGATCACCCGGTGAATGTCTCCCTGCTTCAAGGCTGGCTCCCGGCCGCGATGAAGATCGTGGCCGTACTGGCGCTGCTGGCGGCAGTCGGCTGGCGTGACTCCGGCTGGCGGCTGCGCCGACTGCCGGTGGCACTCGGTTCGGCCGTCCTGCTCACGGTGCTCGCCGCGCTCGGTGTGCTCTACCTGTCCGGGGTCACCGACCCGCTGCCGGTCAGCCTCTGGGTCTGGCTCGGTGTGGCGATCCTGGCGCTGGCCGTCCTGGTGGCCGGCTGGCGCAGCGGACGCTGGTGGCAGCGTGCGGCGGTGCCGGTGACGGTGCTGCTCGCGGTCGCCACCGGCGCGAACGTGATCAACCAGGAGACGGGCTACTACCCGACCGTCGGCGACGCCATCGGGGAGCTGACCAACCAGCCGCTGCCGAGCCAGATCACGGTGGACGAGGCGAAGAGCATCACCGGCAAGACCAGCACCGGCCGGATCGTGTCGGTGACCATTCCCTCCACGGCGAGCAACTTCGCCCACCGGCAGGAACTGGTCTACCTGCCGCCGGCCTGGTTCCGCAGCAAGGTCCGACCCAAGCTGCCCGTGGTGGAGATGGTCGGCGGCGAGTTCTCCGCCCCCGACAACTGGCTGCGGATCGGCAACGCGGCGCAGACCGCCGACGCGTACGCCAAGAAGCACAAGGGCTTCGCGCCCGTCATGGTCTTCGTGGACCCCAGCGGCGGGTTCAAGGTCGACACCGAGTGCGCCAACGGTCCGGCCGGGAACGCCCAGGACCACCTGGTCAAGGACGTGCCGCCGTTCGTCGCGAGCACCTTCGAGACCGCCACCGACCCCCGCAAGTGGGGGGTGGCCGGCTGGTCCATGGGCGGCACCTGCGCCCTCACCCTGGCGGTGACCCACCCGGACGTCTTCGGGCACTTCCTCGACATCTCCGGTGACCTCGGCCCGAACACCGGCAACAAGGACCAGACCATCGCCAAGCTGTACGGCGGTGACGCGGCCGCCTGGGCCGCCAACGACCCGATGACCGTGCTCGCCCACCACGCGAAGTACCCCAAGGGCGTGACCGCGATGCTGATGGCGGGCGACCAGGAGACCCGGCAGATCGGCCAGATGAAGCAGCAGCTGGAACCCGCGCTGCACAAGGCCGGATACCTGGTCCACACCACCGTCCTGCCCGGCAAGCACGTCTGGCAGTTCGCCGCCACCGGCTTCCAGCACGATTTCGCGCTGCTCGCCCAGCAGGTCGGCACCCCGGGCTCCCGCCCCGCCGCCGCCAAGCCGGAGGTCGCGCCCCTGCCGTAATGAGCTGGACCCCTGCCGGTGACTGCGCGTACCATGGCGACAGCAACACCGCAGGGGTCCACTCCGGCGGAGCTGTTTCTCAAAAAAACATGGGGATGATCGGTTTCGACAGGGGAAGTCGAAACAGGGGAAGCGAGCCGAGGAACGCGGCAATGATCTCGTTAACCATCTGTCGCAAAAAAATAATCGCCAACTCTAAGCGCGATTCCCAGCAGTTCGCTCTCGCAGCCTGATCTGCGAAAGTGAATGGGTGTCAGCCCGGGGCGTTCCCGACCCGGATCCTGGCATAATCTAGGGAACTCAACCCTCCTCTCGGGCTGCGAGGGAGGCGGGGAAATCAAACAGCAGCTGGGCCTGTTGGCGGCTTGTCCGCGTGACTGCCAGGGCCGAGAAAATCACAGCGGACTGCGCTCGGAGAAGCCCTGAATCCACTCCACTGGACCCGGGTTCGATTCCCGGCATCTCCACCATCCCATGTGCACATGAGCCGTCCTCCGGTCCGGAGGGCGGCTCTCGTGTTTCTCCGGGAGCGCCGTCCCCTTTCCCGTGCCGCTGTCCCCACACGCGGAACCGTCCCTCTCACACCGTCGCGGCGGCGGGGGTGAGTGGACGGTTCCGCGGGCGTCACCGCGCACAACGGACCGGAAACCCCGGACTCCTACCGTCGGTCGCACACCGCACCGGCAGGCAAGGGGAGACCGATGAGAGCAGGCCCGCAGTCCGGACCGGGGACCCGCTGGATCCAGGACTGGCACCCCGAGGACACCGCGTTCTGGGCGCGCACCGGACGCCGGACCGCCCACCGCAACCTGGCTTTCTCCGTCCTCTCCGAGCACATCGGCTTCTCCGTCTGGAGCCTCTGGTCGGTGATGGTGCTCTTCATGGGGAGGGAGTACCACGTCGACCCGGCCGGAAAGTTCTTCCTGGTCGCCGTACCGACCGTGGTCGGCGCCCTGGTGCGGATCCCGTACACCTTCGCGGTGGCCCGCTTCGGCGGCCGGAACTGGACCGTCGTCTCCGCCGCCCTCCTGCTGCTGCCCCTCCTCGCGGCCGGGTGCGTGATGCACCCGGGCACCTCGTACCGGACCTTCCTGCTGGTCGCGGCGCTCACCGGGCTGGGCGGCGGCAACTTCGCGTCGTCGATGTCCAACATCAACGCCTTCTTCCCGCAGCACCGCAAGGGCTGGGCGCTGGGGCTCAACGCGGGCGGCGGCAACCTCGGCGTACCGGTGATCCAACTGGTCGCGCTCGCCGTGATCGCCCGGGCGGGCGCCGGACACCCCCGGCTGGTGCTCGCGCTCTACCTGCCGCTGATCGTCCTCGCGGCGCTCTGCGCGGCCCTGTTCATGGACAACCTGGCGCCACTGCGCAACGACGGCGGCGCGCTGCGGGACACCCTGAAGGAACGGCACACCTGGCTGTTGTCGGTGCTCTACGTCGGCACCTTCGGCTCGTTCATCGGCTTCTCCTTCGCCTTCGGCCTGGTGCTGCAGAGCCAGTTCGGACGGACCCCGCTGCAGGCCGCCCAGCTCACCTTCCTCGGACCGCTGATCGGCTCGCTGGTCCGGCCGGTCGGCGGCCGGCTCGCCGACCGGCTCGGCGGGGCCCGGATCACCTTCTGGAACTTCGTCGCCATGGCCGCCGCGGCCGCGCTGGTGACCTGTGCCTCCTCGGCCGCCTCGCTGCCGCTCTTCCTGACCGGGTTCACCGCGCTGTTCGTCCTCGCCGGGATCGGCAACGGCTCCACGTACAAGATGATCCCCGGCATCTTCGAGGCCGGGGCCAGGGACCGGATCGCGGCCGGGGCCGACGCCGAGCGGGCAGCCGCCTGGTCCCGGCGGATGTCGGGTGCGGCGATCGGCGTGATCGGCGCGGTGGGCGCGCTCGGCGGACTGCTGATCAATCTGGTCTTCCGGCAGTCCTTCCAGGCCACCGGCACCGGTACGCCCGCCTTCCTCGCCTTCCTGGCCGGGTACGCCGTCTGCTCCGCCCTCACCTGGGCGGCCTACCTCCGCCGTCCGGTCACCGCCGCGCCGGCCGCGGTCGAGAGCCCGGCGCCGGCCCGGGTCTGAGCACGGCCGCTGCCGGGCGCGACCCCACCGCTGATCCACCGCCCGCGACCGCTCGGCCCGGCCCCGGCGGTGGCCCGAGACCCGGCCGGACGGGCGCAACACGACGGAAATCGGAGCGACCCGGGGGCGTCACCACCGCACGACAGGATGACCGTCCCACCCGTAAACCCCCGGACCGGGTCGGCCGCAGGCCGGGGGAGCCCCACCGAAGGACCCCCGACCATGGACGCCTCGCACCCCGGTCCGCCCGGCACCCCCACCGTTCCCCCGCTGGCCGGCTTCACCGTCGGCATCACCGCCGCCCGCCGCGCCGACGAGCTCGCCGCCCTGCTCCAGCGCCGCGGCGCCGCCGTGCTGCGCGCCCCCGCACTGCGGATCGTGCCGCTCGCCGACGACGCCGAACTGCTCGCCGCCACCCGGGACCTGCTGGCCGCGCCGCCGGACCTCGCGGTCGCCACCACCGGGATCGGCTTCCGGGGCTGGATCGAAGCCGCCGAGGGCTGGGGCCTGGCCGGCGAACTGACCGCCTGCCTCGGCAGGGCCGTCCTGCTGGCGCGCGGCCCCAAGGCCAAGGGCGCGATCCGGGCCGCCGGGCTGCGCGAGGAGTGGTCACCCGGGTCGGAGTCCTCCGTGGAAGTGCTGGAACGGCT
Source organism: Kitasatospora sp. NPDC056138 (assembly GCF_042264695.1). NCBI lineage: Bacteria > Bacillati > Actinomycetota > Actinomycetes > Kitasatosporales > Streptomycetaceae > Kitasatospora > Kitasatospora sp. NPDC056138. The sequence goes on along the minus strand of NZ_JBHJVK010000057.1, from coordinate 6,393 downwards.
GCTCGACCAGGGCGTGGACGGCCGCCGGATCGCCGTCCAGCTGCACGGCGCGCCGCTGCGCGGCTTCGTCGACTCGCTCCGGGCCGCCGGCGCCGAGGTGGTCGAGGTCCCCGTCTACCGCTGGCTGCCGCCGGCCGACAGCGCTCCGCTGGACCGGCTCCTCGACGCCACCTGCAGCGGCTCCCTCGACGCCGTCACCTTCACCAGCGCCCCCGCCGCCCTCGGCCTGCTCGACCGCGCCGCCGAACGCAGCCGAACCGCCGAACTGCTGCACGCCCTGCGCCGCGACGTCCTCCCGGTCTGCGTCGGCCCCGTCACCGCCGCACCGCTGGAGGAGCTGGACGTGGCCACCGTCCGGCCCGAGCGGATGCGGCTCGGCGCCATGGTGCAGACCCTCACCGCCGAACTGCCGCAGCGGGCCCGCCGCCTCGCCGTCGCCGGGCACGGCCTCGAACTGCGCGGCCGGGCGGTCCTGGTGGACGGCGAGCTCCGGCCGGTACCGCCCGCCGGCATGGCCCTGCTGCGGGCACTCGCGAGACGGCCCGGGTGGGTCGTCCCGCGCGCCGAACTGCTGCGGGCACTACCCGGCAGCGGCGCCGACGAGCACGCCGTGGAGACCGCGATGGCCCGTCTGCGAGCTGCCCTGCGCGCACCCGAACTGGTCGCCACCGTGGTCAAGCGCGGCTACCGCCTGGCCCTCGACCCGCACGCGGACTTCGGCGCCCCCTCCCGCTGAGGTCCTGCGGCCCCGGGAAACCGCGCCCCGGGCAACCCGGCAACCGGGCCCCCGCCGGGGACACGCGGAGCCGCGCGGGCCGGAACCGGCCGCCCCGCGCTCTGCCGGCCCGGGGCGGGGAGCGCCGCGCGGCTTCCGTCCCGAGCGCTCCCCGGCCGTGCCCCTGCTGTGCCCCCCGGTCGTCCGGAAGGGCTCCTGCCGGAGAAGTCTTCTGCCGGTTCGCGCAGTTCCCCGCGCCTTCGGGACCATCCGGTGCTGCCGCCGACGGGGTGGGCTGGCGTAGGATCATCCGTCCGCCTTCTCTCCCGGAGGCGGCGATCCATCACCCGCAGGACGCACCTCAGGGGGCTCTTTGGGCGCGCACGGCTCAGCCCAGCAGTTCACCGCCGCAACCACCGAGGCCATGCACAGCACCGCCATGCACAGCACCAGCACTGCCGCCACCGCCGGCGCCACCACCATCGACGGCATCGCCCACGACGGCGACACCGTCCGCGATCGCGAGATCGCCGAGGAGCAACGCCACCTCGACACCGTCTACCACCGTCTCGAGGAGAAGCTGGCCGAAGCCGAGTACATCCTCGAGGACGCCGTGAAGCGGGTCCAGGTCGGTACGCCCGGCGCGCTCGCCGAGCGCGACGCCCAGGTCTACCGGGCCGGGGCCCACCTGCACCGGCTCAACAGCGAGTTCGAGGACTTCCTGTTCGGCCGGATCGACCTCCAGCAGGCCGACGCGCCCGAGGAGCACGGCATCCCCTCGCAGACCCCGATGGATCCGGCCGACCCGGCCGTCGCGGAGACCCTGCACATCGGACGCCTCGGCGTGCTGGACGCCGAGTTCGGCCCGCTGGTGATCGACTGGCGGGCCCCCGCCGCCGCACCGTTCTACCGCGCCACCCCGGTCGAGCCCGGCCGGGTGGTCCGCCGCCGGGTGATCCGTTCCAAGGGCCGCAAGGTGATCGGAGTCGAGGACGACCTGCTGCGTCCCGACCTCACGCCCACCCTGGACGGCCGCGAGCTGGCCGTGGTCGGCGACGGCGCACTGATGGCCTCGCTCGGCCGCGCCCGCAGCCACTCGATGCGCGACATCGTCTCCTCCATCCAGAAGGAGCAGGACGAGGTCATCCGCGCCGCCGCGGCCGGGGCGACCCTGGTCACCGGCGGTCCGGGCACCGGCAAGACCGCCGTCGCCCTGCACCGGGCCGCCTTCCTGCTCTACCAGGACCGCCGCCGCTACGCCGGGGGCATCCTGGTGGTCAGCCCCACCCCACTGCTGGTCTCCTACACCGAGGGCGTCCTGCCCTCCCTCGGCGAGGAGGGCCAGGTGGCGATCCGCGCGGTCGGCAGCCTGGTGGACGGCATCGAGGCGGAGCGGTACGACACCCCCGAGACCGCCCACGTCAAGGGCTCGGGCCGGATGGTGCAGCTGCTGCGCCGGGCCGCCCGGGCCGCGCTGGAGCTGGCCGCGCCGACCGAGCTGAAGGTCTTCGCCCGGGGCGAGGCGCTGCGCCTGGACGCCGGCCGCCTCAAGGCGGTGCGCGGCAACGTGATCGGCGGTGGCGGCACTCCGCTGAACCTGCTGCGCCCGCGCGCCCGCCGCCTGCTGCTGGACGCGCTCTGGCTGGAGGCGGTCAGGCACCTGCCCAAGCCGACCGACCACTACGGCCGGGAGCAGCGCCAGGAGGAGAAGGAGTCCTTCGACGAGTACGTCTCGGACGAGGCGTCCTTCCTGGACTTCCTGGACGCCTGGTGGCCGGCCCTCACCCCGCGCCGGGTGCTGGCGACGCTCAGGAACAGCCGGCACACCAACCGGATCGCCCGGCGCGCCGTCACCCCGGAGGAGGCCAGGCTGCTCGCCGCCTCCTGGCGCCACCTCGGCGAGCGCGGCGAGGGCGCGCTGTCCACCCACGACGTGGCCCTGGTCGACGAGCTGCAGCTGCTGCTCGGCGAGCCGGCCCGCCCGAAGGTGCGCGAGGTGGACGCGGTCGACATGCTGACCGGCCTGGACGAGGTCACCACCTACGCCGACCGCAGCGCCCGCCAGCGCGAGCGGGTGCCGGTGGAGCGCCGTGAGTACGCGCACGTGATCGTGGACGAGGCGCAGGACCTCACCCCGATGCAGTGGCGCATGATCGGCCGCCGCTCCCGGATGGCGACCTGGACCATCGTCGGCGACCCGGCGCAGTCCTCCTGGCCGTACCCGAAGGAGGCGCAGGCCGCGCTGGACGAGGTGCTGTCGGGCAAGCCGCGCCGCCGCCACACCCTGACGGTCAACTACCGCAACCCGGCGGAGATCGCCGAGGTCGCGGCCAAGGTGCTGGCCCTGGCCGCGCCGGGTACGCCGTCGCCGAGCGCGGTCCGCTCGACCGGGATCGAGCCGCGGTTCGCCGCCGTGCACGACCCGGCGCCCGAGGCGTTCGCCGAGGCCGCCCGGGTCGAGCTGACCCGGCTGCTGGCCGAGGTGGACGGCACGGTCGCGGTGGTGGTCCCGATGGACCGCAGGGCCGAGGCCGCCGCGTGGGCCGAGGGTCTGGGCGAGCGGGTGGTGGCACTGGGCAGCCTGGAGGCCAAGGGCCTGGAGTACGACGCCACGGTGGTGGCCGACCCGACCGGGATCGCCGGTGAGTCGGAGGCCGGTCTGCGGGTGCTGTACGTGGCGCTGACCCGGGCCACCCAGCGCCTCACGGTGCTGTCCGGGCCGGACGACCTCCCGGACGCCGACGGCGTTCCGGCGCTGCTGCACGGCTAGGGCGGCAGGGGCGCGGGGAACCGCGCCCCTGCCGAGGTCCCCGGTCGTCCGGGGGCGGGACCAACGGCGAAGGCCCCCACCGATGGTGGGGGCCTTCGCCGTTCACGTTGATGACACCGACCCGCCATGCTCGCCTCGCGGCAAGTGGTCGCTCGAAGCGACGAAGGTTGGGCCCGGGGGCTTGGATCGAGCCGGTGTCTCGTCCAATGTAACGCATTGCCGCGAGAAGGCCAGCGGCCACGGCGGATTTTTCGGGTCCGGGTGCGGTGGCCGGAGGGTCTGTTGTGGGGCCCGTGCAATTAATGACCAATATTTCTGACTACCCGCTGGTAGGTGCGACGATCGAGGTCTAGCATGCGCTGGGCTGGCTTCAACAGAATGTTGAATCCGGGGCCCTGCTGCCAACCCTCTCAGTGGATGGAAGAAGGACGTCGATGGCGACGGTGCCAAGTGTCTCGAACTCGATCACGGTGCGTCTGGAGGTCCCGGCCACCGGCAACGCCGTGAGCTCGATCACGACCGCCGTCGAGTCCTCCGGCGGCTCGGTGACCGGCCTGGACGTGACCGCTTCGGGCCTGGAGGCCCTGCGGATCGACGTGACCGTGGCGGCCTCCTCGGTCGCGCACGGCGAGGAGATCGTCGAGAAGCTCCGGGCGATCGACGGGGTGGCGATCGGCAAGGTCTCGGACCGCACCTTCCTGATGCACCTCGGCGGCAAGATCGAGATGTCGTCCAAGCTGCCGATCCGCAACCGTGACGACCTCTCGATGATCTACACCCCGGGTGTCGCCCGGGTCTGCATGGCGATCGCCGAGAACCCCGAGGACGCCCGCCGCCTGACCATCAAGCGCAACAGCGTCGCCGTGGTCACCGACGGCTCCGCCGTGCTGGGCCTGGGCAACATCGGCCCGCAGGCCGCGCTGCCGGTGATGGAGGGCAAGGCGGCCCTGTTCAAGCGCTTCGCGGGCATCGACGCCTGGCCGATCTGCCTGGACACCCAGGACGCCGACGAGATCGTGGCCATCGTCAAGGCCATCGCCCCGGGCTTCGCCGGCATCAACCTGGAGGACATCTCCGCCCCGCGCTGCTTCGAGATCGAGGCCCGGCTGCGCGAGGCCCTGGACATCCCGGTCTTCCACGACGACCAGCACGGCACCGCGATCGTGGTGCTGGCCGCGCTGACCAATGCGCTGCGCGTGGTCGGCAAGGAGATCTCCGACATCCGCGTGGTGATGTCGGGGGCCGGTGCCGCCGGTACTGCGATCCTCAAGCTGCTGCTGGCCGCCGGTGTCGAACACGCCACCGTGGCGGACGTCCGCGGCGTGGTGCACAGCGGCCGTGACGACCTCAACGACAGCCTGCGCTGGATCGCCGAGCACACCAACCGCTCGGGCCGTACCGGCAGCCTGAAGGAGGCCGTGGCGGACGCGGACGTCTTCATCGGCGTCTCGGCCCCGAACGTGCTGAACGGTGACGACATCGCCACCATGGCGGACGACGCGATCGTCTTCGCGCTGGCCAACCCGGACCCGGAGGTCGACCCGGCCGTCGCCCGGCAGACCGCCGCCGTGGTCGCCACCGGCCGCAGCGACTTCCCGAACCAGATCAACAACGTGCTGGTCTTCCCGGGCGTCTTCCGCGGCCTGCTGGACGCGCAGAGCAAGACCGTCAACACCGGCATGATGATCGCCGCCGCCCGCGCGCTGGCCACCACCGTCGGCGACGACCAGCTGAACGCGAACTACATCATCCCCAGCGTGTTCCACCCGGATGTGGCGAAGACCGTCGCCGCCGCCGTGCGGGAGGCCGCGCTGGCTGCCCGCGAGGGTGAGCCGACCCCGGCGAAGCCCACCCCCGGCATCGTCGGGACGCTCGACACGACCTCGTTCCCGGCCATCCGGATCTGACCGGAGTGTCGCCCACGGCGTGTCGGGTAGTCGGTCAAATGTGCGATTAGCCACCATACCCGTCCTTACACGCCCCGAACCCTTGCGACACAAGGGGAAGGGGCGTGTTTGGGCTTGTCGGTGCCAGGGCGTACGGTAGCCCTGCACGGGGCGGCGTGTCCGACAAGTACGGAACGTCCCCTCCGGCGTCCCGGCGTGTCGTCCCGACCGCTGCCCGCTCCGGTCCACCGGAGCCGACGGAGTGTCACAACTCCGTCCGGCGGGCGCTGTTCGGGTCAACCTCGCCGGAGCCCGATTGGCTTTCTCAGTGCCGGTCGGGGCAGGATTCGTACCCAGGCAGTGCGGTTTGAGGCGCTTCGGGGTGCAAGCCCGACCCCTGACCAACCCTCGCCTGAACGAGCACAGTGTGCGGACCAGCGGCCCGCCGGGTGCCCCCGGAGGGTGACCGATGGGGCCCCCGCACACGCAACGCGAACAGACCACAGGAGTACACATGAACCGCAGTGAGCTGGTGGCCGCTCTGGCCGACCGTGCCGAGGTGACCCGCAAGGACGCCGACGCCGTGCTGGCCGCCTTCGCCGAGGTCGTCGGTGAGGTTGTTGCCAAGGGTGACGAGAAGGTCACCATCCCCGGCTTCCTGACCTTCGAGCGCACCCACCGTGCCGCCCGTACCGCCCGTAACCCGCAGACCGGCGACCCGATCCAGATCCCGGCCGGTTTCAGCGCCAAGGTCAGCGCCGGTTCGAAGCTGAAGGAAGCCGCCAAGGGCAAGTGACGTCGGGCTCCTCGGAGCCGCGTCCAGCACAGACGGCGATGGCCGGTCTCCCCCTCGGGGAGACCGGCCATCGGTCGTTCCGGAGCCGTTGCGGGCCGGTGCCGGGGCCGGACCGGGGGGGGGGCCCGGGCCGCCCCCGCCCCCCCCCCCCGCGCCCACCCCCGCGGGCGTGGGGGGGGGGCCCCCGCCGGGGGGGGGGCGGGGCGGGGTCCGGGCGGCGCGCCGT
>NZ_JBHJVK010000056.1:0-54713 GCF_042264695.1 Kitasatospora sp. NPDC056138 | reverse complement strand
GCGTGATCCGCCGGGACATCTCCTGGTCCGCCGGGTGGATCCCCTTCATCGGGATCGGCAATGGTGACGTGATCTGCATCGATCTGGATCCGCCCGCTCCCGAGCGCCGTGGTCAGGTCATCGACTGGTCCCACGAGGGCTGGCGGGCCCGGTACGAGACCGCCGGTCTGCGGGAGTTCCTGGAGGACTTCGCCGCGGACCTGGAGGCCGACCGCTACCAGGTCGACGAGACGGGCGGCGCGTGGAGCGACAGTGGCCTGCCGTTGGTGATGCTGAAGGACTGAGGACGAGGCCCGCCCAGTGGGCAGGCACTCGGGTAACCCCGGGGCGCGGGGGGCTGCGCCATGCGGGAGGCGGCGGGCCGGTGCCGTCCGGGGGCGCGCAAGCGGGCCGGACGCCGAGCCGGCGACCACCACCCGGGGACGGCCGAAGCCGGGCACCGGCGCCCCCGGCCACGGCGAGCAGGACGACCGGGCGCAGCCGGGCGGAGCGGGCCGGGCCAGGGCCGAGGCCACGCCCCGGACGGCGGCCAGGGCGCAGCGGCAGGCAGTGGGCACGGGGCCGGCGGACCCGGCAGCGGACGCCGTCCGGCCGGCTGCTGCGGGGTGGGGTTCAGTGCTCCTGGGCCGTCGGGCGCACCATGATCTCGTTGATCGCGGCGTGCGGGGGCTGGGTGACCATGAAGACGATGGAGCGGGCGATGTCCTCCGCCCGGAGCCAGGACTCCTGCGCCATGCCGCGGGCCGCGGCGAGCCCGGGACCGGTGGCCATGTGCGTCGAGGTCAGCCCCGGCTCGATCACTCCCACCCGGACACCGCGCCGGGTCACCTCTTGGCGCAGAACCTCGCTGAACGCGCACACCGCGTGCTTCGTCGCCGAGTACACGCCGTTGCCGCGGCGCACCACACGGCCCGCAGCCGAGCTGACGTTGACCAGGTCGGCGACCCTACGCGGGCCGCCTGCCGCAGCACGCAGCAGGTGCGGCAACGCCGCCTGCGACAGGTGAAGGACAGCCGTCAGGTTGAGGTCGACCATCCGGTCGACCTCCTCGGCGTCAACCTCCTCGACAATCCCCATCGCAACGTAACCGGCGTTGTTCACCAGCACGTCCAGTCGCCCCAAGCGCTCGGTGGCCTCCTCGACGGTGTCCCGGGCCCGTACGGTGTCACGCAGATCGGCGCTGATGACGGTGCACGAGCCGCCATGGGTCCGGATCGTGGCTGCCAGCTCTTTCAGCCTTTCGGTGCTGCGGGCCACCAGCGCCACCGTCGCCCCCTCCCGGGCCAGTGCCAGGGCAGTGGCGGCCCCGATACCGCTGGACGCACCCGTCACCAGCGCAACACACCCCGACAGCGCCGCGCCGCTTTCGACCCCGGAGTTCCCCGCCCTTCCGGCGTCCGCACCCGTAAGACCCATGCTGCCAGCCTGCATCAGACGGCCTCGGACCGCCTCCCGCACAGCCGCACAGCCGCACGGGTCGACCGCGACACCAAATGACGGCCCGGCAGAATCGGGTGCGGCACGGGACAGTGTGGCAGGGCGGCCGGAACAGGCCCGGCCCGGACGGCGCCACCAGGGCGCAGCGGCAGGGCGCGAGCGCGGCCAGGCCGACGACCGGGGCGCAGCAGCGAGCACGAGGCCGGCGGACCGAACGGCGGCCAGTGCAACAACGGCAGGCGCAACACACCCACCAGGGCCTCACCAAGCCACATAACGCCTGGTCAGAACCGCAACACAAACCACGCAGGGCTCCCGGAGGCGGCCGGAGGCGGGTGGCTGCCAGCAGACCCAGGACGACGCCATGCACGCCTTGGACTACGAGCAGTATCGGCACAGCAAGGGCCAGGCCGGCCCAACGTTCGGCATCAACCCCAACACCGCCGGCCCCGTCCAAGGGGAAAGATTTCACCGTCGCCCTGGCCGGCACCCTCCAGCGCCGGATCACGGGCGGCACGCTGCGGATCGAGGTGAAGTGGCAGCGGCTGGTGCCGACCTGGCAACGGATGCGCAAGCGCCACGAGATTCGCACGCCGGGAACCTCGTACCCGGGCATCGTCCCATTGCTGGAGGCGGCCCACGCGGAGCCGAAGCTATGCCGGCTCTACCCCTTCACCAGCCACCGCACCTTGTGCCTCAGCAGCTGCACCACATTCCCGTACATCGTTCAGGTGCCGTCCGTCCACCCGCTGCGCGACGGGCGGTTCCGCGTCCGTCGACCCCGCAGTTCCGGCGTGATCGGCTACGCCGATACTCCCGAAGACGCCATCAGCCTGGTCACGGCCCACCTGCCCGCCGGGCCCGGGCCCGCAGCCACCCGCACCAACTACCTCGGCTGACGGCGCCGGGCCAGGCGCGTCTCCCCGTCCAAGGTCGTGCGGTCAAACCTCGATGTGACCGGTGAAACCCGCCGAGACAGGGCAGTCCGCGTCCTGTGACAAGTGATCTTGACTGTCTGCCGAACGATCTTGACCGCGGATCCCCTACGCGTCGTACAAGCCGTCCCGTGGCGCGCTGAATCCGGGACGGTTCGGGTGGAACTCTGCCCAGTCGTCCTGCTCCCTCAAGCGCCTGCGACGGACCGCGGCGCCGCGGCCCCGGGCGCTCACGGGAGGAAAGTCACCGCCGGGAAGGCCGGGGACGGCCCGTCGAGCAGGTGCCCCCGGCGGTGGCGCAGGTGCTCGTCGAAGAACGCGAGCGGGTACGCCTGCTGGATCTTCACCGCCTGGTCGGGATCGAGGGTGCCGATCGAGTCCTGGAGCTGCTGCGCACTCCATCCCAGCAGCTTCGCCACCTGCGGGAAGAGTGCCTCGTTGTCGCCGTACGAGTTGTGGACGGCGCCCTGGGCCTGGATGTTGAGCCGCCACCCGCGCAGGTGCGACCAGAACGCGGCTGCCTGGGGGTCGGTGGCCCGGGTGAACACGGCGGACATCATCATGAACGGCCGGTCCAGGTCGCCGGTCAGCGGCGGGTTCATCTGCATCGGGCCGTCGAGGCTCAGCCCGGCGCAGATGCGCTGGTCCGCGAGCGCGGCGCAGGCGGTGGCCGTCCCGCCCTTGGACCAGCCGAAGGCGCCCATGCGGTGGGGGTCGAGGGCGCCGAGCAGCCCGGCCGGCAGCTGCCGCCGGTCGACGTCCGGATTGCGCCCGGCGGCCAGTTGTTCGACGCAGTCGAGGACGAAGCGGAGGTCCGCGGCGTAGTCCCCCGGGTAGGTGGGGGCCTTCGGGTTGTCGCTCGGGACGGCGACCCGGCCGTCGGGGAACTCGGTGTACGTGTCGTACTGGTGAGCGATCGTCACAACCGCGTATCCGTGGCTGGCGAGCTCCTGGACCATGATCGTGTGGTCGCCCTGGTGGCTGCCCGCACCGTGCGAGTACACGACGACGGGCAGCCGCTGGTCCGACCGCCGCACCGGAGCGCCCACGTGGCCGGCGGTGAGCGGCGCCAGGGGGACCAGGGCGCTGAACCCCGCGTCGGCAAGGAACGCCTGAAGGGCTCCGGCCGGCATCCAGGGCGCCACCGGGTACCGCTCGACGTCCCGGGCGGGGTACCAGACGGTGGCCATCAGCTCGCGAAAGTGCCCGGGGCCCGCGATATCGTCCGGGCGCGACCGGTCGACGAGGTGCAGCTGGACCGTGCCCACCGGGTGCGGCCCGGTGGGCACGGGCAGCGTGAGCCGCGTCGGCGGGAGGCCGGACGAAGCATCCGGGGCCCCCGGGTCCGCCCATGCGGGGCCGGCGACGGCGGCGAGCGGCACGGCGGCCCCGACCGCGAGTGCGGCTCCCATCATGCGGCGGCGCGTCATGCCCTCCCGGCCGGTGAACGGCGTGGTGGTCACGGTCCCTCCCATGGTCACGGATCGTCAATCGTGCCGCGACGGTTGGTCCGTGGGCACAGGGGAACGCTGTCACGCGCTCCTCTCGTGCGGCATCAGCCCACCGGTTGACCACCCGCGCGGGCATCGGCCCACGGAATTACGTCCTGGGGCCGATGCGGTCGGCGGTGCCGTCCTCCCGGTGCCGGGTCCCGCAGGTGGTGGACCGCGTCGTCCCGGCCCCGGCCGTACCAGTCCGGGCCGGTCAGGGCGGCGGGGTCATGCGGGGGGCCTCCGGCAGGACGAGCGGGCCGGACCGGATCAGGGGCAGCCACCACGGGCAGGGGGCGGCGTCCGCCCTTGCTGTCCTTGGCCTCGGCGGCGCGCAGCCCGTCATAGGTCAGTTCCCGTTGGAGGTCGCGCTGGAGTTCGCCGGCGGCGGCGAGGTCTGCACCATGAACTTCACCGTGGACAGCAGCTCGCCGGTGCGCGGGTGGCGGGCGGTGAGGTCCGTGGCGGAGAACGCGCCGTCGTGGATGCGCAGGGCGAGACGGTCGCGGTGCAGGGCGTCGAGCACGTCGAGGATGTGCCGGGTGCCGCGCACCGGGCGGAACGTCTCGAAGGTGTGGACAGCGTCGCCCGGAGGATCGGACCCTATCTGTCGTCAAATCCTGTCAGCAATCACCATCGGATCCGATTGGATTCGGGCCGCCGCGAACTCCCGGATTGCACGGGTTCGTTGGATGCCCCGTCCGCCTGTCGTCAGACGATGGCGACCTCTGCTCCGGCGGCACGGCCGGGACAGCCCACCGTCCGCCAGCGGTGAACACCGGCCTGACCGGGCTCGACGGTCACTACAGTCCAGTCTCATGACGACGGTCACAACGCGTACGGTCGCATACCCGGCCGACGCCCTCACGATGGTCGGGCACCTCGCGCTCCCTGCCGGTGCCGACCGCCGGCCTGCAGTCCTGATCGGGCCCGAGGGGATGGGGCTCAGCGACGTCGAGCGCCGCCGGGCCGAGGCCCTGGCTGAGCTGGGATACGTGACGCTGGCCTTTGACCTCCACGGCGGGCGCTATCTGAGCAACCCCGAGGAGATGCTGGCCCGTTGCATGCCGCTGCTCGCCGACCCCGACCGGATGCGGGGCATCGGCCACGCGGCGCTCAACGTGTTGCGTGCCGAACCACGGGCCGACCTCGACCGGATTGCTGCTATCGGCTACGGCACCGGGGGCGCGATTGCGCTGGAACTCGGGCGCGACGGCGTCAACCTGAGCGCGATCGGCACAGTCAACGCACTGACCACGGGCCGACCGGGCGAGGCGGCACGCATTCGCTGCCCGGTGTGGGCCGGAGTCGGGTCGGAAGACCCGATCATGCCGCCCGCGCAACGGGAGGCGTTCACCGCCGAGATGCAGACCGCAGGCGTCGACTGGCGCCTCGCGGTCTACGGCGGAGCCCTGCATGCCTTCCACCACCCACCGGTCGACCACACCGTGCTCCCCGGCGTCGGCCACCACCCGCGGCACGCGCAGCGAGCCTGGCGCGACATCGTCGACCTGCTCGCCGAGTGCCTGCCCGTAACGGAGTGATCCGGTGGGCTCCTGACACTCACTCCTGCCCGTCGTCGTCTTCGTCCGGCTCCGGCGCGTCCGGGTCTCGCAGGGGTCGCAGAGCGCCGGCGGCCGGGGGGGAGGCAGTGAAGCCGTAGCGGGCCGAGCAGGTTCAGGTTGCGGTGCGTCCGGGACGTGTTCCTGGCCGCCCGGGGATGGTGGGCCCGCGTGATCCGCAGCGGGCATGCCGTCAGCCTCCTGTCGCCGAACGACGTCGGGCCCGGGAGCAGCCCGGTCGTGCGCAGCATCGCGGAGCACACGATGCTGCCGGTCCGGCTCGCCGGCTCCGGGGACGAGGCCGTCGCGGCGCTCGCCAAGGAACACGGGGCGCATCGCAAGGCGCTCCTGGGGAGCGTCCGGAAGGCGGAGGGCTGGCAGGCCGCCTCGGCCCGGACCCGCCGTCGGCCCGGCCGCCTCACTGTCCCGCTATCCGGCGCGGCCCGTCAGCGGATTCGCCGGCGCCGAACCGGCGCGCGGGCCGATGATGTGATCCAGTCGGCGGCCGGGTGACCGGGCCGGCGTCTGCTCTTTGGTCCGGGTCAGTTCCTGGCCGGGTCGCCGTCCGTCGGCAGTGCGCCTGAATGCTGCAGGGTGGTGAGCCACTGGGTGACGGCGGCCTCGATGAAGGTGTCGGTGACCTGGCCGCGGTCGAAGAAGAGCCGGGCGAGGACGGGCCCGTAGAGCAGGGTGTACTCGTCAGCGGTGACCTGGACGCCGGAGGGCTCGATGAGCTTGTTGAAGGCGGCGTGGCGGTCCTCGACGATGCGGACCAGTGCCTGGGCGCTGTCGGGGTCGTGGTCGGCCTGGGCGGTGACCGTGAGGACGGCGGGGCGGACGGCGGGGGCGCTGATGCCGTCGCGCAGGCTTGTCAGCCAGGCGGTGGCCACGGTGCGCACGTCGGTGCCGGGCCGGGGGTAGTTGCCGAGGTCGGGGCCTTCGAGGATGAGGTCGACGAGCAGCGCCGCGCGGTTGTACCAGTGCCGGTAGAGGGTTTGGCGGGTGACGCCGGCCTGCTCGGCCAGCAGGGCGTACGTCAGGCCTGCGGGGCCGACCTCGGGCAGCAGTTCCCTCGCGACGGCGAGGATCCGGGCGCGGGTGCGCTGGACGCGTGGATTGCTCGGGGTCGGCTTGCGGCGGTGGACGGACGTCGAGGACATGAGGCCATCCTACCCATAAATCACACACCACGTGTGACAAGTGGCACAGTCGCCGGGCTTCGAAAATCATACTTGCCGTGTGATACACAGGAAGAGCAATCACACGCGCTGAGTGATTCGGGGCGTGCTTCTCTTCCCACCGGGAGTTCCTGATGTCCACCGCGATCACCTTCTCCGAGTACGGCGCGTCCGAGGTGCTGCAGCCGACCGAGGCCGCCCTGCCGGAGCCGGGCCCGGGCCAGGTCCGGATCAAGGTCAAGGCCGCCTCGGTGAACCCGCTCGACATGAAGATCCGATCCGGGCTGATGGCCGGCGTCATCCCGGCCCGCTTTCCCGTGATCCCGGGCCTGGACGCGGCCGGTGTCGTCGATGCGGTCGGCGAGGGCGCCGGTCCGGCCGTGGGCGACGAGGTTCTCGGCGCCACCGTTGGTGGCAGCTACAGCGAGTACGCCCTTCTCGACCGGCCGGTGGCCAAGCCCGCAGCCCTGTCGTGGGAGGTCGCCGCCTCGCTGGTCACGGTCGGCCAGACCGCGTTCCGCGTCCTGGGCCAGCTGGGTGTGCAGGCGGGCCGGACCCTGCTCGTACACGGCGCCGCCGGCAGCGTGGGCACCGTCGCGGTGCAGCTGGCCGCCGCCCGCGGCATCACCGTCATCGGCACCGCCGCCGAGCGGGACCTGGAGCAGGTGGGGGGCCTGGGAGCCACCGCGGTCCGCTACGGCGACGGCTGGGCGGAGCGGGTGACGGCCGCCGCGCCGGGCGGGGTGGACTTCGTCTTCGACGCCTCCGGTGCCGGCGTGCTCGCCGACTCCGTCGCCCTGACCGGCGATGCGGCGAGGGTCATCACCATCGCCGACATGTCCGCCGCACAGCACGGCGTGCGCTTCAGCGCGGGCACCGCCGAGGACGGTCAATCCCTGCCGGAGCTGGTCCGGCTGGCCGCTGACGGCGAGCTCGCCGTGCCGATCTGGCGCACCTACCCCCTGGCCGAGGCCGCCCAGGCCCACATCGACCTGGAAGCCCGCCGCAACCGGGGCAAGGCCGTCCTCCTGCCCTGACCTCCCGATGTGTCACCGGCGCACGAGGCGGCTTCGGGACCGCGGCCGGCACCGCACCTCAGCCGGCCGCGCCTGCTGCCCGCCCCGGAGCAACTCCGCTCCTGGGCCCGGCACCGCACCACCTGACCAGCCGTCACACCTCGAAGAGAAGGAAACCGTCATGTCCGAGCGCCCCCTGCCCGAAGCCACCTACGCCCGCACCGTCCTTGGCTCCGGCCCCGGCCTCGTCCTCGCCCACGGCGCCGGCAGCAGCATCGCCGGCACCTACGGACCGATCCTGGACGGCCTCGCCGCCGGGCACACCGTCGTCGGCGTCGACTACCCCGGCAGCGGCGGCACCCCCCGCTCCACCACCCCCCTCGACATCGACGAGGTGGCCGACCAGCTCGTCGCCGCCGCCGTCGCCGAGGGCCTGGAGACCTTCGCCCTGCACGGCTACTCCCTCGGCGGTCCCGTCGCGATCCGCGCCACCGCCCGCCACCCCGAGCGCGTCACCGCCCTCGCCCTGACCGCCACCATGGCCCACCCCAACAACCAGCAGGCACTGACCGTCAGGGTGTGGAGCAAGCTCGCCGCCACCGGCGACCGCCGCCTGGTGAGCGAGTTCCTCTTCCCGCACGCCCTCAGCCCCCAGGCCATCGAGGCCATGTCCGCCGAGCAGTTGGAGGAGGCCGTCACCTACGCCGCCGCCGACATCGCCGACGGCACCCTCGAACACGCCGACCTCGCCGGCCGGATCGACGTCCGCGACGACCTCGCCGCGATCCGCGTGCCCACCCTGGTCATCTCGACCACCGCCGACCACCTGGCACCCCCGGCCCTGCACCACCACCTCGCCGACCACATCCCCGACGCCCGGCTCGTCGAGATCCCCACCGGCCACCTCCCCATGGTCGAACGCCCCGAGGAATGGCAGAACCTCATCACCGACTTCCTCGCCAAGCACAACGCCTGACCACACCCGCTCGTGGGGCCGGCACCGGCAACCACGGTCCCAGCCCCACGAACGGGGTTCCGCCACCGCCGACACGGCGGCCACGATCAACTCAGGGCGCGTGACGGGATCACCTCGGCCCCCAGGAGGCGGTGCGACACCCAAGATCATCTCTTGGCGCACACCGGGTGAACGGACCTCCGCACCGGCGAGCGCCTGCCGACGGTGGAGCGCTCGCCGTTCTCCGGCCCTGCCCCCGACCAGGCCGCGGCGCCGTCCCGTGACCCGCCCTCCGGTCGGCGCCCGGGACCCGGGGCCGCGCCCCGGCCGTCGGCCGGTCTCCGTCCGAGGCAATCGGCGCGCTGACCTTCACGACCTGGCCGAGGCGTCCGGGGCGTGTGCCTTTCAGCTGTTCCAGAGCCATCCCCTGTTGGCGTCCAAGAGCCACAGGTGGCCGTTGGACCTCAGGTAGAGGCCCGCGTTCTGGTGGCCCCAGGTCCCGGAGTTCCACAGCGCCGAGTTGGGGGACGCGTAAACGACCAGGTTGCCGTCGTCCTGGAACTTCGCGTAGGCACCGCCGTGCCCCCAGGTGCCGCTGCTCCAGACCGCGCCGTTCTCGCTGTAGAGGACGAGGTTGCCGTCATTCTGCATCACCAGTTCGTAGCCGACGACGCAGTAGGTGGTGCCGGGGTCGATCTGCGTACCGTGGCTGATGCCATAGTCGGTGATCATGGTGCTGCTGCCGTAGCCGCAGGCGTACGGCAAGGTGTTGTGCGGCGAGGCGGTCGCCGCATTGGCGGCCGCGTTGGCGGAACCGGCGGTCAGGGCAAGCGCGGCGGCCGCGCCCAGGACCAGGGTGGCGGTGCGGCGTTTCCAGGTGTGCATGCGCATGGTTGGTGTCCCTCCTTGAGTTTGCACAGGTATCGGCCCTGCGGCGGATCTCCCGTACTCGCCGCGTGGCCGTCTCGGCTTCACTGTTGATGACGATGCGTCAGTTCACGCCCTGGGGGAAGGGATTCGTTCCTGGACGAATCCCTTGCCGTCGACCAGTGGGCGGGCCGAGGATCAGGAGGTGCTGAGGATCCACTTCACCAACCGGGATCTGGCACCCACCCGGATCGCACCGGCCGCCGACATGTCCTTCGAACTGTCGTTGAGCCTCCACCTGCTGGCGACCCGCCGGCCGGAGAGCAGGCTCGGGCATTGCTGGAGGCGGCCCACGCGGAGCCGAAGCTACGCCAGCTCTACCCCTTCACCAGCCACCACACCTTGTGCCTCAGCAGCTGCCCCACAATCCCGTACATCGTTCAGGTGCCGTCCGTCGACCCGCTGCGCGACGGGCGGTTCCGCATCCGTCGACCCCGCAGTTCCAGCGTGATCGGCTACGCCGATACCCCCGAAGACGCCATCAGCCTGGTCACGGCCCACCCGCCCGCCGGGCCCGGCGCGTCTCCCCGTCCAAGGTCGTGCGGTCGAACCTCGATGAGACCGCTCGAAGTCCGGTGGGACGGAACGGTTGTCCTCCGACAGTCGATCTTGACCGTTTGCCAAGTGATCCTGACCGACAGCAGCCGGCCGTCAACTCCGACCATGTACAAAGGGGTTTGGGCAGCCCTAGGCTGAGCATCCGCGGATTGCTGCCGACTCGGGGGGCGGGCATGCCGGAGGGCTCGGAGCAGGACCGGTCGTTACCGGGTCAGTCGGTGCCGGAGCAGCAGGCGCCGGGCCGGCGGGTACCGGGGTGGACGGAGATACGACCGCTCGGCACCGGTCCGCGCCGGGTCGTGCTGGTCCGCTCGGACGCCTCCGGCGCGCTCGCCGTGGTCAAGTACTCCCTCGCGGCGCCCGCCGGGGGCACCACGCTGCGACACCCGAATCTCGTCCGGATCGACCAGGTGCTCCCCTCGCCGGACGGCGAGGGTGTCGCCGTGGTCATGGCGGCGGTGGAGGGCGCGAGCCTGCAGGCGTTACTGGCCGTCCGTCGTCTCCCGCCCGAGGCCGGGCTCGCGGTGCTGCGCGACTCACTGCTTGGTCTGGCCGCCGCCCACGAGCAGGGCGTGGTGCACGGGAGTTACCGACCGAGCGACGTCCTGGTGGACCTCACCGGGCACTGTCAGGTGCTCAACACCGGCCGCCCGGCTGCTGCGCCGACGGCGGACCTGGCGGAGACGGACGCGGCGTACCGCGCCCCTGAGTTGCGACGCGGCGAGCCTGCCTCGCCCGCCTCCGACGGGTACGCCGCCGCGCTGGTGTTCCTTGAGTGCCTGACCGGCGGTCAGCCCGCCACGGTGGGCCACTCCCCCGGCGCGGCGGCGCCCGAGGACCTGCCCGAGCCGCTGCGCCGGGTGGTGGCACGCGCCACGGCCGAGGCGCCGGAGGCCCGGTACCCCGATGTCCGGTCCTTCCTGGCGGAGTTGGAGGCGGCCGCCGCCGAGGTCTACGGCCCGCAGTGGCCGGAGCGGGGCGAGCGCCTCCTCGCCGACGCGGCCGAGGCGACGGCCGGCGCCCGGCCGCTGCTGGGCCCCGACGGGCCCGGGGCCGGGCCGTGGTGGCGGCGCCGGCGGGCCCGGCTGGCGGTGGCGGGCGCCGTCGTCCTGGCCGTCCTGGCCGTTGTCCTGGTGCTCCTGCTGGACGGGGGCAGCCCGAAGCAGGAGGTGCGCGAGCCCTTCACCCAGGCGCTGGCCGCGCTCTCCCGGACGCCCGGGGTGCGGTACCAGGACCACGACCAGTACACCGGCTACTACGACGTCACCGTGACCGCCACCGCCGAGCGGTACGGCTCCGTGGGCGAGACTGCGGACTTCTCGGACAAGGTGGACGAGGACCTGGTGACGGTCGCCGGGCACGACTACCTCAGCTACCGGAACGACACCGCGCTCAAGGGCTGGACCTACGACCCGGGCAACGACGAGAAGAACATGGCCTCGATGCTCAAGACCTACGTGACGCCCGCGAAGCTGGCCGCGACGCTGAGTTCGGCCCTCGACCAGCAGCCCCGCCTTCCGGTGGTCGGTGACAAGGCCGCCGCCGCCGTCACCGTGGACGGGCAGCCGGCCTGGCGGGCCGACACCGTCCAGGGGTACCTGTACGTCACGCAGAACGCCCCCTACCGGGTACTCCGTTGGGAACCGGCGAACCTGGTCACGGCGATGGCCGGGCTGAAGGCGATGGCGAAGAACCCGTCGAGCCAACAGCCGAGGTCGCTGGAGGCGCACACGCCGCTCACCAACTCGCTCGGCATCACCCTCACCCCGGTCACCGACGCCGCCGGGCTGTACGGCAAGGTCGTGCAGTACACCAAGGAGCTCACCACTGCCACGACCGGCAGCTCGGTCCAGATCCTCCAGCAGAACGACGGTGCGAGCAACGTCGCCTGCAGCCACACGGGTTGCCTGGTCAACGTCGCCTTCTCCGGCCCCGTCTACAACGCCTCCTCGGCGGCCTACGTGCTGGACAAGGTGTACATCGAGCTGACGGTGGGCTCCATCACCACCGGCGGCCGGGAGGTCGGCGGGTGCACCAGCGGCCTGCAGCCCTACCAGCTGACCGGGACGAGCCTGAGCGGGAAGCTCACCTGCAACAACCCCGCGGGCGGTCCGCTCTTCGACCAGGCCGCCGCCGAGAACCAGGCCAGGGCGAACGCGTCGGGCAGCTCCCAGTTCTGGGACTACGCGGACCGGCTCGACCTCGTCGTCCACCCCCTCAGCCCCACCGACGTCGACCAGTTGGTCGCCAAGGAGCAGCATGAACTCCAGTCCCTCGGATGAGCACCTGCCGGAGCCGTCGGCCGCGCACCTGCGGGACGCCATCGTCACCGCGGTGATCGCCCGACTCGCCCCGGCGGAGCTGCCGTTGGCCGAGTCGCTGCACGGGCTGGACCCCGCGACGGTGCTGGAACGCCTGAGCTCCCGGCCCACCCGGGGCGAGCCGCTGGGCTTCGGGCTGGAGGAACTCGGCGTCCTGCTGACTCCGGCCGTCTGGATCGTCGTGGACGAGTCCGTCCGGCGGGTCGTCGACACGGTGGTGGAGCGGGCGGGCCGGTCCGGGCTCGCCCGGCGCGGGTTCTTCCGCCGCCGCCGGACTCCGGTGCCCGTCGCCCTGCCCGCCCTCACCCCCGAGCAGTTGGCCTCGGTCGAGCAGTGCGTGCTGGAGGCGGCGCGGCAGGCCCGCCTGTCCCCCGAGCGGGGCGAGCGGATCGCCGACGGCGTGGTGCGGCGGCTCGCGCTCCTGCCGCAGGCCCTGGAAGAGCCCGAGCCGAGCGCCGAGGGCGAGGGGTGACCGGGCGGCGCAGCGGGGGAAGCGGATGACCGGGCGGCGTGCCGAGGGCCGCCGATGAGCGACCGGAGTGCCCGGCTCCTCCTCCCTTGGCCCGGGGCCGGGACGACCCGGCGTTTCGTCCTGCTGGCCGGGGTGTTCACGGCCGGTTCGCTGGCCATGCTCTCGGACTTGCTGCTGCTGGTGGTCGACCCGCACAACACCACCGGGGGCTGCGCGCTGGCGGCCGGCGCCGACCCGGACCACACCAGCCTGGCCAACTACCTGCCGCTGAGCGTTCCGGCCTACCGCCGGTGCATCGACACCCACCTGGGCCCGTGGAAGCTGTTGGGGCTGCCGCTGCTCGGCACCGTCGGCGTGCTGTCCCTCGCCGTCCTGGTCCACCTGCTCATCCCCCGCTGGAAGCAGCACCGCGCCCGGGCCGTCCCGCTCGACCAGCCCGAGCTGACCGAGTGGTTGACCGCACTGGCCACCCGCTGCGGGCTCCCGAGGACGCCCGCCTTCGTGGTGGACCGGGCGGCGCCGTTCAGCGCGAACGCCGTCGCCCTCGGACGGTTCGGACGGTACAGCCTCCGGCTGGACCTGGGCCTGGTGACGCTGTACCGGACGGACCGCCGGGCCTTCGAGGCGACGCTGCTCCACGAGTACGCCCACCTGCGCAACCGGGACGTCGACCTGACCTACCTGACCCTCGCGCTCTGGCGCGTGTTCCTGGTCTGCGTGGTCCTCCCCTTCGTGGTGGCCGTCGGGTGGAAGCTGCTGCCCGCCGTCCTCGCGCCGACCTTCCACTCTCCCCCGCCGGCGCCGCTGGCCCGGGATCTGGCCCTGGCGGCGGCCATGGTGCTGCTGATGCAGCTCACCACCGCCGAGCTGCTGCGGGCCCGCGAGATCCACGCCGATCTCGACGCCGTCGCCCACGGCGCCGACCCGGGCTACTGGACGCGGCAGCAGCGTCGCCGGACGGCCGAGCGCCGCCGGGGCCCGTTGGCGGCGGCGGGCCGGGCGGTGCGGGCGCTGCTGCGCACCCATCCGTCCTGGGAGGCCCGGGTCGCCGCGCTGGCCGATGCCGCCGCGCCGGTCGCGGTCCGGCCGCCCCAGCTGGTGCTGACCGGGGTGTCGGTCGCCGTCCTCGGCTACCTGCTCACCTTCACCCCCGGCCTGAACACCTACCTGCCGACCTGGCTGGGCGACCCCGGAGTCTGGCCGGCGGCGGTGCTGGCCGCCGTCGTGGCGGCCGGCGCCGTCCGGCGCAGCGTGGTCCACGCCCCGCCGGGGGCCGCCCGGCCGTCCGGGGTGCGCGCGGGGCTCTGGTTCGGGGCCGGGCACCTGCTGGGCGAGCTGGTCTGCAGCCAGTTCCTCGGGCTCGACTGGGCGCCCCGCTTCCCCGAGGCGCTCCTGCTGCTGCTACCGGTGCTGGTGCCCGCCGCCGTGCTCTGGTGGACGGCGGGCTGCGCGGCGCTCTCCGCCGGGCTGCGGCCCGGGCTGCGGCGGTCGGCGGCCGGGGTGGCCATCGTCTCCGTCGCCGCTGCGGCCTTCGCCTGGTGGTACGGCTGGTGGCAGGCGGCCGGGACCTCCTTCGCCGCCGGGATGCCGTACTCCTCCGCCACCGCGCTCTCGTTCCTGAACGCCGGTTTCGAGCCCTCGCAGCAGTTGGCGCCCTCGCCCACCTCGGACGTCATCGCCAACCTCACGCTGATCGTCGTCCTGCTGGCGCTGTTCCGGTGGACCGTCTGGCTGACCGTCGCGCTGTGGCTCGTCCCGCTGGTCATCCCGCTGCTCGGCGGGGTGCGCGCCCGGGCGGCCGGTGTCCTGCCCGGTCTGCTGTGCGGCGCGGCCGTCGGCGCCGGGGCCCTCGCCCTGACGCACCGGGCCCAGGTGTGGATCTGGCGGGACGAGCAGCCGTTCGTCCCGGCCCTGACGGTCTACACCGGCTGGATCTTCGTGCTGCTGCTCTGCGGTGCGGTCCTCGCGGCGGCGGCCGGGGCGCTGACGGGCCGGGGCAGCGGTGCGGCGGCGGCCGTCGGCGCGGGCACGGCGACGGCCGTCGGCCTGACCGTCCTGCTCGCCGTGAACGCGACCGACGGCTGTGTGCCCGCGCTGGAGACGGTGCGAGCCTCCTGCGGCTTCCCTGTCGGGAACGGCCGGCAGCTGCTCACCTTCTTCCTTCCCCAGTTCCTTGCCGTGGCGGGGATGGCGAGCATCGTGGCGGCGCTCCCGTTCGCCGCCGCTGCACGGATCCGCCGACGGGCCCCTGTCGCTCCCCGTTGCTCCGAGGCCGGGCCGAGCCCCAAGTACCGTGTGGTACGCCGTACTTGCGGTGCTGTCGGTTGCCTGGCCCTGCTCGGACTCGGTCTGGTCGGCTACACCACGTTTGGAGGCACCGGGCCCGGCCCGGCCGGGGCCGGGCCGGACCCGACCATCACCGCACTGCAGCGCAGACCCGTGAACAGCCTGACGGCAGGTCTGCAGGTCTGGGCCTGGGGCTACTTCGGGGGGCGCAGCATCATGCAACAGTACGAGCGCGCCCTCGCCGCCGCCGACCGCAGCGTCGGTCCGGACGGCAACGTGGACGCCGCGGCGCTGCGGAACGCCTGCACGGACCTGCTCGACGCGGCCGACCGGGCCGACGCCTACTTCCCCGTCCCGGTCGCCTCGGAGCAGGCCGCCTGGACGGCCGCCCTGGCCAACACCCGCACCCAGGCAAGACACTGCCTCGACGCCCCTCCCCCGGCCGGCCCGGCGGAGCTGGACCGGTTCTTCACCGCCCTCGACCCGCAGCCGGACCCGGTGGCCGCCATCATCGACCACTTGCTCAGCCTCTCCGGACCGACCCAGAAGCTCCTGCTGCCCTAGGCCGGCCAGGGCCGGTCGAGATCACTTGGCAGACGGTCGAGACCGCCTGTCAGAGGACAACCGTCCGGCGGTCGGCGAGGCCGTCCCACCGTCCCGGCCCGTGCGGCGCGAGCACCGCCGCCAGGCGAAACGGTCTGGGGCCGTCCCAGCGAAACGGGCGTACCCTGCAGCCTGAGACAGAGCCGGGACGGTGCTGGACAGCACTGTCCCAGGCCCGGGCGGCCGACGGCGGGCCCGGTCGGCGGCCAGGAGCAGCAGGCGCCCGCCACCGCCCCCAGTCACCGAGCAGGACGACCAGGCGCAGCGGTCCGGGCCAGGGCGAGGCGGGCCGGCCGGCCGGCCGGACGCAGGATGATGAATCGTCAGAGCCGCTCGTCCACCGGCCCGGTGTCCGGACCGCCCGGGCGGGAGAATAGGCCAGGTGACCAGCACCCAGCCGCGCGGCCTGAACTCCCTGATCCCCACCAACCGCACTCAGTCGACGCCCGGCGAGAAGGCCGCCGCACAGCTGCTGCACCTGCGCACCGCGACCGTGCCCGTCCCGGTCCTCGCCGCGGCCGCCGAGCTGATCGCCGCCCACCTCGACGACGCCGACGGGGCCACTCGCGAGGCCGCCACCACCGTCCACGCCCACCTGCTCACCGCCATCAAGGACGCCGCCCCCGGCCAGTAGCCAGCCAGCTGTCCTCTGACAGGTGATCTTGACCGTTTGCCAAACGCTCTTGACCGCGTGTCCGACCCCATCCGGTCGAGGCGTCCGCTTCACCGCGCCCAGTCGCCAGGCCTTCACTCTCACCGAGCCTTGTCGGTGCGGTGAACGTCGGGTCGTTGCCGGTCAAGTCGCAGCTGGCCGCCCATAGACGCGCCGCGGTCGTGGTGTCGGCGAGGTGGTTCCAGAGGGTTTCGGTCCTGGGCGTACCGCGCAGCCCGAACGCTCGGGGACTCAACATCTGGCCGCCGCGCATGCTCGGGTCGAGTACGGCCCGGACAGCGGGCCATGCGGCAGCGTCCTTGCCCTGGACGACAAGGCCGAGCGGTAGGTGGAGCAGCCGCTCGCCGGCGGTTCGGACATGGAATGGCGGGCGCGAAGGGGTGAGGGAGTCGAGCGCGCCACCGGGATGAACGAGCACGCTCAGCGTCGTGCTGCCGACAGCACGCAGGCGGCGGTCGAGTTCGAGAGCGAAGAGCATCTGCGCCAGCTTGGAGCGCGCATAGGCGCGTTTGGGCTGGTAGTCGTGGGTGCTCTGGAGATCGTCGAGGTCCAGGCGTTCGGACTTGGCGGCGAAGCTGCCGGTGGTGACGATCCGGCTCCCCGGGGTTGCCGTGAGCAGGGGGGCCAGGTGGTGGGTCAGCGCGAAGTGCCCCAGGTGGTTGGTTGCGAACATCAGCTCGTGGCCGTCCGTGGTCTCGCGGCGCGGTGGATGGTCGAGCGCCACGCCGGCGTTGTGGACGACCGCATCGAGGCGGTCCAGCCCGAGCGCGTCCACGGATGCCGTGAGCGAGGCGAGATCGGCCAGGTCCAGGGGCACATGCTTCACCCTGGCGCCGGGGACGCGCGAGCCGATGGAAGCGATCGCGTCTTCGGCCTTCGCTCTGTCGCGGCTACCGAGAACGACCGTGGCCCCGGTGCCGGCGAGCTGCTCGGCGACGAAATACCCGATGCCCGCGTTGCCGCCGGTGACCAGGAAGCTCTTTCCCTCGGCGTGAGGCAGTCGGTGAACGTCCCACTGCGGGGCCTGGGGTACGGAGGGCATGGCGGGCTCCCGGAGCTCGGAGTGGTCTGGAGGCGGGCGGGGCCGCACGTTCACAGCCGGTCACGCCCAGTTCCCACGGTCCCCGGAGCCACTCACATCCCACCGACAGGCTGCTGTCCCCACTGACAGCCGACCGACATCGCGCAGCCAGCGCGGCTGCGGCCGCGGTTTCCCTCACCAATCAAGACCAAGTGGCAGAAATCCACTGTCCGTCAAGATCGTTGGCAAAGGGTCAAGACCTCATGGCAGAGGTCATCCGGCAGCGAGTAGGGCCGTCCCACCGCCCCAGCCCGTACGGCGCGAGCACCGCTGCCAGGCGAAACAGCCTGGGACCGTCCCAGCGGAACGGACATACCCTGCAGCCTGAGACACAGGCAGGACGGTGCTGGGACAGCGCTGCCCCAGCACCGCCCCGGGGGCTCCGGAGCCCCCGGCAGCCGCGACATTGTCGGCCTCCACCGTCAGCCCGCTTCCGTCGGCGTCGGCACCGACCCCGGTGACCGTGCAGGGGATCTTCCTCGCGTGGGACTGCGCGAACAGGGCGTCCCGGGCGGCGTGCTCCTGGTGCTGCGTGTACCCGGCGGTGCATCGGCCCGCTGCCTCGCCGCGCGCGGCATCCCCACCCGCCGGGGCCGGGCCACCGCCGTGGTCCGACTCGCCCAAGACATGCCCCCAGCCGTCCTCGCCCCCGTCCTCGGGCTCCACATCGGCACCCTCGTGAAATGGCGCGCCCGCGCCGCCACCGACTGGACCGCCTGCCTCCAGGCTCGCGCCGCCAGCCGCGCGGCCGCCGACGGCAAGCCCCGGCGTTGTCCGTCTCCTCCGGCCCCGCGTCGACCCGGTACACGCCGTGCCGGCCAGCGGGTGACGGGCCACCGGCTTCTGCTTCGGGTCCGCACAGGAGCATCAGCTCAAGGACTCAGCGCATGGACACCGCGTCCAGGTAGACGGACGACTGGCCGTTCGCCCCGGCGGCCGGGACGAAGTCGACGCCGAGTTCGCAGACCTTGGTGAGGTCGGGGACGCGGGCCAGGTTGAAGTACAGCTGGGTGCCGTTGGCGTCGACCGGGTAGGTGCCGCTGTCGTACCAGTCGCAGTTGGCACCGGCCTTCACGTACAGCTTGGCCCTGGTGCCCGCGGCCTGGTTGCCCCAGGGGGCGGTGCGGGCGGTCGCGGTGAGGGTGAGGTTGCCGCTCAGGTCGACCGGGGTGGCGTAGTGGCGCAGCAGGAAGGCCTCGCCACTCTCCAGCTGGACGTCGGCCTTGAGGGAGTGGGTGCCCTGGGCGGCCCACTCGGTGACCGGCCAGGGGCCGTTCTTGATCTGCCAGCCGCCCCAGCCGTCCAGTCCGGTCTCGAAGTCGCCGAGCGTGCTCGCCGGGGTGGTGGCGGTCAGGTTGTCGACGTACACCGAGCTCTGGCCGGAGGCACCCGGTGCGGGGGCGAAGCGGACCCCGATCTCCTCGACGTCGGTGAGGTCGGCCACGCCCGCGAGCGACATGGTCAGCACGGCGCCGTCCGGGCCGACCACAGTGGAACCGCTGTCGTACCAGGTCTTGTCGGCGCCGGTCCGCAGGTAGAGCTTGGCGGTCGTGCCGGCGGCCCGGTTACCCCAAGGGGCGGTGCGGGCGTCGACGGAGAGCGTGCTGTAGGCGCTGAGGTCCTGCCGCGCGACCTTGTTGAGGTAGATCTCCGGCTGGGTCAGGTCGACATCGGCCTTGAGCGAGTAACTCTGCTGGGAGGCCCACTCGTTCACCGCCCAGGGCCCGTTCAAGGTGTGCCAGCCGCCCCAGCCGTCCAGCCCGTTCTCGAAGCCCTCAAGCGCCGTGCCCGGCGCCGGCGGGCGCGGCGGCCCGGCCGGGTCGGTCCTGGCGGCCGGGTTGATCCCGCCCAGGTTGACCGTCCACCGGTCGTTCATCAGCGCCGAGGCGCCGAGCTGCACCGTGGGGCTCCACTTGTCGTTCCAGGCCAGGAAGTACGTGGTGGCCGGGAACCGGGTGCGGATCGCGTCGGCCCAGCGGCCGTAGTCGTAACCGGCGGGCGCGGGCACGTGGGTGGTGGGGTCGTTCGGCGGGCCGATCTCGGCGAAGGCGAACGGCTTGTGCAGCGCGGTCAGTTCGCCGTACCCCTGTGCGGCGGCCGGGTCGGTCGGGTAGCAGTCGAGGCCGACCACGTCGGTGTACGCGTCGCCGGGGTAGTACGCGGCGCGATCGCCGGCGCCGCAGAGCGGGGAGTAGACCCAGAGCAGGTTGTGCAGGCCCTTGGTCTGGGTGAGGTAGCGGTAGGTGTACTGCCAGACGGAGATGTAGGTGGCCCGGTCCTGGCCGCTCCACCAGAAGGCGCCCGTGCCGGAGGTGTTCATCTCGTGGAACGGGCGGAACAGGACGGGGACACCGGCGCTGTTCAGGTCGGCCAGGCCGGTGGCGATCTGGTCGAGGGTCCGCTGCCAGGCGGCGCCGACGGTGGTGGTCGGGTCGGTGAGCTGCTGGAAGTTGTCCAGGTGGGTGTAGAGGCCTTGGATTCCCGGCTGAGCCGGGTTCGGCACGTGGGCGCTGACAGAGACCAGGCCGCCCTTGGCCGACCAGTTCTTCAGGTCGGCGTTGCAGGAGGAGTCGATGGTCGAGCTGCCGTTCGAGCCGTAGTCGCAGGCGATCAGCCCGGGGTACTGGCCGGTCCGGGTCTTCAGGTCCTCGGTCTGGGCGAGTGAGAAGGCGGAACCGCTGTAGCCGCCGAACAGGCCGGAGACCACCCGGTTGCCGGCCCGCCCCGGCAGGTGCGACAGCCAGTCGAGCACCCGGCCGGTGGCCTCGGTGGCCTGCGGATCGGACGGGGCGGCGGTGGCCGCCGAGGCGGCCGGGACCGCTACGACCAGGGGAGCCAGCACGAGCGCCGATATCAGTGCGGCGCGAGCTTTCTGAAACATGATCAGACCGTAACGTGCTCTGCTTTCGCGACGCCACGGCCGTGGCGCCGCGCCCGCAGCGGCGGCAGGCGCTCCGGCGGCGCAGGTGGTACGCGAGGATGGCGGCCCCGAGGGCGGCGTTCACCCGCCCTCGGACGTCTTTCACCCATGCGGCCGCCCGTCGATGCCCGGCAGGGACAGCTCACAGACCCGCACACAAGGCCGCGGCACCGCTGTGCGAGCCGGCCCGGACCCCGCGTGTGGGTGGGCAAGTCCCGTCGCTGCCCGCCAGGGATGCGCTTGCCCGGAGCCCGATGGGCTCGCTCACCTGGGTGGGCCGGCAGCTCGTCTGGCCCGCCCGCACCACGGTCCGTGTCCAGGTGTCCGAGCACGGGGGGAACTTCACTGCCCCGCGGGGCTCCGGCGCACCGGTGTACTCGGCGATCGTCCTGCAGTTCCTGCGCGGCAGGTCTGACAGCAGTCCGAGCACCGACTGCTGCATGCGACGGCGAGGTTCGACCCGGTCGAACCGGCCGGCTGTCCGGCTCATCAGGCCCTCGAACGCCTCCTGCCGGCGGGCAGGCATCACGCTGTGACCTGCGGCCACCACATAGTCGTTCGTCTTCACACACCGGTGATCAGCGGTGGCCGTACCCGTCTACGCGTCGACCCCCACCAGCAAGATCACGATCTAAACGCTTTTCGTGAGCAACTCGGCCAGGTGGTCTGCGAATTCGGTGAGCCGGTCCAACCGTGGTCCACTGCGGGCGATGCGGAATCCGTGGCGGCGGCCCCAGAACGCGGCCTGCACGGCATGGAACTGGGCCCAACGCCGGACGCGTTCGCGATCGAGTTCGGCGGCCTCGGCGAAGACGTCCAGCGTGCGGTGGACAGCCTTGCGCAGGTCGTCCGCTGCGAGGAGCGTCAGCGCGCGCGACTTGAGCAGCGTGCCACCGTCGTAAGCGGGGTCTCCCGTGTACCCCTTGGGGTCGACGGCCAGCCATGGCTCACGGTCGGCGCGCAGGATGTTCCTGGCGTGGAGGTCACCATGGATGAGGATGTCCGGCTGGACGCGGCCCAGCTCGCGGACGGTCGCCACCGCGGCGTCCACCACGTGGAGCGACAAGGTGTGCGTCAGCTCCTCAGCGTCCTTGCACAGTTGCTCCTCCCAAGCGTCGGCCCGCTCCCGCAGCCGGGGCAGGCCAGGCGGTGCGGGGACGGCCAGTCGGCGATTGATCCGCCCTGCGACCGTCACAACCTCATCGTCGTCCTCGACCTCCGCCAGGGTCGACGCCTGGACCCGCTCGAGAAGCATCGCGAACCGCTCGTCGTGGCGCTCGTGCAGCAGGACGGCTCCGCGCCCGCCCCAGGCCGCGAATGCGTCCGGCTCGTGGACGTTGCCGGGATGCGGAAACGACACCTTCAGCACAGCGGTCCCCTCGGCCCGCCGTCGCACCGGAACGATGACCCCGACACCGCCGTGCATGACCTCGCCGTCCGGCACGCACTCCCAGCGCTCCAGCAGCTCGTCCACGATCCTGGGCAGTTCGGCGAGCCACGCCGCTCCCGGCTCTCCTTCGCGCTCGATAGTGCTCTGCGCGAACGTGCCCGGAATCCCGATCATCCGGGCACCTTACGCGCCCCCCGACGACGTCACCAGCCCCGGGCCCGCCACAGCCACCACCGCTGTCATGCAGGCCTCGACCGTGAAGATCACGGTCTCCGGCGCAGGACACTAGGAGTAGTACTTGTGGATGTCGGTCGGGTTGAGTCCGTTGCCGTGGTGTACGGCGGCGCTGGAGTAGTTCCGCCGCAGGTGTACGGCTTGGGCCGTGCGTTGGTGCTCGATCAGCAGTCCGGTCTTGTCGTCGGGGTTCCGGTGACGTTCGCGCCGGACGAGGAGGACCGCACAGGCCACGGCCGTGCCGACGAGCAACACACCCAACGCAACAAAGGCATCCATTGTCTCGGGCCTTCCGGGTTGATCAACGCCGAAACCGTACCGGATTTCTGCTGTTCCCGTTCCCGCGGCCCGCACAGAGCTAACGTTGGGTCCCGTGATCGTATGGCTCAACGGCACCCACGGCGTAGGCAAGACGACGACCAGTGCACTCGTGCAGCAACTGATCCCGGATTCACGGGTGTTCGACGCCGAGAAGGTCGGCGAGACACTCATGGACATCAGGCCGGGGCTGCCCGGGACGGACAACTTCCAGCACTGGCCGCCGTGGCGGCCGCTCGTGGTCGAGACCGCCCGCCGCGTACTCGACTACACCGGCGGCACCCTGGTGATGCCCATGACCGTCCTGGTCGAACAGTACTGGCGCGAGATCAGCACGGGTCTCGCCCAACATGCCATTCCGGTAAGGCACTTCGTCCTCCACGCTGACCAGGACACCCTCCGCGGGCGCATCGAGGGGGACACCCTTCTTGGCCCCTCCCCATTCCGTCTCAAATACCTCGAGCCCTACGCCGAGGCGGCCCGCACCTGGCTGCACGGCGAGGCCGAGGTCGTCGACACCACGCACCTCACCCCCGCCCAGGCCGCCCTGCGGATCGCAGAGGCCGTCAAGAGTTGAGGTCCACCCGCCACGCGAAAAGAACGACCTTCCGGTGTCGAGTAGTGTGAACAGGCCCGGCCAGGGGCCCAGCTCAGCCCGGCACCGGGGTGTCGTCTACCCCGAAAAGTCGTCCGCCTCGGCCGGGGTAGGCTCGGTGCAGCCCAGTGCCCAGCGGGCCGGGAGGGCTTCTTCCAACGCCTCCAGGCCGGCCCGGTTTCGGCACCCGGCGTGCAGCCAGCTGAACGCGGCGTCGCCGTCCAGGCGCAGCAGCACTGTTGCGGCTGTCGTGAACCCGGACGCGCACACCTGCGTGCGAGCCCGGTCCGGTGCCGGTGCCCGTCATCGCCGTGGTTACCGGCCGGTGGCCGGTTCGTCGGCGTCGGCGTCGGCGTCGGCGTCGGCGTCGGCGTCGGCGTCGGCGTCGGCGTCGGCGTCGGCGTCGGCGTCGGCGTCGGCGGGCAGCGTCGGCTACGGCCAGGTGGGCCGGCCGCCGGCGAACGGGCCTGCACACCCGTTGAGCGTGCCGATCGCCCGCCCGCAGGTCCGCTCGACCTGGCGGTGCGGGTAGCGGCCCACCTGCCCGTACTCTTCCTGGTCCTTTCCAGTGGTACTTCGACAGGTCGGGGGCGATGACCAGGTCCAGGCACAGGTCCAGGGCATCGATGCCGATGCCCGGACATCTTGTCCCATCACCCGTCTCCGTTCCCCGCACTCCGAGACGCTGTCCGCCACCCAACCACCGTGATTCCTACAAGCGGTACGGCCGGGCATCTGTCCTGGCCTCCGGCAGCGCCCCGAGAACGTCGACTTGCGATACGGGAGAACGTGACTCCGTGCGGCGGTGGAGCTCCGCGCCGGGAGGAGAACTCGTTCGCGGTGCGAAGGCCGGGCCCGGGCCGGAGCTGCCGACCAGGCCCCGGCCCTGCGAACTCGTCCTCTGGGCGGGCCGGCTCAGCGCCGGCAGAACCAGGTGTAGGGATTGCGCGAATCCGCCAGACCCGCAGAGGCGCCGGCACCGTACTGGGTGACGCACTCCCTGTTGACGTCGATGCCGACGCTGTAGCCCCACGGTGAAGTACACCGCCAGCTGTAGGCGTTGTGCTGGTCGGTCACCACCGCGCGCAGTCCGAAGCCGGGGTACTGCGTGTTGCACCCCCGCTGCATGTCGACGCCGCCCAAGGTGACTGCGGAGGCAGTACCCGCCCCGCCCAGGACGAGGCCCGCACTGATGGCCGCAATCGCCAGAATTCGTTTCATCGTGTCCCCTTTCGCGCTGCAGCCCAACGAGGTCTCCGGCCATCCGGCTTCCCTGCGGGCTGCTGCTGAGGCGGCACGCTACCGGCGCGATTGTCACTCGATAGGGGAAACCGCCCTGCAGACGGTTCCGCTCCGCGCCCCCCGGGCTGCCGGCCGCTGTGACTGCCGCGTTCGGAACGGTTGTCCGCGGGTGCGAACCGTCGGCCCATCACACCTTTCGGCCTGGCCAGAGCCCAGGAACCACCCGTTCGACGACAGGCCCGGGCATCGGCGCCCGGCAGCCCGCCGACCCGACTGCACCGCCAGCTCTTTCGGAGTGCGCCGGGAGCGCCCGGATGGCCGTCTCACGCCCGGCATAGCTACCTTGACGCTGTGCGCCCGAAGTGCTGATCGACGACTCCGGCCACCACAGCTCCGTGGCGTCCGGGCTTACGCATATCCGACGCTTGGCCAACGGGCCACATCGGTGTCCTGCTCAGTGCCGGGGGTTCGGAGGTGTCCTGCTCAGTGCCGGGGGTTCGGACAGCAACGGTGTCAAGTCGCCGACCTGAAGCATGAGTTGTCAGTTGCCGCCAAGGGCCCGGCGCCGGCATCGCCGCCGGACGTGTCTCCATCGCCGGAACGCTCACCCGGCCGTGCCCGTCCGGCAGCCACAGCTCCGCACCGCGAGACCGGGCAGTGCCGCCGTGCCCGGTCGATCTCTCCGGCCGGCTCCCCGTTCCGCACCCAGATCTCGCCGGTCAGGACGGGTGTCTGGTTCAGCGCCGGGTTCTGGGCCATCAGCATCCGCGGGCTTCCGAGCTGGAGCAGGCGCTTGGCCACGGATCGTTGTCACGGTCGTCTGGCAGGGGTCTGCTGGAGACGCTCGGAGGCCGTGGACGTGGTGGTTCCCCCCAGGGCCGGCCATCCTCTGCTCGGGGGGCACGTTCGGCACGACCCACCTCCCTTCCCAAGCTGGTGGTGCCCGGGCGGACGCCCGGGCACCGGCTCAACGTCCCCGGCCCCGCCGGTGCGTCCGGTTCAGCCCTTCGGGCGCTTCCACGACCAGGCACGTGGGCGGTTTCGTTCCTGCCCCGGCGCAAAGAGCGGGAACAGCAGGGCCGGTGGCCCGTACTGCCGACCGGATACGGCCACCGGTGCGGGCCGCTGCGACGCCCTCGTAGAAGCGCGGGCAGGTGGGTCAATCATGGTCTCGTGAAGGCTTTTTGCCCGGAGCCGGAGGTGGTGTCGTTGTCCTACCCGGCCCCGGCGCCGCCGTCGTCCTACCCGGCCCCGGCGCCGCCGTCGTCCTACCCGGCCCCGGCGCCGCCGTCGTCCTGCCCGGCTCCGGCGCCTTCGTCGTCCTGCCCGGCCCCGGCGCCTTCGTCGTCCTGCCCGGCCCCGGCGCCGCCGTCGTCCTACCCGGCCCCGGAGCCGGAGGTCGCGCCGTCGTCCTACCCGGCCCCGGAGCGAGAGCGGAACGGGGCAACTCAGCCTGAGCGGGGGCGGGCTCCCCCGGTTGCCCTGAAACGATCGACGCCGAGCTGGCGGTGCCGGTGTCCGCCGAGGCAGAGGCGGCGGCGAAGCTGACCACGGCAGCGGAACCGGTGGCCAGCAGTGCGACTATCGCAGTTTTGGCGATTCTTGCTCTCATCGTTCTCTCTCTGAATGTCGCATTCCGGACGACGTGGATTCGGGGATTCATGGCGGGGTATTTCGCGCGATGTTTCCTCGCAACCACGCCCACCTCAATGCTGCGGATATGGGCCGACGATCGCAGCGGACCCATGATGACGAATCCCGCTGACGCTCCACCAACCTCGCGGGGTCACTTCGGCTTCAGCAGGCTATCCACGGCCGCGTATTTGCCGCACCTTTACGAGTGCACGGGTGAAAGCCGCAGCACCTTCACCGGTGCACAGTTCTCATTGCCGACTCGGTGGCCCTGCACGGCCTTCAACGCCTGGCCGCCTGCTGAACTTGCCGTCAGCCTCCGCGCGGGACCGCCCCCGCACCCGCAGGGATGGTCCCGGGTCCGCCGGCCGCGGGTCCGATCAGCGGCAACGACTGCCATCCACCGGCTCTTGCCGGTGGAACGCCGGTGCTCGCCGACCTGCTCGGCCAGACCGTAGCGGACCGGATCGGGGGGCGCTCCCTTTCGGTACGGCGTGCTCGCTACCTTGGCAGCATGATCACGATGATGCACAAGACCAGCCCTGTGAGTGTCGACGCGATGATCGAGGACCTTCGGACACTCGTCGAGGTCGAGTCTCCGTCACGCGACATCGACGCCCTGACGGCGTCGGCCGAAGCTGTCGCCGGCGTCATCGAGAACCGCCTCGGCGGGCAGGCCGTCCTCGTCGAGAGCGAAGCCGGGCCGCACGTCCACTGGTCCGCCGGTGGCGACCCCAAGGTACTGATCCTCGGGCACCACGACACGGTGTTTCCGCTCGGAACCCTCGAACGCCGCCCGTTCACGGTCAATGACGGGCACGCCACCGGCCCCGGGGTCTTCGACATGCTGGGCGGGCTCGTACAGGCGATCCACGGCGTGGCACTGCTCGGCGACCGATCGGGCGTCGAGATCTTGGTGACCTCCGACGAGGAGGTCGGCTCCCGTTCCTCGCGGGCTCTCATCGAGGAACGGGCCCGCGCCTGCGGCGCTGTACTCGTCTTCGAGGGCGCGGCCGAGGACGGGGCCCTCAAGACGGCCCGCAAGGGCTGCGGCACATTCGAAGTCACCGTCACGGGCCGGGCGTCGCACGCGGGCCTTGAGCCCGAAGCCGGGATCAACGCCCTGATCGAAGCCTCGCACCAAGTGCTGGACATTGCGGCGCTCGGGCGACCCGACATCGGCACGACCGTCACTCCGACCGTCGCTTCGGCGGGCACCCTGGACAACGTCGTGCCCGCCGAAGCGACCATCGTCGTCGACGTCCGTGTCGAGACGGCCGACGAGAAGGAGCGCATCGAATCCGCGTTTGCGGCTCTGACCCCGCACCTCGACGGGTCAAAGATCTCGGTCCAGGGAGCCATCGGCCGGCCCCCGCTGCCGGAATCGGCCTCCGCCCGGCTCTTCGCGGTGGCCAAGCAGCTGCTTCCCGGCCTCGAAGGCAAGGCGGTCGGCGGCGGAAGCGACGGCAACTTCACGGGCGCTCTGGGGGTGCCGACACTCGACGGCCTGGGAGCGGTCGGCGGCGGTGCACACGCTGACCACGAGTACTTGGTGATCGATGCCATGGTCGAGCGGGCGAACCTCGTCGCCGGCCTGGTGGATGCGATCCAGAACTCGTAGGAGGAGAGCTTTTCCCGCGGTTCACCGAAGAACGGCACCGACCCGACCAAGGCGTCCGCGGACGTCGCCCAGGCCGCCGCCGAGCCGGGCGAGGCCGTCTTCGATGGCGAGCTCATCGCCGTGCTGCCCACCGGGGAGCTGTCCTTCGGCCTGCTGCCTCTACTGCGGGCAGGCCTGCCGCCAGGCCGCCCTAAGCCGGCGCCGCCTGGCCGAGCAGGCCCCGCAGCTGCGGGCGCAGGCCCTTGCCGGCCGGGGGCATCAACGGGGGCGTTAGAGTCCGCCCCATGGACGACGCCACCACCCTCTGGTACCGGATTGCCGATCTCCTTCCGGAGCCTGCCTCGAAGGAAGTCAAGGACTGCTGGGAGATCGGGGAACAGGAGTGCGGGCTCGGCCTACTGGTGGAGGGCCTGCTCGCCCGCCAGGTCCCGATCAGCGGGGCGGACCGGGCACGGATATCCGTACTCGCCGAGGAATGGGGCGAACGCGAGCGGCTCACGCTCGGCATCGTGCGCTGCCTGGGCGACGGCGCGCCCGCCGCGGTGCGGCTGCTCGATGACGACGGCGACGAGGTCCAGGTGGTGACGGGCTGGAGCGAGCCGGAACTCGCCGACCTGGTGCTGGTGCCGTGGATCGGATGCACCCGCTGCGGCCAGGTCCTGCTGCGCGCCCACGCCTGGGAGCCCTGGGACGACCTCTCCTACCTCGCCGAGCACTACGTGATCAGCACATCAAGCTACGACACGGCGCTACGGATCTTCCCCTTCGACTCCACCGGTGAGGCCTTCACCGAACTCCTTCAAAGCTGCCCAGAGGCATAGCTGGACGTTGAACGTCAGGTCAAGGGCCAGGCCCTCGACTCGACAGCGCGCAGAAGGGCAAGGACAGAGCCGGCCTAGCCCCCGGCACGTTCCCATACCTGACGGTGTCACCCGCTGCCGGTGCCGCTGTCGGCCGGCTCGGTACCACCCACCGGGCGACGGTCCGGCCGACGACACGGTCCGGTCCACGGCCGGCGGTCAGCGGGCGAGTACGTGGCCGTCGTGGGGGCGGTGGTCGCGGGAGCGGCGCAGGTCGGTGGTGACGTAGGTGCGTTGCAGCCAGCGGTCAGCTCCGTCGTAGCGGGGCTGGAAGGCGGTGCGGCCGTGAACGGTGACGCGGTTGTCGATGATGACCAAGTCGCCGGGGGTCAGGCGCAGGGTGCGAGCGGTCGCCTCGCAGGCGCGGCCGAATTCGGTCAGCGCCTCGGTGGCCCGGGGGGTGAGCGGGGTGGTGACGAGTTGGGCCATGCGGATGTCGGGATCGTCGGCTGCTCCCGACAGCACCGGTCGGGGCTTGATATCGGGTTCGCCCGTGGCGGTGCCGGGGCCGAAGGAGGGTGGTGGTGTGGTGATGAACTCGGGTGCGAACAGGGTCTGGCGGCTTGCCGGGGTGAGGAGTTGCAGGGCTCGGCGGATGCCGGCGGTGCGCAGGCCGGCGACCTGGTCGTGGTCGGCGCGCAGGCACAGGAAGATCACGTAGTCGGGTGGGTGGGGGTGGAAGCCGTTCTCGGTGTGGAAGGACAGCGGCACGGATCCGGCGTTGCCGTGGAAGGTCTCCTGCCCGGGCACGGGCACGACGTCCTGCACGAGGGCGCCGGACTTCTCGGCCAGGTAGGCGAGGGGCTCGCCGAGCCCGCAGGCCACCATGGTGAGCAGCGCGGCCGGGACGGTGGCCTGACGCTGGACCGAGCCGGCTACGGCCGGTGTCGGGGGCAGGGCCGCCTGGTCGACGGGCAGGCCGCCGATCATCAGGGTGCCGTGCGGGCCGGAGTGCCTGCGGAACCGGCGCAGCGCGCGGCGCAGTGGTAGCGGGAGGTCGTCCCAGGCGTCGCGGGCTTGTGCCAGCCACTGGGGGCTGTCGACCTGGTCGTGCCCGCCGGTGCACAGGGTGCGGGCCAGCTTCGCGCACGCGTCTGCGTGGGCCGGGGCGAGTTGCCAGTCGGCGGCGGCGGTGTTGGGCGTGATGGCGGGCGTCGTGTCGGGCATCGGGGTCTCCTGCCGTGGGTGTGGGCGGCGGGCGCGCGGGCTCAGGAGTGGCGCAGGCCGGCCACGGCGTCGGCGATGTAGTGGTCCCCGAATCGGATCAGGGGGGCGTACTGGGCCGCGCGGCGGTGGCGCATGAGCCGTAGTTCGGCGACGGCGTTGTCGGGGCCTTCGGGCCTCTGGGCGATGGACCGGCGCAGGTGCACCATCGAGTACGCGAGGGTGACGTGCCGTTCGCCGTCCACGATGTCGGCTTCCAGGAGGGCGCCGCGTGCCTCGGCCAGTTCGGGGTCGCGGGCCGCCAGGTGCTCGTAGGAGTCGGGCACCGCCGAGAGCAGGTCTTTCATCGCGGCCCGGAACAGCTTGTAGCCGCGGTGCTGGCGGCCGCTCAACGGGACGTCCGTCGACGGCGGTGCCATGGTCTGGCGGATCGCCGCCATGTAGTAGTCGGCCGGGATCGTGCTGGCGTGGTTCATGGCCGCCGGGAAACCGCGCACGTACACCGCCGCGTCCGCCAGCCGCCGCAGCGCGGTATCGCCGTCACCGTCCCGCAGATGACAGGTGGCGTCGGCCACGGCGACCGCGGCGCAGACGTTGAACAGGACATGGACCTGGTGCCCGATGAGCCACCGGGCACTCCACACGCTCTCCAACGACGCCGCCGCACCGGGCTCGGGGACGGCCACCGGCGGGACGGGGTCGGGGACCGGGGCAGGGCCGGAGCCGGAGTCAGGGCCGGAGCCCGGAGCCGCGCCGGTGAGGTCGAGCACCGCCTGCCGCATCCCGGCCACCTCCAGCGCCAGGTCGCCACCCGACAGCGGAGCCTCACACAGGTCTTCCAGACCACGGTGGATCACCAGGGCGCCGTGCAGGGCGGCCTGCTGGTCCGACAGCTCCACCTCACGGACCCGGAAGTACGACTGACTGGTCGACTCCGCCGGTACGTCCTCACCGGCCACGGCCGGAGCCAGAGCCGACAGCGCGGCCACCAGCTCACCGGCCACCGCAGCGGCCTGCCGCAGCGCGACACTCCGCTCGACAGGCCGGGCATGGGTCGCCACCCGGGCCAGCACCCGCGCACTCCGCTGCGCCTCGGCATCGACCCGCGGGCCCAGCCCTGGGGCGGCCCGCCCGCCCCGGGGTTCACGGAAGACAGCGACAGCAGGATGACCGGCGACCGGAAATAAGCCCATGGTTGAAGTGTTTCGCCAGGAACACGTCACATGAAACCTTGGTCTGCACAGCCGTTCCCGTGCGGATCCGACGGAAAGGTGGGCCGCCCCCGTTCGAGGAGATCGGCGCCCGTGTCGGGGGCAGCTCCACCCCGGCCGGAAGGAAGGAGCGGCTACGCCCGGGGGCGCGATGCACTGCCGTCGTGCGTAATGGAAGGGCCTGCCCCGGCGTACTGCACAGGGTGTCGGGGTTGATCAATCCGGTACCGGGTGCCCGTGACGGGAGCAAGACGGCGGTGAGCCAAGGATGAGCGGTGAGCGGCCGTCGGGCGCAGCGGGACCGGACCGGTCGGAGGGGCACGGCGAACGCCTGTTGGGCGCGTTGCTCGATCGAGCTCATGAGCTGCCGCCCCAGCTGATCGCCCCGCTGGCCGCCGACGTGGTGCGCAGGTTCGGCGGCCGTGACCCGGCGCTCCTGCTGCAGGACTACGGCCAGCTGGTGCTGGCGCCGCTGCCGGGGCGGGGGTTGGCCGCCGGGGAGCCGGTGCCGATCGACGACTCCCCCGCGGGTGCGGCCTTCCTGCGCGGTGTTTCCGTCGAGGAACCGCAGGCCGACGGTGTGCGGTTGTACCTGCCGTTGCTGGACGGCGGCGACGAGGTGGGGGTACTGGCCCTCACACTGGATGCCGTTGATGACGACGACCGGCTGCTGCTGCGGCGTTTCGCCGCCCTGGTCGCCGATCTGCTGATCACCAAGAGCGGCTACACCGACAGGATCTTCCAGGCCCGGCGCCTCGAACCGATGAGCGTGGCCGCCGAGATCCAGTGGTCGCTGCTGCCGCCGCTCTCGATGGCCGTTCCCCGGGTCGCCGTGGCCGGCATTCTCGAACCCGCCTACCAGGTGGCCGGCGACAGCTTCGACTACGCGCTCAACGACGGTCTCCTGCACGTGGCCACGATCGACGCGATGGGCCACGGACTGGACGCCGCGACCATGGCGACCGTGGCCATCGGCGCGTACCGGCACGCCCGGCGCGCCGACATCGGGCTGGCCGAGATCTACGCGTTCATGGACCGGGCCATCGCCGGGCAGTTCGGGCCGGACCACTTCGTCACCGCGCAGATGATGCGCCTGGACACCGGGACCGGCCACCTGCAGTGGGTCAATGCCGGCCATCCTCAGCCGCTGCTGATCCGCGATCACGTCGTCGTCGAGCGGTTGGAGAGCGCGACCACCCTGCCGGTCGGGTTCGGCGGCGAAGAGCCGGTGATCAGCGAGCGGGTGCTGCGGCACGGCGACCGGGTCCTGTGCTTCACCGACGGCCTGGTCGAGGAGCGTGAGGCCGGCGGGGAGCAGTTCGGGGAGGATCAGCTCATCGACTGGGTCAACCGCGTCGAGCGCTCGCAGGACGGGGTGCGGGCCGTGGTGCGCGCGCTCTCCCACGTCCTGAAGGAGAAGCGGGGTGGGCGCACGAGCGACGACGCCACCCTGTTCCTGATCGAGTGGCGCTGAGACACCGGCCCCGCCTCGGCTCTCGTGACCGGCCGGATCGGCCCGGCGCGGGCGGAGTACCGTTGGGGGCATCGGGGCGGCTCGTGTTGCGCCTGGAGACCACACGGTCGCGCGAGCGTGTGCTCGACGGCGCGTGGTGGCCGCGTTCACGCGACGTCGGCGCTGAACTGCCTGGCCTGGGCAGGGCGTTGACCGGACACATCGGTGCCGTGACGGGCGTCGGGTTGGACGCGGAAGCCTGGGACGACGTGCCGGCCCGGCTGGTCGTCGACGGCCGGTCGGTGCGCATCGACCGGTACCCGGCCGGTGACGACACGGTGATCGTCACGCGGGGCGACCGTGATCACTTCAGCCTGCTCGTCGTCTCTTCGCAGGCGAGTCAGGAGGCGGCCCTGGCCATGATGGCACGCGCGGTCGAGGCCGGCGGAAGCGAC
Source organism: Kitasatospora sp. NPDC056138 (assembly GCF_042264695.1). Lineage (NCBI taxonomy): Bacteria > Bacillati > Actinomycetota > Actinomycetes > Kitasatosporales > Streptomycetaceae > Kitasatospora > Kitasatospora sp. NPDC056138. Next base: position 22,124 of record NZ_JBHJVK010000056.1, on the reverse strand, counting down.
TCGGCGCGGCGGATCCTCGTCGCCACCGGCATCGGCTCCGAGCCGCCGGGCGGAGCGTCCTGAGGTGCGGCCTCGTGGGCCGGGCTCCTCGGGCAGACAGGAAAGGCGGGACGCAGAGATGTCCGTCTACGTGAAACTCTCGACCGAGGCCCGGGCGCCGGCGGAGCCGTCGAAGGGGCCGTTGGACGTGCAGTACGAGGACGGCGCGGACGGCGTCACTTTCGAGTACGACCTGCATCCGAGTGGTGCGCTGCGCGTCCTGCGGGTCTTCGAGGACACGCCGCACCGGATCGAGGCGTGCTTCGGCCCCGGGGCGTGGCTCCAGGCCGTGGGCACCTACCTGCGAAGCGGCTCCGAGTACTGACGGCGATCCGTTCCGGGTGAACCGCAGGACGCACCCGGCGGCGGTTGCCCGGTCGCTCAGCGGTGCGCGGACCGGCCTCCGCGCCGGAACCGGACGGCGGAGAGGGCCAGTGCGACGATCAGTACGGCGATGCCGATGAACAGCAGGTAGAGCAGGCCCTTGGCGACGACGCCGACCAGCCCGAGCACGATCGCCACGATGATCAGGAAGAGCACGAGTACCACTTCGGCCTCCTTCAAGGTCTGCCCGCAGGCCCACCGACGGACGGGCGGTGGGCCGGGGCCCGCACCCCGCGTATGGGCGGGAACGCCGGGGACAAAACCTGACGGCCGCATTCTCGGCGCGCTGTTCCCCTTCGGCGCTGACCGCCGGTGCAGCCGGTGCGACCGGCAGGCCGAGCCGCGGCCGGGCGGCGTCCACCGATCGCGGTTGATCCGCCCCGCCCCTACCGTCGTTTCCGGGGGTGGGATCGTCAGCACGGGAGGCCAGGATGCGGCACTACCGATGGGTTCTGGAGACACAGGACGACGACGGCCACTGGTCCCGGCAGGACGGCGCTCCCATGCAGAATCCGCTGGAGTACGACGGGCCGCCCCAGCGGGCGGCCAACCACCTGCGGGACGTGTTCGTGCGCACGCTCTCCCGGCCTGCTCCCGGTCCCCGGGCGATCAGGATCCGTCTCTGGGACGGGGCAGCTGCCGTCGGCCGGCCCCAGGCCGAGACCGAATGGTCACGCGAGTGACACACCCCGCCCCGGCCGTACGGTCGGCTCCCGTCCCGCCGACCACGCGAGTACCGGCCAGGAGGCGGACCGGCTCCGGGTGACACCCACCCGCCCGCCGGCCGGCCTCACCAACGCCGTCGGAGGGAGCGCCGGCCGCCTCGCGGCGCCGGACTCGTGGCCCGCGTCGGCGTGGCGTCCGTCGTCCCGGGCCTGCTCCAGGGCCTGCTCGATGTTCTCCGGGTCGTCCCGGCCGCCCGACTGCGGGCCCTGCGGCGGACGTCGCCGAGCAGCCAGTGCGCCCGGCCGCCGCGCTCGCCCTCCCCCGCCGGCGGCGAGGTGGGCGAGCAACACCTGACCACCAGCCCACACGACTGACCGACACCGGGTCAGCGCACCGGAACAGATCCCACCCACCCCGAAAACAGCCCCGGGCGGACCCGACCGCCCAACCGAGGTCACCGGCATCGGGAGCAGCCATACCCGACGTCTTTGAATCGTAAGGCCCTATGACTGGCCCGTCCGAGATGACGGGACGCATCATCAGTAGCCTGCCAGGACTTCTCCTACTGGAAGGCAACGACGATGCTTGCAGGCCGGCTCAACGTCAGGACGCGTGTCCTCTCGATGGAGGACGTGCCGACGCCGCACGCCGGACCAGGCGAGATAAGGATCAAGGTCGCCGCCGCCGGGGTCTGCCTGTCCGACGTGCACCTCATCGAGGGCAGTCTCACGCCGCTGCGACTGTCGGGCGACACGGTGACCCTGGGGCACGAGAACGCGGGAACGATCGACGAGGTCGGCGACGGGGTGACGGGCCTGACGGCCGGTCAGCGAGTGCTGCTGCGGGCCGGGGAGCCGCGCGGCGGCGTCGTCTTCACCCGCGGGGTCGACTACGACGGGGGCTGGGCGGAGTACGCGGTGGCCCGGGCGGACACCGTGGTCCCGATCCCGGACCGCCTGCCGTTCGAACAGGCCTGCTTCATCCCCGACGCGGTCTCCACCCCCTGGGCGGCGATCACCACCACCGCGCAGACCCAGCCGGCCCAGGCCGTCGGTGTCTGGGGCGTCGGCGGTCTCGGCGCCCACGCGGTCCAGCTGCTGCGGCTGGTCGGGGCGGCTCCCATCGTCGCGGTGGACCCGCTGCCGGCGGCACGCGAGCGGGCGTTGGCGTTCGGCGCGGATGTCGCGCTGGATCCCGCCGACGAGCAGTTCGACCTGGCCGTCACCAACGCCACCGGCGGCACCGGGTTGGGCATCGCGTTCGACTTCGCCGGCGTCCCGCAGGTGCGCGAGCAGGCGATCCGCTGCCTGGGCGAGCGGGGCAAGCTGGTGCTGGTCGGGCTCGGCGACCAGCCGATCACGGTGACCGACGGCACCCGGTTCAGCTACCTCGGCCAGCAGATCCTGGGCCATTACGGTTCGCGGGTCGAGCACGTCCGGCAGTTGGTGGCGCTCGCAGAGCTGGGCCGCCTGGACCTCTCCCGGTCCGTCAGCGAGATCCTGCCGCTCGCCGAGGCGCCGGAGGCCGTCCGACGCCTGGCGAGCAAGCAGGGCAACCCGATCCGGATCATCCTGCGGCCCTGAGCAGCCGTCACGTGCGCGCCGTAGTGGACGCAGAGCAGAGCGCGGGTCGGCCGGGCGAAGACCAGTGCGGCCGTCAGCTCCCACCCGGTCGGCGGCGGCAGCATCAGCGGGCCCAGGTCCTGCGCGGCGCGGGCCTCCACGCACCCGGGGCACTCCGACCGGTCCGGGCCGGCCTCCTCCAGCACCGAACCCGCCTGACCGCCGATCGAGCCCCGGCACGTCCGGCACGGCCGCAGCGAGGCGTTCGCCGCGCGCGGGCCTCCTTCGGCTTCTCCTCGGCTCCCTGCTCCAGCCGTTCCTTCCGGTCGTGGCGGCACGGCCAGCAGCGGCCGCCGCTACGGCGGGTCCGGGCGCGGCAGGAGAGGGGGCTCCAGAGGGGGCAGGCCTCAGGTGGTCGCCGGGGTGGGGGCCGGTCGGCTGCCGAATCGGGTTCAGCTGGGAAGTTCCTGGCGGTACGGCTCCAGTGGCGGAGCCGTCTTCGTGGCGACGAATTGCGTGACCGTGTACTCGGCGACACCGGCCACGCTGAACGGGTCGCTCTTCACGATCTCTTCGATCTTCACGCGGTCGTCGCCGGTGGCGATGATGACGCCGCCGTCGCGCGGCACCTTCCTGCCGGAGGCGATGAAGGTGCCCTCGGCGTAGTGGGCGTCCAGCCATGCCGTGTGCTCCGGGAGGGCGGCGTCGATGCGCTCGATGGGCGCGATGTAGGTCAGCTCCAAGATGAACATGATCGTCACGATAGGCCCCCTACCGCCCCGTCCGCAGCAGGTGGTGCCGGTCTGGGCCTGGACCAGCTCCGTGAGGGCCGCGATGAACGGCGCAGCGGGGTTGCCGTCCGGGACGGCGGCTGCGGCGTTCCGGAGTCGCCGGCAGGAGGTCCCCATCGGCACGGTCTCGGGGCCGGCCAGGGTGTCGCAGGGGCACCCGCGTGCCCGAACACGCCGACCGCGGCCCTCACCCCGTGACCCGCGCCGCCGCCACCCGTCGGGCCGCCTGAACGTACCCGTGCACCAGCGGTCGTACGTCGTCCGCCCGGTGGACCAGCGCAAGGCGGCTCGGCGAAAGCCCGCGCACCGGGCGGGTGACCACCCCACCCAGGCTGAGCAGCGGGGCGTTGCCCGCCGCCACCAGCGCCACCCCGAGCCCGGCGACCAGCCCCTCATAGGTCTCCTCGGTGCCGGCCACCACCGCGCCGATCCGGGGCGGCACCCCGCCGCGCTCGTCGACGGCCAGCCAGAAGTCGCGCAGCGGCCCGGTGCTCTTCGGCAGGGCGAGGAACGGCTCGTCGAGCAGCTCCGCGAAGTCCAGCACCGGCCGCGCGGCGAGCGGGTGCGTGTCCGGCAGGGCCACCAGCCGCGGCTCCTCCGCGAGCACCGTGCAGGCGTATCGTTCCGGCTCGGCCAGCGGCAGCCAGACGAAGGCCACATCGCTGCTGCCGTCCGCCAGGCCGGCCGTCGAATCGTGCCAGCCCACCTGCCGGATCCGCAGCTCCGCCTGCGGGAAGCGCTCGGTGAACCGGGAGCGGATGGCCGGCAGCAGCCCGTCCCGTCCCGGGCTGGTGCTCCACCCCACCACAAGCCGGACCCGCTGTGCGGCCGCCAGCCGGGCCAGCGCGCCCGAGGCCTCCGTCCACACCTCCAGCACCCGCCGGGCGTAGGGCAGCAGTGCCTCCCCGGCCGGGCTCAGCTCCACCCCGCGCTTGTTCCGGACGAACAGGTCGTCCCCCAACTGCCGCTCCAGCGCCCGGATCTGCTTGCTCAGCGCCGGCTGCGAGACGTGCAGCCGCTCCGCCGCCCGGGTGAAGTGCAGCTCCTCGGCCACCGCGACGAAGTAGCGCAGCTCCCGCCCGTGCACATCAGTGATCATGCCGATTGGTTATCACCACAGGTATTGGACGCGCAACGCCCGCCGGCCGGAGGCTGGTCAACGCGAGCACGGGCTGGACTCCGTCGACGGAGAACGAACAAGGAGCTTGACGATGAGCAAGGTATGGCTGGTCACCGGCGCCAACAGCGGCCTCGGCCGGGCGATCACCGAGGACGCGGTCGCGGCCGGCGATGTGGTGATCGCCGCGGCCCGCCGTCCGCACGCCCTGGACGACCTGGCGGCCGCGCACCCCGACCAGGTCGAGCCGGTGGCCCTGGACGTGACGGACCACCAGGCGATCGAGCGGGTGGTCGCCGATGTGGTCGCCCGGCACGGACGGATCGATGTCCTGGTCAACAACGCCGGACGCGGGCATGTCGGGGCGGTGGAGGAGACCACCGACGCCGAGCTGCGCTCGGTCTTCGACGTCAATGTCTTCGGCCCGGCCGCGTTGACGCGAGCCGTCCTGCCGCATATGCGGGCGCGCCGCTCGGGAGCGATCGTGCAGATCAGCAGCCAGGGCGGACGGCTGGCCTTCAGCGGGTTCTCGGCGTACTGCAGCACCAAGTTCGCGCTGGAGGGGCTGTCCGAGGCGCTGGCCCAGGAGGTCGAGCCGCTCGGCATCAAGGTTCTGATCGTCGAACCCGGCCAGTTCCGCACCTCGCTGTTCGGCAACGGCACCGTGAGCGGCACCGAACTCCCCGATTACGTCGGTACGGTGGGCCCCAAGCGCGCCATAGTCGATGCTGGTGACGGCGCCGCGCCTGGCGACCCCGCCAAGGCGGCCGCCGCCATCCGGGCCGCCCTCGACGCCCCCGACACCCCGCTCCGACTTCCCCTCGGCCCCGACGCGGTGGACGCCATCCTCGTCCATCTGGACGCTGTCCGCACCGAAGTCACCACCTGGGAGAAGACCGCTCGGGCCACCGACTTCGACCCGGCGGTCGACTGATCGGCGCTGGTGCCGTATCAAGGCCCGGCCCCCGGATCCCGACGTGGTGCAGCGTCCCGCCGCCGGCTCCGGCCGCGACAGCTCGTCCAGCGCGTCCGGCTTCGCCACCTGGTCCTTGGTCAGGTTGTCGGCCTTGCGCCGGCGGCGCATCCACGCACCCACCGCGTAGTCGTCCGGCTTCACCGCAGTGGGGATCGCCAGGTGGCCGTGCTGCTGGTGGAACGCCCGCGCGTAGGCGGCCCCGCGCGCCCGGGCGTTGGCGTTCTTCGACCAGATCATGCCGAGCGCGTCCAACTCCGGGACCCGGTCCGGGTCGAGCAGGCCCTGGCCGTGGAGGTGGCGCCGGCGGGCGAGCCAGGAGATCAACTCCGTGTGCTTCGCCTTGCCGGTGGGGTCGAGGTGACCGTGTGCTCGAGGTGGAACACCGCCGCCACCGCGTGCATCCGCTGCCACTCGGTCGCCCGCGGGTTGAACGCGCGGAGTTTCACCGTCCGCAGGATCTGCCCGGGGTGTTGTCGGTGGTGGCTGCGATGATCCACTTCATGAGTGAGACTCCCCCCGCCGTGACGTGGATGAGTGACCTGGCCATCGCCGTCGAGCTGGTGCGCACCCTGCACGACCTCCCGTGGGCCACGGACCGGTCCGAGGTCGAACGGCTGGTGGCCGAGCACCCCGGTTGGAAGATCCGCCGGGAGTTCGATGACCTGCTCGTCGTCGGGCTGTTCCCGACCGGCGGGACAGAGCTGTACTTCGACGCCACCGCGCCCAGGCAACCGCACTACCGGCGGATCCGGTTGATGCGACTGCTGGACTTCGCCCCGACGGCAACGCCGCACCAGCGACGGGCCGCGCTGCGTCAGCTCGCCGAGGCGCTGGGCGCCGTCGGCGCGCCGACTCCGGTGCCGGCGGGGGCGGAGGGCTTCGGGCTCCGGTGGCGGTCGGGAGAGCGGGTCATGCTGCTGCAGAGCAACGACCGGTGGGCGTGGGTCGCGTTGCACCTGGCGGTCGGCAGCGCTCAGCACGTCGGTGAGGACGTCCTCGGGCGGATCAGCGAGCTCGTCCCACCGCTGTGGGACGGCGGCGAGCGGGAGCGGCGGCTGACGCTGCACCGGTTCGCCGAGCCTCCCACGCTCGAACACCGGCGGAACGTCTTCGCGGACGTCTACCGGGCGGTGTGCAGCGCGCTCGGCGACCCGACCCTGTACGGGGGCGGCCCGAACGGGCCTGACGTCCGGTGGCGCGGCAGCGGCGAGGACGCCCTGCTGCTGCGGCTGCGGGCCGACCAGCGGGAGGTGTGGGTCGAGACCGCCTCGGCTGACGCGGTCGAGGAGGAGGAACTCGGCTACTTCAGGTGGGGTGGCCCGAGCAGTGACGGGAGCAGTGACTTCCCCCTGCTGCCGTACAGTTGGCAGCTGCACCTGTACGGGCCCGGCGACCTCGCCACCTACCTGCCCGGCGGCCGGCTGGCCGGCAGTCTGACGCACCTTCGGGAGTCGCTGGAGCTGCTGCTCGCCGCGTGGATCGAGCAGCTGCCCGTCCAGCGGCCGGGAGAGAAGGTCACCTTCGGCATCGCGTCCCGCCGGATCAGCGGTGGGATCTCGTTCACGTACGACACCGCGAAGGGCTTCCTGCTCCGGGTCGGCCCCCGGGCCGGCGACCAGGCGGAGGTCGCGGCGGCCATGGCCGGCGACGGGTGGCAGCCGTCCGGCAAACGCTGGAAGGCCGAATTCCGCAACCCGACCGCGCAGACCGCCACCGACGTCGCCGCCCTCGTCGTCACCGAGCTGGCCGCCCGCGGCCTCACCGGCGACCACGGTGAGGTGACCGCCCGCCGGGTCGGCCTCGGCCGCCAGGGACGCGCACAAGGCTTCTTCCGCGCAACGGGGTTGGGGCTGGAGACGAGCTGACGGGCGGCCCGCCCGGCCCGGGACCCCAGGCCCAGGCATCGCACACCCCGGCCCCGGGCCGCCCGGAAACCGCACGGCGACACCCGCCCGGGACACCCGGTCCTGACGGGCCGCTCGGCCGCCTCCGGTGGCGCGGGGGTCAACCGGCCGCGGGCTCGGCGGCCGCCCGCTCGACGGCGAGCAGCTGGTCGCCGTCCGGGGTGTCGAGCACCTCCTGCTGTGAACAGGCCGCCACCGCAAGTCCCCGGCGGCCGCCCCTCGTCGACCGGATGTTCTCCACCGACTCCGAGTCCTCGCCCGCATTCGGCAGGAACGCTGCCCCGAAGTGCTCCGTGCGGACTCGATACCAGGGTCCGTCCCATCGGCCTACTCGTTCGCTGCGGCTCACCGGGCGAGTGTGCCGGGCTGATCATTCTGTCTCAACCGCATTCTTCCGACACGCTGTGGGGCGTGCAGCAGTCGGGCGGCGGGCGGCGGGCGGCGGGCGGCGGGCGGCGGGCGGCGGGCGGCGGCCAAGCGCAGCAGGCCGGGACGCGCAGCGGGAACAGCACGACCGGCGGTGATGAGGATCCGCGATTTCGGTTCCGGCCGCGAGTCCGTGAGTGATCTTGTCACCGCGGTCACAGGCTCAGCAGCAGGTCCCGGACCGCGGCGGGCTGGGACAGGAACGGGTGGTGGCCGGCATCGAGTTCGACGACGTTGCCGGCCCGGCGCGCGAACTCGTGCTGCAGCCGCGGCGGGGTGCCCCGGTCCTGAGCGCAGACGAGGTACGTGGAGGGCACCTGCTGCCATGCGGCCGCCCCGACCGGCTGCCCGGTCACCTGCACGCTCTGCCGGGCGAGGTGGCCCGCCGCCTGCGCCTGGACCTCGGGGTCGCAGTCCTGCAGGAATGTGTCCACGAGTAGCTCGGGGCGGACCTCGAAGGTGCCGGTGTCGGGGTCGACGTCGAGGAACGGGGCGGGGCTGCCGTCCCCGAACTCCGACAGGCTCTGCCCGACCTCGGGCAGGTAGCTGGAGACCATCACCAGGTGGCGCACCGCCCCGACGCCCGCGGCGGCCTCCGCGGTGATGATGCCGCCGTAGCTGTGGGCGACGACAACGGTGGGTTCGTCGCTGTCCAGCAGTTCCTGCCGCACCGCCGCGACGTCCTCGAAAAGCCCCGGACCGCCGACACCTGCGGGCAGGCCCGCCTCGCCGCAGCTCGGCAACGCCGGCGCCACGCTCAGCACCCCTCGCTCCTGCAACAGCTCGGCGGTGCGGTGCCACCACCACGACCCGTCCCGCACACACGCCCCATGCACGAACACGACCCTCATCGCTGCCTCCGTGTCTGCCTTGGCTGCCTTGGCTGTCTTCGACGAACGGTAGACGCAGCCGCCGTTCCGCCAGGGAGCCGAAGATCATTCACGGAATCGCGGCCGGAACCGCGTTTTCCCCTGCCCCTGCTCTCGGTTCCCCGGCTCGTTCCCCGTTGAAGCACGTAGGAATTTCGGTGGGCGAAGGTTGCGGCGGGAACAGCAGGTACAGCGTCGGGAGCAGCGGGGCGACGGCCGCCACCGCCCGGGCCCAGCGCCACCCGGCGAGTGGAGCGGTTGCGGTTGTGGCGGGGGCGCGCGGTCGAGAGAGCTGGAGGCCGACGGACGGTCATGCGAAAGTGGTCATGACAAACTCGGTGTCTTTTCCGCTTCCGTGTCCTTCGAGCGGGTCCGCCCAGGACCCGTGCGCGGGGGGCAACAGGCTGGAGGATGTGTGGAAGGCTTCGGCAAGCAGTCGTTCGAGTCGGCGTATCAGCAGCCGCTCCCTGACGAGTACTTCCGCAGTCTGGCGCCGTTGCGGTACCGCACCCCTGACTTCTGCGCGAACCTGCTGCCCGCCGTCGTCGCCGGGATACGGCAGCGCACGGGCCGCCGGCAGCTGAAGGTCATCGACCTGGCCTGCAGCTACGGAATCAACAGCGCCCTGCTCAAGTGCGGCCTGACGTTCGCCGATCTCGCGCACCGCTGTCTCGCCCCAGGCGACGCGGCGCGGAAACCCGGCGAGGAGATCGTCCAGGACGCCGCGTTCGTCAAGGCCCGCACCATCGACCCCGACCTCACCGTGGTCGGCGTCGACGTGTCACATCCGGCGATCGCCTACGCTCTCGCGACCGGGCTCATCGATGCCGCCGTGACCACCGACCTCGAACACGCCGACCCCGCCGAACACGAGGCCCGAGCGCTCGCGGGAGCCGATCTGGTGCTGGCGACCGGCGCGTTCAGCTACCTGGGCGCCACGACCTTCCACCGGATCCTGGCGCTGCAGGACCTGGCGCCCACCGTCCTGGGCTGGCCGATCTACGGCTCGTCGACCACGGCGGTGGAGCGCTGCCTCACCCGGCACGGTCTCACCGTGACACACCCCCAGCCGGCTCCACGCCACCAACGGGACTTCGCCGACGCCCGTGAACGCGACGCCTACCACTCCACACTGCGCCGCACCAAGCTCCCGTACCTCGGCACGGCCGCCGAGACCAGCCTGTGCGTCACCCCGATCCTCGCCCGACCCCTGATGCGCTGACCCTCCTGGCGTGCGGCCAGGGACGGGCTCTGACCGCCACCGGCACGAATCGGTGCTGTCGCCCCCCGCTTCCACTGCCCACCAGCAGCATCGGAACCGGCGGGGGAAGAAGGGTGGTCGCCATGCCCGGCACCTCGATGGCGGCGTGCCCGGGGCGGCCGGGGAACGCCGGACGCTGGATCCTGTCCGACAAATGATCATCTGGCGGGTTCGCGGAGCCAGCGGACCAGGGATGCCAGGACGAGGCCGGCGCGGTAGCGGACGGCGAGTTCGTCGAACCGCGTGGCGATGGCGCGGACCTGCATGTGCTCCGGAAGCCGGGCTCACGGGCCAACTCGGCCGCTCAGTCCCCAACCGTTCTGGTCGGTGGTGGCCGTCTCGGTCGATCTGCTCCGGCGTCGCCGTTCGAGCCGGTACCGAGTCCGGATCGTCGGCCCGGCCATGGTGCTTCCGGGGTAGCTGCTCCTCCGACAGGTGAAAACACCCGCGCGTTCGGCTGCCCGACGGGGTGTCTGCTTCGGGGGGAACCGGAAGTTCGAAAGGCTTCTTGTTGCGGCGCGCAGGTGCGCGCCGTTTCCGACCTTCCGCCGTTCTGCAAGGAGACGTTGCATGCGCACTTCCCTGAGGGCCGTGTTCCTCGCCGCCGCCGCCCTTGTCCTGGTGCCCACCGGCGTCAGCGCCGCTCACGCAGTCCACTCCCACTCCGCGCACCGCTCCACCGCTGTCTCTGTCGCCCCCATGGAGGAGGACGAAGACGAGGACTCCTTCGCCGACTCCGAGGAAGATTCTGATGTAGACGACTGACCTTCGCGCCCGCCCCGGCCGTCGGCGCCGGTCGTCGGCGCCGGTCGGTTCCTGCAGGAGGTGTCCCGCGGGACACTTCGACCCTGTCGGCCAAGTCCGCATGCGCCGTGTGCTCGCCCGGGCCACCTCGATCGAGGACCAGCGCCCTTCAACCGAGCGGAGTGATCCTTTCGGGGATCAAGGACGAGACGCAGGCAGAGGCGCAGCAGGCCGGGCAGGGAACGCAGGGCGAGCAGGACAAGCAGGGCGAGGCGAGTCAGCGAGGCCAGAGTGCGCGGGAGCGCCTCGGGCAGCGTGCCGAGCAGGCCAGGCAGTCCTTCGGCGGCGTCCAGGACGATCTCGACGATCGCTCCTGACACCGCTCGCTACACGTCTTGGGACGCACCACCAGCACGGTGGTGCGTCCCAAGACGTGTAGCGAGCGGGCCGCGTCCGCCAGCCGTGTCGGTTTCGGCCGGGCGGGGCGGCTTCGTCACGTCTGGCCGCAGCGGGGGCAGGTGCAGGCCGGCCAGCGGGCGGTGAACGCCTCGGTGGGTCCGCCGGGGTGGCGGACCGTACGGATCTCGCAGCGTTCGCCGTTCTCTGGGTTGATCTTGTAGATGTGGATGGTGATGGCGGACTTGGTAGGCACGGCAGCCTCCGGATGGTTCGCTTACGAAAGAACCAACCGGTTGCAGAGTCCACCTATTCCAACGGGCCCACCCCCGCACTGCCACGACGTTGTTCCTCGCAGGCCGGCCGGCGGCAGGGCCGCGGTGGAGGCGTCGGGGGCGACGTCCTCGATGCGGACGTGGTGCAGGCGGGCGAGTGAGGCCCCTGCGCTCAAGATGACCAGTGCAGCTGCATGGCCGGGGTTCGCCGAGTTGCGGTGGGTACTTCGCAGAGAAGCGGACACCAGCGCGGCCACCAGCTCCCACCCGGTCGGCGCGGGCAGCACCAGCGGACCCGGCGGTCGTGGTGGCCGGCTGCTGCCTGCCCCTCCGGGGTAGCCGGCCGGTACGACGGCGGACAAGCCCGCCCCGGCCCGCGCCCCCACCCCTCCATGCCCACCGGCTCACTCCAGCGGGCACGAGTTGCCCAGTAGGGGGCGGAGGGGGAAACGGCACCCTCATCGAGACTCGCCAGGGTCGTCAAGGGCCTGGTGGACACCGCCCGCCCCCGGCGCCGACATCCGTCTCACCTGTGGGCCTCAGACGTGGAGCTCCTGCGGGAACCCGGTCCAGCGGAGCTCGGCGGGAAGGTGACCGGTGTCGTTGAAGAGGAGGACCGCCGGGGGGCGGCCGGGTGCGTAGCGGATGACGGTCAGGGCTGCGTTGGCGTGGTTGATGCCCAGCCACCGCCACTTCGGCGCGTCGAGGGCGGCCCGGACGAGCCAGCCGACGAGGAAGTTGTGGGTGATGACGAGCTCGTGGCGCGGCTCGTCGCCGACGACGGGTCCGGTGAAGTCCGCGAGCGCCGCCGCCGCCAGCCCGGGTCCCCGCTCTCGTTCCTCGGCAGTGAACTGGTCCAGGAACTTGAGCCAGGCGTCGGCTGCCTCCGGCGGCAGCTCCTCGCGTGTCGGCAGGTAGGGAATGTAGTCGCCGGCTGCTTCGGAGCGGCGGCGAGGGACGCCGTCGAGCTGCTCACCGACCAGCTGGGCGGTCTGTTCCGCACGGGCGAGAGGTCCGTGGTGGATCGCCGTCAGCGGGACCCCGCGGAGCCGCTCCCCGAGCAGGGCGGCCTGGCGGCGGCCTGCATCCGTCAGTTCGCTTTCGTCCGGCGATGCCTCGCCGTGGCGGGTGAGATACAGGTAGCGGGCGGCCGTGCTGGTCATGGGCGCGTCCTTCAGCGAAGTGGATCTTGCGGGTCCACGGACAGACGCCGCACCGGGGCGGGCCGGTTCCGCGAAAGGCCGGTGGGGAGTGGACACAGTCCTCACGCGCCGTCAGCACGGTGGACGGTGCGTCGGATCGCGCTTCGGCGGCCCGGGGCGTTCGGGGCGGTGTGATCGGGCAGGACACGCGGTTCCCAGAGGCCGCCCAGGTGCGCGTGCAGGACGTCCTGTGCCTCTTGCGGGGTGAGGCGGCCGATGAGGACGTGGGTGGTGAGGCCGTCGGCGAGGGCGAGGAGGGTGCGGGCCTCGCGCTGCGGGTCGACGGGCACGTCGCCTCCGGCGCTCTCGCCGGCTTCCCGGATGAGCCGGGTGAACGCCTCCTGCAGGGCTGCGTAGTTGGCCTTCAGCGTATCGGCGAGCGGCTCGCTGACCACGGCCTGCGCGACGAAGGCGAGCCAGACCCGTGCCTCGGCGCGATGTTCTTCCCGGAGCAGCGCGACTTCGGTGGCCGCGTGGCCCAGGGCGGTGGCGGCCGACTGGGCCGGGCTTTGGACGAGGCGGGCCCGGACGCGTTCGGTGATCCGTTCGCCGATGTTCCCGAGGGTGAACAGGAGCATCTCCTCCTTGCTGCGGAAGCAGCGCTGCACGGCGCCCATCGACACCTGCGCGCGGGCGGCGACGTCGCGCAGGGTCACGCCCTCCAGTCCGTGCTCGTCGGCGAGGAGGCAGACGGCCTCGGCGATCCGGCGGCGCCGGTCCTCGTGATCAACCTGTCTGGGCATGCCCGCCGGCCTCCGTCGGTCGATGCGTTAATTCGATGCGCTCGTATCGGTTCCCAGGCTACAGTTCCGATGCAAGCGCATCGGAACGTGGGTGGGGAGGACGGAAGTCATGAGGGATGCCCTGTGGAGGCTGCCGGCTGCCGCACAGGCGGAGGCGGTGCGCGACGGGGAGGTCTCCGCCGTCGAGCTGGTGGAGAGCCATCTGGAGCGCATCGCCGAGGTCAACCCGGAGGTGAACGCGGTCACCCAGCTCCTGGCGGAGCGCGCCCGAAAGGCCGCCGAGTGGACGGACCGGCGGCGGGTGGCGGGCGAGGAGCTGGGTCCGCTCGCGGGGGTGCCGTTCACGGTGAAGGAGTCCACGGCCATCGAGGGCGTGCCGACCACGTTCGGGACCCCGCGCTTCCGCGATCTGGTGGCGCCGGCCGACGCACCCCCGGTGGCCCGGCTGCGCGCCGCCGGGGCGATCCCGATCGGGCACAGCAACATGCCCACCCTGATCCTGGCCGGGATGCACACCCGCAGCGAGCTGTTCGGGGACACGGTCAATCCCTGGGACCGCGGCCGGACTCCGGGCGGAACGAGCGGGGGCGACGCGGTGGCCGTCGCCACGGGCATGGCCGCGCTCGGACTCGGCAACGACTCCGGCGGATCGGTGCGCGTCCCGGCCCAGTTCTGCGGCGTGGCCGGCTTGAAGCCGACCACCGGCCGCTTCCCCGCCGACCACCGGATCCTCGGCCCGGACGACCCCGGCCCGGCGTCCCAACTACTGGTCACCGACGGCCCGTTCGCCCGGAGCGTCGGCGATCTGCGGCTGGCGTACGAGGCGTTGGCCGGCACCGATCCGCGCGACCCGCGGGCCGTACCGGTACCCGTGTACGGCGAGCCGCTCCCCGGGCCGGTGAAGGTCGCGGTCGTGGCGGACCCCGGCGGGCACGGCGTCCACCCCACGGTGCGCGCGGCCGTCGCGACCGCGGCCGAGGCGCTGCGGGACGCCGGGTACGACGTCCGCGAAGTGCCGGACGTGCCCCGGCTGGACGAAGCGCTCGACGCCTACGGCCGGATCACCGTGACCGAGTTCGCCCCGACCTGGCCCGTGGTGCGGGGACTCCTCGGCGAGGGCGGGGAGCGCTACATCGAGATGACGATGGAGCGGACCCCGCCCGCGAGTGCGGACGAATTCATGAAGCTCATGGGCAGCCGGCTGAACATCCGCCGCTCCTGGGCCGAGTTCCTGCACGAGTACCCGCTGCTGCTCGGCCCGTCGTTCACCGAACCGCCCGTCGAACCCGGGCTGGAGTCGCGCGACAGGGCGGGGCGGGACCGCGTCGGGTCGGGAATGCGCCTGTGCACCGTGACCAGCTTCGTGGGCGTGCCCGCCGTGGCCGTGCCGACCGGGACGGCCGACGGGCTGCCGTCCGGGGTGCAGATCGTCGGGCGCGCGTTCCGGGAAGACCTGTGCCTGGCCGCGGCCCAGGCGATCGAGGACCGGCTCGGCGTCCTCACACCGGTCGACCCGCGAGGACACCTCCGGGCCACCTGAAAAGGACCGGCGGCTGACGAGATCTGGGAACGAACCAGCGGCTCGCACGTGATGCCGGCCGGCCGTGTCCTATTCGCGGATGCCTGCGGCTTCGATCGCCCGGCGGCGGGTTGCCCACCAGGTCGCTCCCGACGCGGTGACCACGGTGACGAGGGCGCAGAGCGCGATGGTCCCCCCGATCTGGGCCCACGGGATCACCGTCGGCGCGCCGGTCACGAGCTTGCTCAGCGAGGCGTGCTGGGTCACCGCGGCGAGGCCGGTCGCCACGGCGGCGAGGACGGTGCCGACGACTACCGCGATGGCCGACTCGGCCGCGGCCACCTTCACGATCTGGCCGCGCACCGTGCCGGCCAGCCCGAGCAGGGCGAACTCCCGCCGCCGCCCGGCCATCGCCATGATCAGGGTGTTGGCGACCGCGATCAGCGCGTAGGCCAGCGCGATCCCCAGGATGACGACCGCGGCGTTGTCCGTCTGCCCCGCGGCGTGCGCGCGCTGGGCCTCCAGGTAGGCGTCGTAGGTCACGACGTGTGCGCCGGAGCCGGCCAGCGCCTGGTTCACCGCAGCCCTCTGCTGCCCGTCGAGCGGCAGGCCCGTGCCCGCCTGGGAGTCGAGGTAGACCCGACTCGGCGTCACCGCGCCGGTCAGCGACGCGGACAGGTAGGTGTCGTCGCCGTTCAGGCCGCGTGCGACGACCGCCGCGATGACGGTCGAAACCCGCGCGCCGGTCGGCAGCAGCGTGACCACCTGGTCCCCGACCGACAGGCCGTTGGATTCGGCCGCGTGCTCGTCGATGACCAGGAAGTTCTCGGGCAGCGAGGTGAGCGAGCCAAAGAGCACGGGCGGTGTGACGGTGGCGCCCAGCGCCGCCGCGGGCACCGCGTTCGTGCTCAGCGAGTCGATCTGGTCGCCCTTCGCGGTGCCGATCCGGATGTTCATCGAGGTGACCGGGACGACCCGGACCCCGGACACGGCCGCCAGCCGCTCCAGCGTCCCGGCGTCGATCCCGGAACCGCCGGGCACCACCACGTCCGCCGCGTGGATCTCCTGCTGCTGCCGGGCGAGCACCGCGGCGTCACCGGACTTCTGCATCGTCAGCAGGGTGCCGACCAGCCCGACGGCCACCACGATCGGCGTCACCGTGGCGGCCGTACGCCGCCGGGAGGTGAGGACGTTCTCGCGCACCAGCAGCGGGCCGGCCTTGGCCGAGCCGCGCAGCGGGCCGATCAGCAGCCGGGTGACCGGCCGCAGCAGGACCGGCGCCAGCAGGGTGACCGCGCCGACGTACGGGACCGGGACCACCTCGTACCTGCGGGCGCTGGCCGCGAGGTGGGGCTCGGTCCGGGAGATGACGATCCCCGCGACGACCGCGCCGATCAGCATCCCGATCCCCAGCAGCCACCGGACCGGCGTCATCCCGCGGCGCTCCACCACGCTCTCGCGCAGCACCTCGATCGGCCGGACCAGCGAGACCCGGACCAGGATGGCGGCCGAGCCGGCCAGCGCCGCGGCCACGCCGATGACGAAGGAGATCAGCAGCGGCAGGGGGTTGAAGGGAACGGTGAACCAGGACGGGGCCACGTCGCGGGCGAGCATCCAGGAGCGCAGCGGCACGGCGCACAGCGGGGCGAGGACGCAGCCGGCGACCGCCGCCGCCAGGCCGATCAGCAGCGCCTCGCCGAGCACCATGCGCCGCACCTGCCCGGGCGCGGCACCCACCAGCCGCATCAGCGCCAGTTCACGGCGGCGCTGCTCGGTAGCGAAGGCGAAGGTCGCGATCACGACGAACACCGCGACAAGCACCGCGAGTCCGGTCGTGCTGCCCGCCATCGCCTGGGCGTTGGCCAGCGCCTGGGCGCCGCCGGTGGAGTCGGCGTCGATCCGGGTCAGGTCGTCGCCGCTGAGGACCACGGCCCGACCGCCCACGAGGGCGGACAGCTGCTCCGCGTTCCGGTCGGTGACCAGGGCGTTGACACCGGGCGACAGGCGCTGCGCCTCGGCGTCGCTGAAGAAGACCGCGCTCTCGAACCAGAGCGCGTCGGTGATCCCCACCACCCGGTAGCGGCCGGTGCCCTCGGAGGTTGCGGCCTCGGCCTGACGTCCGATCAGCGACCGGTCGCCGCCGCCGACGACGATCTCGTCCGGGGCCTGCGGCGCGCGCCCGGCCACCAGGTGGTAACCCGCGAAGGCGGCCGAGGACCACGGATGGCCGGTCGCCCCGGAACCGGGGTTCAGCCGTACCGGGAAGCTGCGGTCGGGGGTGGCCTTCCCCGCCGCGGTCACCTTCGTCACGACCTCGGCCGGCAACACCGCCGGGGCCTTCATCGGACGCCCCTCGAAGCCCTGCGGCGCGACCACGGCCTGGGCTTCCTTGAATCGCTGCGGCCCCGGGTGCGGCGTGCCGAAGGTGGCCGCCAGGGTCAGCGTCATCATGCCGACCATCGTCGTGCCGAGCGCGAGGGCGAGGAAGGCGCCCACGAAGCCCGTCAAACGGTGACGCAGGGTGGCTGCGGCGATCTTCAGCACGGGTTCGCCTCGCTCCCGCCGGGCTCCAGCGCGGCCATCCGCAGGGCCACGGTCCCGGCCGTCGGCTCGAACAGCTCGCCGGTCACCTTGCCATCGGCGAGGAAGACCACCCGCTGCGAGTACGAAGCAGCCACCGGGTCGTGCGTCACCATGATCACCGTCTGCCCGTGCTCCTCGACGACGCCGCGCAGCAGCGCCAGAACCTCCCGCGCGGTACGCGAGTCCAGCGCGCCGGTCGGCTCGTCCGCGAAGATCACCTTGGGCCTGGTCACCAGCGCACGCGCGATGGCGACCCGCTGCTGCTGACCGCCCGACAGCTCGGCGGGCCGGTGCCCGCCACGCTCGGCGAGGCCGACCTCGGCCAGCCCCCGGTCGATCGCCGCCGGGTCGATCTCCCGCCCGGCCAACCGCAGCGGCAGCTCGACGTTCTGTCGGGCCGTCAGCGCCGGGATCAGGTTGAAGGACTGGAAGATGAAGCCCATGTGCTCGCGGCGCAGCTCGGTCAGGGCGCGCTCGGAGAGCTTGTGCAGCGGCGCGCCGTCGAGCAGGACCTGGCCCGCGTCGACCCGGTCGAGGCCCGCCGCGCACTGCAGCAGCGTCGACTTGCCCGAACCCGAGGGGCCCATGACGGCGGTGAAGGTACCCGCCACGAAGTCGGCCTCCACCCCGTCGAGCGCCTGCACCCGATTGTCGCCACGGCCGTACGTCTTGTGCACGGCGGTCAGGCGAACGATGTCGCCCGCCCTCTCCGCACCGACGAAGGCCGGGCTCGAAGCCCGTGCCGGTAGAGCCTTGTTCCGGAACACTCGTTGGCCTTTTCCACAGGGGCATCGGTCGGGGGCATCGGTCGCCCGCCGCACCGACGCTAGGGCCGTTCGCGGCATCCACGCCTCCGGGCTGCCCCTGATCTCGACCCTGAGGAACCCCTGACCCGAGTAGGCGGCGGCCGTGCGGCGCAGACACCCGCAGCTCGCCACCGGCGGCCGGGTGCTGTTCGCTCCCGAAGCCGAGCAGCAGGCGTCGTTCTGCCCGGGGTGCGGCACCGCGCTGCGCGCCACCGGCCCCGGCCGCCGGCCGGTCCGCTGCTCCCGCCCTTGCGGGTTCGCACAGGTGTCGGCCACACGGCGGATCCCCTGTGTCCGCCGTGTGGCCGTCTCGGCTTCGCCACTGATGACGATGCGTCAGCACACGGTCTGGGGGAAGGGATTCGGTTCTGGACGAATCCCTTGCCGTCGACCGGTGGGTGGGCCGAGGATCAGGAGGTGCTGAGGATCCACTTCACCGACCGGGACCTGGCGCTCACCCGGATCGCACCGGCCGCCGACATGTCCTTCGAACTGTCGTTGAGCCTTCACCTGCTGGCGACCCGCCGGCCGGAGAGCAGGCTCGGGCAGTGGCGTGAGCAGCTCGGGCGGCGCTGGAAGCCGCGCTCGGCGATGCTGTTCGACCTGTTTGCGGCGAGTGACCTTCCGGAGTTCCTCACCGTGCGGCCGGACGGCCGGGACACGGCCGAGGCCACGGCGGACGGGCTGGACCGGGCCGGAGGCGACTACCTGCGCGGACTGGGCCGCCTCCGCCGGCTGACGCCGTTCGCCAGGGACCTGGCGTCCGGGGACCGCAGGTCACGTGTGCTGCTCGGCGACCTGACGGCGGAGTACCAGTCGGCGGCGATCACGCCCTACTGGGGGCAGATCGACTCGCTGGTGGCGGCGGAGCACCGGTACCGGACGAGGCAGCTGGCCACCCGAGGCCTGGACGAGGTGCTGGCCACGCTGCACCCGGCCGCCCGATGGCAGCGGCCCGTCCTGAGCCTGCCGATGTCGCCCTGCCTGACCGAGCTCCCCCTGGCGGGCCGCGGCCTGCTGCTTCAGCCGGCCGTCTTCGCGAAATCCCTGGTGATCGCCGGCTTCGAGCACCCGGAAGAGCAGCCCGTACTCATCTACCCGACACCGGCCGGCCGGCCACTGCTCATGGACGACCAGGCCGGCCCGCCGCCGGCGCTGACGACACTGCTGGGCCGGACCCGGGCCGCCGCGCTCACCACCCTGGCCGCGGGCGGCCCCCTCAGCACCAGCGACCTGGCCACCGCCCTCGGCATCGCCCCCGCCACCGCCAGCCAGCACGCCAGCATCCTGGCCGACGCCGGCCTCACCACCAAACAGCGACAGGGCGGCACGGTGACGCACCACATCACCCTGCTGGGCGAGGTCCTGCTGAAAGGCAGCGTGGAAGCCGCCGCGGAGAGCGCGGCGCGGCTGCTGGTGGGCGAGAAGGACTGACCCGGCACGGCGGGCCGAAACGCTCGGCCGTCGGTTTCCGGTCAGGGCAGGTGGCCGGGGGATCTCGGCCGGGGCGGTCGGGGCCGGGCTGCGGCGGCGCAGCCGGCGGACGGCCTGGGGCGTGTCGGATGCTCCCTTCGCGGCGCGGCCGAGGGTCCCGGCGGCGTCGGTGAGGCGTCGGGCCCGGGGGCCGGCGGGGTCGGCGACCGCCTGGGCGACCACGGAGTGCCCGCCATGGCGGTGCCGTTGGGTGTCCGGGGCGGGGAGGCGTACGTTCCGGGGCCGGGCGCCTCGTCCCCGGAACGTCACCTGGTGTCCGGCTCAGACGGTGGTGCGGGTCACCGGGATCCACAGCTGCGCGTCGGACTGCGTCGGATCGTCCTGCGACGGGCGGGTGCGCAGGATCTCCGGCCCCGGACGGTACTCGTACGGGTTGGACGGGATCCACTGGGCGGCCACGTCACCCCACATCTGCTGCAGCGCCTGCGGGAACGGCCCGGTGTTCTCGAACACGGCCCAGGTGCCCGCCGGGCAGTCCAGCACGTCGAGGTCCTCGGGCAACTCGGCGGCACCGGTCACCACGGCGTGGTAGTAGTCGAGTTCGCTGCCCTCCTCGAAGCCGTCCGACAGGCGCACGGTCGCCGACACCACGCCCTCCGGGAGCTGGTCCGAGAGGCGGACGATCCGCAGCATCGTCTCCGGCGGGACGCTCTTGATGTGCTCGGCGATGTGCGGGTTGATGCCCTGGTAGATCAGCGGGACGCGGGCCTTCTTGCCGACGACCCGGAATGCTTCCTTCTCCACGATGCGGTACCGCATGGTGCTGTTCCCTTCGACGGTGAGGCGGAAGGACAGCCGGGGCTGCGAGTTCAGAGCCGCGCCGGTACGCCTGGCCTCGCCGGGACCGACGCCGTGCACGGCGCGGAACGCCCGGGCGAAGGCCTCCCCCGAGGTGTAGCCGTAACGGATCGCGATCTCCAGCAAGGTCGGTTCTCCGGCCAGCACTTCGGCCGCCGCGACGGTGAGCCGCCGGCGTCGGATGTACTCCGACAGCGGCATCCCCGCCAGCGACGAGAACAGCCGCCGGAAGTGGTACTCCGACGTGACCGTGATCCGAGCCAGCTCGGACACCTCGATGTGCTGGTCGAGGTGACCCTCGATGTGCTCCATGGCCTGGTTCAGCCGATCCAGCAACCCCGGCCTCCTTCCCTTTCGATCACCAACGTTAGGAAGGACCAAGCCTGCCGCACCCGACATCCTGTGCCCGCTCCGGTCGGGTACGGCAGACCCACCGGACCAGGGCCTTCCCGGATCAGCGGCCGGACCGGATGCAGACGCGGCGACGAGGAGCCCGGCCCTGAAGCCAGCGGCGGCCCTTTCGTAACGGGTCGCCGGACCGCTTTGCCGGTCGGGTGGCCGGGCCACGTTTCCGTGGCCCGGCCCCCGCAGAACAGTGCGGAACGGGGCAGCGGCCCGGTCCGAGTGCCTCGCTACGGGACGAAGTTCGTGCCCGGCTTCTGCTTCAGCGTGATCTTGCGAGGAACCCCGGCCGTTTACGGCCGGGAGGAATCGCATCCTTCGTGCTGCGGCGCGGAGCGCCGCAGCATCGCTTCGGAAAGCTGGATGGTCAGTCGGGTCGCTTCTGGTTCTCGATGTACTCCTTGATGATGCTCAGTGGCGCGCCGCCGCAGGAGGAGGCGAAGTAGCTGGGGGACCAGAAGTGTTCGCCCCACAGGTACTTGCGGATGTGGGCCGGGAACTCCTGGCGGAGCCTGCGGGCGGAGACGCCCTTGAGTGAGCCGACCAATCGGGACAGGGCAACCTTCGGCGGGTAGTGCACGAGCAGATGGACGTGGTCCTTCTCGCCGTTGAACTCGACCAGCTCGGTTTCGAAGTCGGCACAGACAGCACGCATGATCTCCTCGCAGCGTCGAAGGATCTCGTCGGTGAACGGTCCGCGCCGGTACTTGGGCGTGAAGACCAAATGCGCGTGCAGCGTGTAAACGACCGTTCGACCCCTGCGAATATTGGGGTTTGGCTCCCAGCGTGGTGACATAGATCAATGCTAGGGTCGGGCGTGTGAAGGTCGT
The DNA here is from genome assembly GCF_042264695.1 of Kitasatospora sp. NPDC056138. Classification (NCBI taxonomy): domain Bacteria; kingdom Bacillati; phylum Actinomycetota; class Actinomycetes; order Kitasatosporales; family Streptomycetaceae; genus Kitasatospora; species Kitasatospora sp. NPDC056138. The sequence goes on along the minus strand of NZ_JBHJVK010000056.1, from coordinate 337 downwards.
GGTGCAGGTGAAGTTGATGCCGCAGGCCAACCAGGCCGACGCGCTCCGGGCGACCCTGCGCGCGGTCAACGAGTCGGCGAACTGGGTGTCGGCGGTGGCGTTCGAGCGCGGTGTTCCACGTGAGTACGAGCTGCGCAAGCACACCTACGTCGAGTTGAAGGCGCGCGGACTGGGAGCGCAGGCCGCCCAACACGTCATCAAGAAGACGCGCGACGCTTACACCACGTTGAAGGCGAACGTCTGGGCCGGGAACCTCGGCAAGCCCGGTTCCAAACGCCGAAGCAAGGCGGAGTCCAAGCCGATCGTGTTCCGCCCCGAGGCGGCGCAGCCGTACGAC
>NZ_JBHJVK010000055.1:51402-57423 GCF_042264695.1 Kitasatospora sp. NPDC056138 | reverse complement strand
GGACTGACCCCCGACGATCTCGCCGACACCCTGCTGGGCTGTCTCGGACTGAGTCACGGAGGCAGCGACGACATCGCCCTGGTCGTCGTCCGCCTGTGAGTGGCCGATCCGGGAGGCCGTGACCGGCCCGGTCGCGCTGATCCTTCGGCGGCCCGGTGGGCACCGGGGCGGGTGAGGGGCCAGGTGGGCACCGAAGCAGAGCGATCCGCCTACATCGACGAGGTCTGGACCGTCGGCATCGGGCGGTCAGCGCCCAGGTCCTGCCCCTGGACGGGGGAGACCCGGGCGGGGCACCAGGTCGTCGTCCCCGTGACACCCAACCTCCGGTTGTCGATCGCGTGAGCCGGCTGGAGGATGCGTACTGGCTGCCACCTCCGCCCGGCCCGGGTGTGCCCGGACTGCCCGCAGGGTCCAGGAGATCGACTGACGGCGACCGTTCCGGCGATGGAGGTGGTTGACGATGGTTCCTCTGCTGCTCGTACTGCTGCTGATCCTGATCCTGTTTGGCGCGGGGTTCGCGCTGAAGATCCTCTGGTGGGTGGCGCTGGCGGTGCTCGTCATCTGGCTGATCGGGTTCGTTGCCCGGGGCGCCAGCGGTTCGGGTGGCCGCGGTCGCTGGTACCGCTGGTAGGGCCCCCGGGGGTGGACGGCTCGTGGTCGCCGGGCATGCGGCGGCCGGGGGCCGGTACAGAGTCAGACAGAAGCCGGTGCGCCCGTGGTGTGCGTGCCCCGGCCCGATACCGAGGAGCATGATGTGACCGCTGCAGTGTCCTTCCGGCCGTCCACGCTGCCGCCGTGGCCCATACGAGTACCTCGCCAGGCCGATCCGCGCAAGGCGGGCAACCGGTGAGCGCCGACGCCCCTGCGGCCGGTGTCCCGACCGGTACGGGCGAAGGCCTCGGCTCCGGGGCCGAGGCAGAGCAGTACCGTCAGCAGTACCGTCAGTGCGTGGCCGAGGTATTCACACGGATGGCGGCATGCGGGGAACTGGATCCGCTCCTGTACGGGAGCGGCCGCACCCGTACCCGGTGGGAAACACTTCCGCGGTGGGCCCAGTGGGATCCGGTCGCTGGCGCGCCCCGCCGAAGGGCACACGGACGCCGCGGCGATCCTGGCCGAACTCGCGGTGTACGTCGGGAGCGACCTCCCCGCGGCCGTGGTCGGGGCGTGCCGGGGGTGGGCGGCAGAGCCGCCCGGCTACGTGCTGGAGGCGCGCGGGGTGCCCGGTGGGTGGCTGTTGTCGGAGGTGGAGCCTTTCCACAGGTAGGTCGTGCCAGGGCGAGCAGGTGCGGTACCCCTGGGCGTCCGACAGTTTCGGCGTGCTCGCAGGACCCGCCGACCGCAAGGCCTCCGTGCCGCCCTCGCGCCGAGCGGGGAGCCAGCGCTCCACCGACCGCTCGCTGACCCGCAGATCACGGGCATCGGCTCGGCAGGTGAGGATCTCCTGCCGAGCCGACCCCGGTGCGATGCGCTGCCCGAGCGTTCGTTGCTCAGCTGCCGTCGACGACGGAGTTCTGGACAGCGCCGGCGGACAGTTGCCGCTTCGAGAGGATCTGGTCGTACGTGCCGTCCGCGACGAGCTTGTTCAGGGCCTTCGTCAGGACGGTCTGCAGGTCCTTGTCGCTCTTCCGGACGGCGATCCCGTAGGGCCGGGGCTGCAGCTGGGGGCCGGCGAGGTCGAAGTCCTTCCCGCTGCCGTCGGTCTGGCTGCGGTACTGCGCCTTGGGGTAGTCGGTGAGGTACGCGTCCGCCGAACCGTCGCGCAGCTCGCTCAGGGCCTTGTCGTCGGTCTCCAGTTCGTCGACCTTGAGGGGTTTGCCGAGGTGGTCGCAGGCCTTCATCTGGCCGGTCGCGAGGTCGTCGTGAATGGTGCCCTTCTTCACCGCGACCGTCCTGCCGCACAGGCTGTCGAGCTTGGCGATCTTGTCGGGGTTCCCCTTGCGGACCACTATGCCGATTCCGGCCATGAAGTAGTCGACGAAGTCGACGCCGTCGTTGATCTTCTTGCCGTCCTTGTCGACGCCCTGCTCGCGCTCACGGGTGTCGGTGATGCCTGACAGCCCGACGTCGTACTTCTGGGCCAGTAGCCCCGGGAGCACGTTCGCGAAGGGGCCGACGTCCTCGAACTCGAACTTGACTCCGAGCGTCTTCTCCAGGGCGGCGGCGATGTCTGCGTCGAGACCGTCCGGGTCTCCCTGCGGGCCCCGGAAGATCACCGGGGCAGCGGTGAGCGACGTGCCCACGTGGATCACCCCGGCCTTGCGGATCTGCGCGGGCAGCTGGTCGTGCAGCGAGGTCTTTCCGCCGCCTGTACCGCCGCCTGCACCGCAGGCGCTCAGCAGGAGCGCGCCGGTGGTGATGACGGCGACGCCGCCGAAGCTGCGAGTGGTGGAAGCTTTCATCTGAGATTTCTCCCGGTGGTCGACGCACAGTGCCGCGGGTTCGAGGCGTGTGGTGGCACCGAGCCGCGCCGACAGGCCTCCCACCGGCCCCGCTCCGGTGAGGTGGCATCCTGCCTCCGGACGCGGCCGGGCTGGCACCCGGCAGCGCCCGGAGGCGGAGAAGCCGGTCAGACTATAACCACCATTACCGAGTGAGTGTTCACCGAGGTTCACGGGTGGTGGTGCCGCACCCCCACGTCACTCACCGTCGTCGGACGCCCACCGGCCTGGCCGCGGCACCGTCCCCGGCAGGTCGGTGGGCCGGCGGGCTGGTAAGCCGGCCGAGGACGCCGGGCGGCAGGGCTTCCTCCGGGGCCGTGAAGGTGTCGCCGGACGACCTTGACCGGGTAGCTGTCCGCCCCTCGTCCGTTGTGGGTACTCCACAAAAGGAACAGCTGGAGGGGCGGGGTCGGCGATGCGAGCCGCGGTCGCCGAGGTCGGCCATGAGGTTGCGGGCCTGCTGGGTGGTTCATGGCCCATCTGGATGGTCGGTGACGCCCAGGCTTGGCCAGTCCAACTGAGCTCGAGGGCCGCAACTCCGTGGTCTGCGAGGCGGATCGCGTGCGCGGGTTCTTCCGGTGGCGTGGTCGCCGACGTGCTCCTGGCGGCAGCCGCGAGAGCGGCACCCTGGACTTACCAAGGCGTGTTTGGCAAGTGGTCGGGCCGTGGCCGTTCGTCGGCGTGGCGGTGATCGTGAGCATGCATCGTGGGAAAGTCCGGTGCATCGATGAACTGCCAGCCCCTAGCATGCGTAGGTGAACCTTTCGCATCTCGGTGCGCCGATCGGGCCGATGATCCGCGTCCACGGCGGGTTCGCCAACCGGATGTACCGGCTCGACACCGACCAAGGGTCGTTCGCGGTGAAGGAGTTGAACCTCGTCGACCGCCGCTGGACCTATGGCGTCGAGGACGTGTTCAGGTTTGAGCGGGCGGCCTTCGCCGCCGGCATCCCGATGCCGGAGCCGATCTCGGCCAGCCACCACACGCTCGTTCACCGATGGGTCGAGGGAGAAAAGGTGCCAGAAGCACCGGTGTCGGCGGCGTACGCGTTCGAGATCGGTGGGATCCTCGCGCGCATCCACGCGCTCGACGTCGCGTGGACCCATGTGTCGATCGAGGAACCGACGTCACGGGACTGGCCCGAGCTCGCCGCGCGGGCGGCGGCGGCCGGACAGCCGTGGGCCGACGAACTCGCCTCTCACATCGAGACGTTCCTCGCGATTGCCCACTTCGTCGACACCTGCGAACGGCCAGGCCCCGTCGTGCTGACCCATAGGGACATCCAACCGTGGAACCTGCTCGCTCGAGAGGGTCGGCCGGTGCTGCTCGACTGGGAGCTCTCGGGGATGCTCGACCTGTCCGGTGAGCTCGGCTCGACCGCGCTGAGCCTCGCGAAGGGACCTGGCTTCGACGACATCAAGCCCGCCATCTTCCGCGCGGTCCTCGACGGCTACGTCGCGGGGGGCGGAGCGCTGCCGCCGTCAGGTCCAAGCTGGTTTGTGTTCATGATCGGCGGCTGGCTGGGGCACACGAGGTGGAACATCCTGCGGTGCCTCGCCGGTGTCGAGGCGAGCACCGGCCCTGACCTCGCGCTGTCGCACGAGTCCGTGCGCAACGGCGTGCGCGGCCTCCCCGACCTGTTCCGCCGACTTCCGGAGCTCGAGGCGCTGCTCGTGTGACAGTGGCCCGCGTCCGTGCTTGGTACGCGGCGTGAGGCGCGCTCCCGATTCCGCTCGGGGCCATGGTCGATGACCTGCACCGACGCGGACGCGCTGACACCGTCTCGGACCGGCCAGGACACCGGAGGCGCGAACGTGATCGCGGGTGTCGCCTGGCGTGACGCGCTCGCAGCAGGCGCCGACCGCGGCAAGCCTGCTCTCGAGGACTGGATCAACGCGGCGACCGCCTCGAGGTCCGTATCCGACAGGCCGGCGGCGTCGACGCCCTCGGCCGAAAGGCCGTCGACCGCGTCGAGCAGTTCGGCCATGCCTGCCTGCCAGGCGATGTCGGCCGGGCTGTGCAGCCGGCGATCAGCGCGGTGCAGCCCTGGGGCCTATTTGAGAAGTGGGCTCATATGGCTGCGCTTGGCCCGCTTGTAGGTGAGCGCCCACACGTAGCTGTCCAGCGCGGAGAAGGTCCTGCTGGACACCACCGTCCTGTAATACGCGGACCAGCCTCTGACGATCGGAGACAGCCTGCGCAGGACGGCCGTGACGTTCAGGCCGAGAAGGGCCTGCATCTCGTCACGGAGCCGCTTCCGGACTCTCGCGACCGCATCTTTGCTGGGCGTGATGATCAGGGCGTCACCGTGCCGGCGGACGGTGAACCCGAGGAAGTCGAACTCCTCTGGCAGGTGAAGGATCCGGGTCTTCTCCTCGTTGAAGCGAAGACCTCGGGGTGCCAGCCATTCGGTGAGGCGTGCCTTGGCCGTTTCCGCTTCTTCCCTGCTCGTGCAGAACACGGCGAAGTCGTCTGCGTAACGCACCAGAATCGGTGTCCCTTTCGCGGCCCACATGACCTTCCCCTTGCGGGTCGCGAACCGGACGCCTGCGGCCTCTTCCATTCCGTGCAGTGCGATGTTGAGCAACCGAGGGCTGATCACTCCGCCTCGAGGGGTTCCCTCGTCGGTCCGGGTGAAGCGTCCGCCGTCGATCACGCCTGCCTTCAGCCATTGGCGTACGAGTTCCCGACCCGGGAACTCGCCGATGGCGTTCAGCAGGCGATCCGAGTGAAAGCTGCAGCCGCGCTCCAGGCTTCCGCGGCCGGCCGCCATCCGCAGCGCGGCCAACGGCAGTTCGGCGCGACGGTGGTCGGCCATCGCGTGGCCGACCACCTCGCGGGTGGCCAGGTCGATCACCGTGGCCAGGTAGAGCCAGCCCTCCCCGGTCGGCAGGAAGGTCATGTCGCCGACCAGCCGAACCCCGGGCGGGGCACGGTGAAGTCGCGCCCGATCAGGTCCGGGGCGAACAGCGGCTTGCGGGCCTGGCGGGTCAGGCCGCGGCGCCGACGCCGGGTGACACCCGTGATGCCGCGCTCGCGCACGATCCGCTCCACCTTCTTCCGGTCGACCAGGCGGCCCTGGCGGAGCAGTTCCGCATGCACGCGAGGGACGCCGTAGGCGCCCCTGGACGCCATGCGGATCACCGCGATCTCCGCCGCGAGGAGGTCCTCCGCCCGCTCGCGGGCATGGCGGCGTCCAACCCACGAACAACGTGGGACCGCTTGAGGTACTTGCCCACGCCCTGCTCGGTCAGTCGCACCCGGTAGAGCAGGGAGATGAGGTCGCACACGATCGCGCGGGTCCACAACTGTCCACCCAGGCCGAGGTCTTCGGGGCGCCGCCTGCCATGGTCGACCAGCCCGATGATGCGTGACCCCCGCCCCGCCGAAGTGGATTGTGGGACGGGGGAAAAGGACGCGCTGCGTGGTGGTGTGTCAGACGCCTGTGGCGATCTGGCCCCAGTTGGTCCAGCCCGGGCTGTGTGTGTCGTCGCCGCCGTTGTTGATGAACGCGTTGGTCGGGCCGTTGGTGATCAGGTAGTCCGCCGGACCGTCGCCGTTCCAGTCCGCGAAGTTCACC
>NZ_JBHJVK010000055.1:0-51302 GCF_042264695.1 Kitasatospora sp. NPDC056138 | reverse complement strand
TCCGGCGTCCTGCCACCCACCATGGCCGTCCCCGCCACGGTTCAGCATCACATGGACCTTGCCGTCAGGGTTGATCACGATGTAGTCCGCGCGGCTGTCGCCGTCCCAGTCCGCGAACCGGACCCGGGACTTGTCCGTCGTCATCCCGGTCGCGACCACACCGTCATCCACCCAGCCCCCGTGACCGTCGCCACCACGGTTCAGGTACACGTGCACCGAACCGTCATCGTTCACCACGATGTAGTCCGCCCGGCCATCACCGTCCCAATCAGCGAACCGAACCCGCCCCGACCCCGACTCCGTACCGGCGCTGCCGTCGACGATGTTCTTGTAGCGGAGCGCGACGTACTCGCTATTGGGGTGGCTGTCGAAGGTCGGGGCGTCGATCGAGACGCCGGTGATGTGCTTGACCGGCGTGGAGCCGAACGAGTAGTAGGAGAAGGTGCTGTGGGCTGCGTCGTCCCACTTCTCGAACAGGATCACGTGGTTGTAGTAGCTGTTGAGGATGTCGCCGGGCTTCAGGTCGCTTCGGGAGATGGGATTGGTGTAGGAGTCCGCCAGTGACTGGGTGGTGGCGCTGGTCCCGAGGTGCCAGGCCATCGATATGTAGCCCGAGCAGTCGGTCCGGTAGGACGTGCCTTGTGCGTCCGGGTAGGAACCGCCCTTGTCGTAGGGGATGTTCTGGCCGATCCAGGACTGTGCTCGGGTGATCACTTCCGAGCGGGTGATCTGATCGCCGATCACCGAGTGGCTGGCCGAGGCGGCGTAGGCGGCGGGCTGGGAGATGGCCGCGGTGCCGACCGCGCCGCCGATGGCGATTGCGGCGGCGAGCGCGATGCGGGTGATCTTGGCGAGGTGAACGGACAAGGGAATGCTCCTCGGAAGATTGGGTTTGGGACATGAAACTGACAGAGCTGAAGGGTGTGCCTGACCGATCCGTCCGCCAGGAGCCAGCCTGGCGCGCTCCTGCGAAACCGGTTCCGAGTGGGTGATGTGGGTGTCTGTCAGTTGGTGAAGGCGGCGGTGGCTCCGATGGAGTCGACACCACCGGAAAACTCCTGCCAGGTGTTCCAGGCCGGCGGCGCCAGGTGCTCGGGACGACCATGCTGGTGTGTTGTCCGGTTGGCGCACCACGCAACGGATCCGCCGCATACGGCGGGCGACCCGCAACAGCCCCCAGCAGAGTGGTGATCAGCTGTGGACAAGATCAGTAGCGGGAGTGAGTGCGTCGAAGTGAGCAGCCGGCTCGTTCCCCTACTTCGTAAGTTTTGGTCGGAAGTGGGCCTGACGCAGGAGCAGCTGGCCTACCAGGCCGGATTGGGGTGCGCACGGTGCAGCGGCTGGAGGCCGGCAAGCCGCCGGACGCCCGGCTGGGTGCGGTGAGGCAGTGGTTGGTGTTCCTCCTTGAGTTTGCACAGGTGTCGGCCTTGCGGCGGATTTCTTGTGTCCGCCGTGTGGCCGTCTTGGCTTCGCCGCCAATGACGATGCGTCAGTCATGGCCCTGGGGGAAGGGATTCGGTTCTGGGCGAATCCCTTGCCGTCGACCGGCGGTCGGGCCCAGGATCGGGAGGTGCTGAGGATCTGCTTCACCGACCAGGACCTGGCGCTCACCCGGATCGCACCGGCCGCCGACATGTCCTTCGAACTGTCGTTGAGTCTCCACCTGTTGGCGACCCGCCGGCCGGAAAGCAGGCTCGGGAAGTGGCATGAGCAGCTCGGGCAGTATTGGAAGCCGCGCTCGGAGATGCTGTTCGACCTGTTCTCGGCGAGTGACATTCCGGAGTTCGATGCCGGCAGCATCACGGCCGCCGCCGTCGCGCCCTGCACCGTCCGGGCGGCGACCCGGCTACCAGCCGTATGACGGTCCGAACTGTCGGCTCCAGGGTGCTGATCCTGCGGTAGGCACTGGCCGAGAGGCTGCCGGGCGTTCTGTCGTGGACCCCTGCGGTGATCACCGGAAGTGCTGACAGGGGCGGGGCGGAACCTGGCCGAGCCGGTGGAACAAGGTGGCGCGCGGGGTGCCAAGAACACAGCGGCGAACGCACCCGAAGGGCGGACGGGCGGTCGGACCTCGCTGATCGCCCGGCGATGGTGGAAGAGCCCGCTCGACCAGTGGCCTGCCCGTGTACGCCGGACACGGCGTGGCCGATCTCGGCCCGCGCGGAATCGACACCCTGGTGGCGGTGGGCGGCGACACGCGGCCCAGGACAGCGCGGTGACCGGGTGGATCGCCGCGGCCGGGGCTTCCGCCCGCCGCGTCACCTCGGTGTGCAGCGGGGTCTTCCTACTGGCAGCCGCCGGCCTAGTCGAGGGCTGCCGGGGGACCACTCACTGGTCCCGTGCGGGGCAGCTCGCCCGGGAGCATCCACCGACACCTGGCAGGCCACGTACGCTCTGCGCGCCGGCGTCGAGGGCACGATCGACCAGGCCCTCGACACCACCGGAATGCGCCAGGCCCGCTACCGCGGCCTGCCCAAGGTCATCCTCCGGCATGCCTTCTCCGCCACCGCGATCAACATCATCAGGCTCGACGCCTACCGGACCAGCCAGCGGCCCCACCGCCCCAGGACCCGCATGAGCCGCCTGTCCCGGCTCGCCGCCTGATCGACACAATCGAATTGGCCAATAGAGTTGTGCGCCGCGAGGTCGGCCTCGCCGGCCAGCAGCGACCTCGACCTCCTTGGTGAATGCGCACTTGCCGCCGAGCCGCGCGAGGCCGGCCAGCGGTCGCCGGAGGCGGTGATGGGCAGCACATCGGTGCGGGCCCGCTCGACCCGGGCGAGAGCCATGGGCGAGGAGCAGGAGACGATGCGGATCAGCTCGGGGGAGGCCATGACGGGGTGGTGTGGCGTCGGGGCCTCGTTCCCGGCCATCAGTTGCCGCCTTGGCCACCCGCGACGAGCTGAACGAGCGGCGGTTCTCGTGAGACCAATCCCGCTGATGCCGCGGCCGTGCCCGTGTGGGGTCGATGATGATGGCCGCGATCCGCAGCGTGGTGTGATCACTGCCCTATTCATTCCGCTCCGGAGTACCCGCGGCCGTGCTCCCGGATCGATGACGGCTTCTCGGCTCTGGCCGGCCTCGGTCAGGTGAAGAGATGTCATCTCGCCATGGGTGGAGTTCCGCCGGCCGCCTGCACCGCCGCAGGGCACCCGTCGTGCTCCGAGTCGCGATGGACATGGCTGAGGTGATGCTGGAGCCGGTCGTGGCGGAACTGGTAGACGGCGCCGACCTGGCGCAGGACACCCTTGCGGTAGGCGTCGTCGAGGAAGGCCATGGGCGCCCATGGGAGCCGTCCGGCCAGCGGCAGCAGGACGCGGCCGAAGAACACCCAGTGGCCCCAGGCGGTGAAGGCCAGGACGTAGGCGAAGGTGGCGACGATCCCGCACTGGCACCCGATCAGGAAGGACATCCAGAGCGAGACGTGGGCACCGGTCCAGGAGCTGACCATCGTGCGCCACAAGAACGTGATGGTGATCACGACCACCGGGGTGACGAGCAGGGCCTGGTGAGCGACAGTGGTGCGGTTGACAGCCAACAGGTCCGCGGGAGTGGTGGCGGAGCGGAGGTCGAGCGGTGTCTCCAGGGCGGTCATCAACCCCAGCGCCAGACCGGCCGCCAGGGCGAAGTTGATCCCGTAGAGCAGGGAGTCGAACGCCGCTGCCTTCTCCACCGACGGCACGAGAAGTACCCCGTGCACCTTGGCCGGGGGGAAGAGGCCCAACAGTCGGGTAATGCCCCCGGTCACCAGCCCCACGGGACCGCCGACCAGCAGTCCGGTGCGGGACGCCGCCCAGATGCTGCGGGCCGGAGCGCCGCCCGTCCGGCGGCCGCGTGCCAGGAGCCGCAGGCGCATGGGCGACGGCTCGAACACCGTTCTGCCGGTCCGAACGGCGATCGCGTAGGCCAGCCCGAAGCACACGCCGACCACCGGACCAGTGGCGAGCCCGTCCGCCAGACCGCCGACCTGGCCGACGTGCTCACCGGGTTCGAGCGTGTACAGGGCCGCGAAGGCGGACTCCACGACCGCCGTGACCAGGGTGCAGGCGAGCACGATGGCGAGGACGCGCGCGGGCAGGCTCAGCGAACCGGACAGCTGCCACCAGGCCAGGTCCTGGTGATTGCGCTGCCCGGGCCGGTCGAGGTGGCGGGCGAGGTGGCCCAGGTACCGGCGGGCCCGGTCCGGGTCCCAGGTGCGCGGGTGTGCGGCTTCGGGCACGGTCGGCTGGCGCTGCTGGTACACGCTCGGGACGAAGCCGGCCAGCAGGTGCTCCTCGAGGGACTGCGGGGTCGGGAAGCGGGCGGCGTCGAGCAGGGCGGCCGGGTCCTGTCCCGGTGTGTCGCTGTAGAGGGTCCGGGCGAGCATCACCATCAACGGGGTGCGCAGCACCGCGGCGAGGCGGACGCTTGACGCGCTGTCGGGCCGGTCGCAGAGCTCGTCCAGGACCGGGTCCCACACGGTCGACGGGCGTTCGAGGCGTTCGGCCGGTGCGGTGGGGCGGGCGGCGAGCGGGAGGTAGTGGGCCAGGTCGGTCGTGGTCAGGTCGGTCAGCTCGATGCCGGCGGCCCTGCCCAGCAGGTCGCTCCGTGCGGCGTCGGCGAACTGCTCGGTGCGGCTGGTCAGCAGTAGGGGCAGCGAGAGCGCGTTGAGGTCGCGCAGGGCGGCCCGGTGGAGTCCTGCGGCGATCTCGTCGAAGCCGTCGAGGACCGGCAGGATCCAGCCGGCGTCAACCAGGGCGGCTGCCATGGTCGAGCGGCGGCCGGGGGCACGCGCGGCGAGGTTCGGGTGGTCGCGCAGCAGCCGGTCCACCAGCCAGTCGCGCAGCGCGGTGGCGGTCGGGTCCCACGATCCGATGCTGAAGACGACCGGCACCCGATCACCGCTGGAGCGCTCCCCCAGGTAGTCCAGGACGAACCGCATCATCAGGACGCTCTTGCCGGAACCGGCGCCGCCGAGCACCACCAGCCGCCCCGACGGTATCCGCCGGTAGACGTCCGCGATGTCGGCCAGGCCGCCCTCCAACGACAGTGGCCCGGCAGTCATCCCCGCGGACGCACCGCTGACATTGCCCCAGTGATCCAACACACCCTCAGAGGCCGGCCGCCACCGCACCGGCAGCGGGAACGGATCGTGGATCCGGCGCTGCTCCTCCTCCCGGATCCAGCGGCTGTGCACGTCACGGGCCAGTGCGTCGGCAGCCTCGGCCATGACGCCTTCGGCCGCCAGCCCGCTGGGGTGGGCCGGATCGCGCAGTGCTCCGGCCCGGAGCTGTTTCGGGTCGGGGTCGGGCCGGCGGGGCACCGGGCCGGGGACTTCGTCGGCCGGGCTCTGGGCGCGGTGGGCGGAAAGCAGTTCCTGCCACACCTGCTCGCGCTCGCGTCCCGATATGTCGGCCAGGACGTGAGCGAGCTGCCGCACTGTGCCCAGCCGGGCGTCCGGCGGCTTGCCGGCCTCGAGCCGCTGAACCGTACGCACTCCCAGCCCGGCCCGCTCCGCCAGTTGCTCCTGCGTCAGTTCCACCTCCAGTCGTAACGTACGAAGCAGGGACCCGAACCGACTGCTCATTCGACGTGCTCGCTTCCGTTGCTGATGTTGGTTTACAAATGATCACCACTGTAGCCGGGCGGTTGTTGCGGGTCGCCAGCCGTAACTGGCGGTCCGTCGCACGGCACGCTGATCAGCCACGACACAAGCGTGATCACCAGGAACTGCGACCGGCGGCATCCGGTGCGCGGCCGACGGGCCGGCTGCACGTCCTGTCCGTCGGACACAGTCCGCGGTCGTCGCCCTCCCCTTCGCCATACGCGCCGTTGCGGGCCGCCCGCCGCATACGGCGGGTTCGTTGCGTGGTGCGGCGGCCACCGACACGCCAGCCTGACACCAGCAACGCGATCGACAGCACGCCCGGTACTGACGCACTGCCAGCACCGGAAACCCCTGGGAGGGAATCGATGAAGTTCAGGAACCTGATGGCCGCGGCCGGTATCGCCGCGGCGCTCGCGACTGTCGCCGCCCCGGCCGCGAACGCGGCGCCCGCGAAGCCGGCCGACTTGCCGCCCGGCTGCCAAGGCGGCCCCGTCAGCGATTTCTGGTTCGACGGCGGTCACCAGATCGACCCCGGTGTCGGCTACTGCACCAGCGACGGCTACGAACTGGTGCAGCAGTACGACGGCAACCTCGTCATCTACAGCGAGCACGGCGCGATCTGGAACACCGGCACCTACGGCCACAACGGCGCCTACACGAAGTTCCAGACCGACGGCAACCTCGTCGTCTACGCATCCCCCAACAACCCGCTGTGGAACAGCGGCACCTACGGCCACCCGAACGCTCGCATGGACTTCAAGACCGGCCACGTGTTTATCTATGACGCCAACGGCTCATGGGTGTGGAACTCCTGACGGCCACCCACGCCGAAGACCTCGGCCGGAACTAGACGCCCAGAGCGCACCTGCCACAAGAGGCTACCCGGCACACCGGCGGCGGCCGCAGCGATGCCACGGCCGCCGCCCCAAGTCCACGGGAACCCTACGGTCAACCCGTACGGCCCGGTCGCAGGCGGAGCGGCAGGGCCGGTCGGGTCGCGCGCCAGCCCGAACAGGGCGGTGCGGCCTGGCCCACAAGCGAGGCCAGGTGTACAGACCCCAGCGCGGGCGCTCTTCGGCACCGATCTGCGCCTGCCACACGCCCGGACAAGTGACCTGCGCCGGTACTGATCTTGCGACAGCTCTGTCGGCCCGGTGCGCGCCTGCCTTCTCTGGCCTGTGGTCAGTAGGTGTAGTTGGGCCAGTGCGGATTGTGCCAGCGGGCGGGCCCGGTGAGGCCGATCAGCCTCAGGCGTTGGAGCAGGTCGTCCGGTGCGTTGTTGGCTCTCAGTCGCGTGGGGGCGTGGCGGGTGAGCCAATCGCTGAGCATGGCCACCATGTCGTCCTGGTTGTTGTGCCAAGTGCTCCAGGGAAGCTCGTCGGCGAGTAGGTCGTAGTCCCACGCCTCGACGGCCTCCGCGAGGTTCCGGTCGGCCATCGGGTGCCCCAGCGTCTCCTGGACATCGAGCCAAGGACCCAGTTCGCCGGACGCCTCGACGCACAGGACGAGGGTTTGGTGCGCGTGCGCGTGCGCGGCGGGGGCGGGGATGACGAGGCTGTAGGCCCGTAATGCGTGCAGGAACTCCCGTACGGCCGCAGCCTGTTCCCGGGGTCGGGTCTGCCAGCGCCCGAGGGCGAGCGAGACGCCGATCTCGTCCCGGTACTGGAACGAATCAGGCACCGTGGTCGGCCAGTTGAGCAGGAGTGATGGTCAGTTCAGGTCGAGGTCGTCGGGGTCGAAGTCGAAGTCGTCGGCCGAGAACCCGCCGTAGCCGGCGCCGCCGTTGAAGCAGTCCGCGAGGGCCTGGCCGATCACTCGCCGTACCTCGTCCTCGTCCTCAGCGACGGCCAGGGCGGCGGCCAGCTCGCCCGAGAGGTTCAGGTGGATGTCGCGGGCCCGGACCGCGTCCGAGCCGCGGATCTCGAACGTCACGGTGCGGCCGACCCGCGCCCCGATCCCGGAGACCGTGCCGCGCTGCGCGAGCTGCTTGGCCTTGCGCTCCCGGCCCCGCTCGGTGGTCTGCAGCTCGACCGCCTCGCGCTGCAGCTTGTCGACGTGTTCGGTGGGGTGGCGGGAGCCGTCGATCCAGCGCTGCACCATGCGCGGCGAGACGCCGTAGGCCGCGACCATCGCCTTGGTGTTCCCGCCGTACTTGCAGTCCCGCACCTGCCCACCGCCGAGTTCCGGGCCCTGCTGCGCATGCTCCACGGCACCGCGGCCGCCCACCTACCGGCTGCTGCGCGCCATCTTCACCGACGACCAGTCGCCCAACCGGAGCGCTGCGCCCCGCCCTGCGATCCCCCGGTGCCGACGGGCCGGGGCGGCGGAATCCGAACTCGTGGCGCCGTCCTCGCGGCCCGTATGCCCCGCTACCGACAGTCATGTGACGTTAGGTCAGACGAGATCGGTCGGGCGCTGACAAATATTCGATCGTTGTGCGAGACTCCCCCCTGAAGACCGGTTCGGTAGTGAGTGCCGTGCCGGCACAACGGGGGAACAGAGCGGCATGAGCACAGGTACGGGCCGAATACCGGCTCGACAGGCATGGCCACGGCTCGTGGCGGCGGCGCTGGTAGCGGGTGTGCTGGTCCTGGCGGCGCTGGCACTGCAGTCCGCCTCCGGTCAGGATCCCGCGCCCAGGCCGGGGCCGCTCGCCGGGCACCGGGCGATAGTCCTGCTGCTGTCCCTGGGTTGCGCCGTCGGCGGTGGTGCGCTGACAGTCCACCACCGAAGTTCTGCCCGCGGGGCGGACGCGGTGAGCCCGGTGGCGTGGCGCCTGGCCTCGGCCGGGACAGTGCTCCTCCCGCTCGCGGCGGTCATCGTACCGATCACACTGATGTGGCTCCCGGCGCCGCCCGCCGGGCAGGACGACAAACCGAAAGCAATCGATCCCGGAGCACACCAGCTTCCCGGCCCCGCGCCGTCGCAAGGTCCCTCGCAGGCTCCCGGACCAGCGCCTGACAGGCAGTCCTCCACCCGGTTCGACCTGAGCCAACTGCTGGCCGTGGTCGGCCTGTTGCTCGTGGTGCTCGCGATCGTGGTCGGCGCCGTGCTGCTGTGGCGGCGGTTCGGCCACCGCCGCCGCGAGCCGGAGTCGCTGGACCTTGACAGCACTGAGCCGCTCACCGGCCACGCCCTCGCCGATGCCGTCGACGAGGGCCGCCGGGCCCTGCACGGCGCTGACGTCCGCGCTGCGGTGATCGCCTGCTACGCCGCCATGGAGACGTCGCTGGCCGACTCCGGAATCGTCCGCCGGGCCTCGGACAGCCCGGCCGATCTGCTGCAGCGGGCAAAAGCGACGGGCCTCCTTTCCGGTCCGCACGCCCTGGTGCTCACCGCGCTGTTCCGTGAGGCGCGCTACTCCAGCCATCCACTGGACCCGGGCCAACTGGAATCGGCCCGAGCGGCGCTCGACGCCATCGCAGCCCAACTCGCCGAGCACGACTCCCGGACGGGCCAGGGTACGGCGAGAAGCCGTACGGAGCGTCGTACTGGGCACCGGGCGGGGGTGGGAGCCCGGTGAGGCAGATCCTTCCTCCGGGAACCCGACGGATTCTCGCGGCGCTCTGCACAGCGGCCGGCGTTGCCGAGACGGCGCTCGCCCTGGTCGGCGGGCTCCGCGGGGCCGCCGCCGGAGCCGCAGTGATCACTGCCGTCGCCCTGGTCACCGCCCGCTACACGACGGGCTTCCACTCCCAGGACAGCGCGCTGCGTGGCTCACTGCGGCTGATCGAGGAGCAGCGGGCCGGACTCGGTGACTGGCGCCGGGTGGTCGAGAACGGACTGACGGGCCGAGGTGACGGCGCCGAGGTGCTCCGACGGCGGTTGCAGTGGCTGTATGCGGCCCGGTTGGCCGAGCGGCACGCCGTCTCCCTCCACGACCGGCCTCAGGCCGCTGCCGCCCTGGTCGGCCCCGAGGTCTGGCCGCTGATCGACCCCGCGCGCCCCGTCACACCCGTACCCGCGCCGGTGCTCCGCGCCGCCGTGGACCGCCTCTCCAGTCTCTGACCGACGACAGCACCCTAGGAGCGCAGTGAGCAGCACCCATCCGGCCGACGTCGGACCGTCGACCCCGGCCCTGACTCCCCGCCAGGCGGGGGAGCGTGCCCGACGGATCCTCGACGAGGTCGGCCGCGCCGTGGTCGGCAAGGCCGAGACGCTCGAACTGGTGATGTCCGGCGTGCTGGCAGGCGGCCACGTCCTCATCGAGGACCTGCCCGGTCTCGGCAAGACCCTGCTGGCCCGCTCCTTCGCCACGGTGCTGGGCCTGGACTTCCGGCGGATCCAGTTCACGCCTGACCTCCTGCCCTCCGACGTGTCCGGCGCCCCCTTCTACGACCAGCGCAGCGGCGAGATGGTCTTCCGGCCCGGCCCGCTCTTCACCCACCTCCTGCTGGCCGACGAGATCAACCGCACCCCGCCCAAGACCCAGGCCGCCCTGCTGGAGGCGATGGCCGAATCCCAGGTGTCGGTCGACGGCGTCACCCGGCTGCTGCCGAACCCGTTCGTGGTGATCGCCACCGCGAACCCCATCGAGTACGAGGGTACCTACTCCCTCCCCGAGGCTCAGCTGGACCGGTTCCTGCTGCGGGTGCGGATGGGCTACCTCCCGGTGGCCGCGGAGGCCGCGATGCTGCGCGCGAGGCTGGACCGCGCCACACCCGAAACGGTGCTGCGGACGCTCGCCGATCCCGCCGAGGTGATGGCCATGCGGGCCGCGCTGGAGCAGGTGGAGGTGGACGACGACCTGGTCGCCTATACGGTGGCGTTGATCGACGCCACCCGCTCGCACCCGCAGATCCAGGTCGGAGCCTCCCCTCGCGGCGGCCTGGCGCTGATCCAGCTCGCCCGTGCCCGCGCCGTGCTGGACGGCCGCGACTACCTGATCCCGGAGGACATCAAGAGCCTGGCGGTCCCCGCGCTCGCCCACCGCGTCACGCTGCGCCCCGAACTGTGGGTGCGCCAGATCGACGCCGACGACGTGATCGCCGAACTGACCGAGACGGTCGCCGCCCCGAACACGGTGCCCGGCCTGGCTGTTCACCGGTGAGGCCCGGTCGGCCAGGCGGCTCGGCACAGCGGACTTCGGAGCGGGCCGCCCGTCGGACCGGGCAGATCGACCGGTCCCCGTACGGCACACCGAGTGGCCGGGCGGACCGGCGCAGCGTGGTCCGGGCGCTGGGCCCCGCACCGGCCTCCACTCCCGCCGCCCTGCCCGCCGAACCCTCACCCCACTGGCGGGCGAGCGAGCGGGCGCTGCGGCTGGCCACGGTGTCGGCGGTCGCGGGTGCCCTCGCACTGCTCACCGGGAGGTCCTGGCTGCTGGCCCTCGCCGCAGGTCCGGCCGTACTCCTGGTCCTGGCCGCGGCAGGCCGAAGCCGCCCGGCCCGGCTCGACGCCCGGGCCCAGGTCGGCCGACGCCGCGCCTTCGAGAACGACACCATCGACGTCCGGATCGAGCTCTCCTTCGACGGGGTCGTTGGCTGGGTCGATCCAGGTGTCTACACCGGGCCCGGCATCGAGCTCGGCAGCCTGGAGGTGACCGCCACGACGGTCGAACTCCGGCTCACCGCCCGTCGATGGGGCCGCTGGTCACTCGGTGCGGTGGACCTGGACGTCCACGACCGCGGTGGGCTGACCCGGCGTACCGTCCGGATCGACCTCGGTGAGGTCCAGATCTTCCCGACACCCTCGCAGTCCTCGCTCACTCCCGTTCAGGTCCGGCTGCCCGAGCGGATCGGCGAGCACACCGCCGGGCGGAGCGGCGAGGGCGTGGAGGTGGTCGGGGTGCGGCCGTACGTCTGGGGGGAACGTCAGCGGCGCATCCACTGGCCCTCCACCAGCAGGCGCGGCACCGTCCAGGTCAACCAGTTCGCGGCCGAGCGCACCGCCGACATCGTCGTCCTGATCGACGCGTTCGGCGACTTCCTCGACCCGGCCGACGGCACCTCCAGCCTCGACGAGACGCTGCGCGCCGCCGCCGGTATCACCCACGCGTACCTGCGCAGCCACGACCGGGTCGGTGTGGTCTCGGTCGGCGGCAGTACCCGCTGGCTGAAGCCGGGAAGCGGGTCGGCCCAGTTCTACCGTCTCGTGGAGTCGGTCCTGGAGGTGCGCAGGGACCTCGGCTACCACGTCCCCGACATCCCCGGCCTGTCCCGGCCGGTGATCCCGGCCGATGCCCTGGTGTACGTGCTGACGCCGCTCGGTGACCAGCGCATTCTGGACGTGCTGCACGACCTGACGGAGCGTGGCAACCCACTGGTGGTCATCGAGGTGCCGACCGGTGACCCCGAACTCGACCCGCGCGACGCGATCGCCGACCTCGCCCTCCAGCTGTGGCACGCGAACTGCGAGGCCGTCCGGTTCACACTGCGCAGCCGCGGAATCCCGGTGCTCGGGCTGCGGCCCGGCGAAGGTCTGGACCTCACCCTCGCACCGCTGCAGCGCGTCCGTATCCGTGGAAGGAACCGATGACCGACCAGCCGACCCCGGTCCGGCTCGCACGCAGCCTGGGGACAGCCCTGGCCGTGGCGGCCAGCGCCCCCGTGGCTCTGCCCGAAGGCCCGCTCGCCGCAGTACTGGTACCGGCCGGTGCCGCACTGGCGGCCTGGTGGGCGAGCCCGGCGGTCGTACGGCGGCCCGTCGCGGTCACCTTCGCCCGACGCGCGCAGCTCGCCCGCCACCGGAACACGGCGCTCGCAGTCGTCTGCGTCCTGCTGTCCGCCCTGTCCACACCGCCGATCTGGGCAGCGGCCTGCGTCACCTCGCTGCTGCTCGGCTACCTGCTGTGCGTGGACGCGGCCGCCGGTCCGGCGGGGCTGCGACAGCTGCGCAGTCGCTGGGCGCCCGCCGCGGCCTATACCGCGAGCGCCCTCGTACTGCTCGCGTCCTACGCGCCCGTGGCCCCCAGCGGGTGGGGGCGGATCATCGCGGCGCTGGCGGTGTCCTGTTCGGCCGTCGCGGTGGGACTGGCGCTCTGGTCCCGACGTTCGGATCAGGGCTGATCTCGCGCTGCGAGAAGGCGAGTTACGGCTTCCGATGACCAGGGCGACCTTCGCCGCCGCGGGACGATCGTCCGGGCTCCGGCGTCGTGGTCGCGCGCGGTTACTGTAGGTGCAGTCGTTCGACACGGGGCGTCGCGGCAGCGCGCGGAACGTCCCGCGACCGAAGCCGAGAGCTGGTTCAGGGACACCGCTCCAGGCGGTTGGTGGTTCCGGCCCGACGCCGAGCACGTCCAGTACTGGCTCAACCACTCCCTGCCGGTCGTCGTGGTCCTGTACGAGCCGCAGGCCAAGGTCTGCTGCAGTAGCGCCTCGCCGAGGTCGATGACCGCGGGCGTGCTCAACAACGACACGGTCAGCGAGAATCCGCCCTGCTGGTCGATGCGTGAGAGGACTGGGCCGCCGGCCTCCATCATGACCATCGCCGCGACGGAGAAATCGTCGATCCAGAAGTCGTATGCCGGATCGGGGCCCACCGAGAGGTACGACCCCGACTCGGGTGCGGCAGCGTACAAAGTCATCCGAGGTCACTTCTTCTCACTGTCCGGAAAACGGCCGCTTCATCGTCACCGAAGCACCCTCTCCGAGTCACCCACCGGGCATGCCTGCGCTGGTCGGAGAATCTACGAGGAGAGACTTTCCTGGACAACCTCCACGGACATCTCGATCGCGTCTTGCATGATCCGGAGCAGGTCCTTTCCCATGACGCTCTGCGCCTCCAACTCCGCGATGGCGGTAGTGAGGTCGACCTCTGCGTGACCGTAGAGGATGTCGTCCCACTCGCCCGCCGACCACCGGGCACGCACAAGCGCGATCCACTCCTCGGCGGATACCGTCTGTGGCGCGGCCACCGTCTTCGGAGACGATCCCGGTGGAACGCAAGGACCGGGTGGACCGATCACGCTGAACCGGCCGAAGGCGCTGAACGCGCTCGACACCGAGGTGATGAACGAGGTCGTCGATGCCGCCGGGGCCTTCGACCGGGATCCGGAGATCGGCGCGCTGGTCGCCACCGGCTCGGAGAAGGCCTTCGCGGCCGGCGCCGACATCGCCGGCGCCGACATCAGGGAGATGCAGGCGCTCACCTTCGTCGACGCCCGCCTCGGCGACTGGTTCGCCGCCTGGGACGAGCTGGGACGGCTGCGCAAGCCGGTGATCGCCGCGGTGGCGGGCCACGCGCCGGGCGTCGGCACAGGCTGGTGTGCGAGCCGCTCACGAGTGGTTTCGCTGACACCGGCGTACCGGGCGCGGCCCGACACCGGGTTGCCTGTGCGGGTGAGCGGGTCGAGCCTGGGGGAGTGGGGTGTTCCTGCGGTTCTGCGCGGGCAGGCCGCGCGGGAGGTTCGAGGGGAGCAGTCGCCGGTGGCAGGGCAGCAGAGTTCAGGGAGCGGCCACCGGGCTGTGCCGCACACGGCGGACATGCGGGTGGAGGCGTGGTCGCCGACGGTGGAGGGCTGCATCGGTGAGGCGGTGCGCGCGGTGGTCGAGGGCTTCGCCGACACCTCCGAGGCCACACCGGTCCGGGACCGGGAGTACACGGTGACGACGGAGAACGACGCGGATCTGCTGGTCTCCGTCCTGGAGGAGGTCATCTACCGGATGGACGCCGACGGCGAGATCCCCCTGGACGCGCAGGTGGGGGCGGTCCGGGACGCCGCGGGCGGCCGCAGCGTGTCGGTCCGCCTCCGCATGGCGGACGCCGACACCGCCACGCTGGTCGGCGCGGTGCCCAAGGCCGTCTCCCTGCACGACCTGCGCCTGCAGGGCGACCCCGGCGGCTGGACCTGCCAGGTGACCCTCGACGTCTGAGCACGCCACGAGGAACGGATCAGCAGCATGGCGCTCACGGTGGCACTGGCCGGCGACACGATGCTCGGACGCAGTGTCGCCGAGGAACTGCGGAGCTGCCCCACTGCGGGCACGCTGGTCTCTCCGGCGATCCGCAGGGCGCTGGCAGGGGCCGACCTGGTCGTGCTCAACCTGGAGTGCTGCCTCTCCGGCCGCGGACAGCGCTGGCACGACCCGTACAAGCCGTTCTTCTTCCGCGCCCCGCCCTCGGCCGCCGCCGTCCTGGCCGAGCTGGGGGTGGACTGCGTGACGCTCGCCAACAACCATGCGCTGGACTACGGCTTCGACGCCCTGGCCGACACCCGCGCCCTGTTGGAACAGGTCGGCATCCGTGCGGTCGGCGCCGGGCCGGATGTGTCGGCGGCCCGCGAGTTCGCCGTCCTGGAGGCACGCGGCGTACGGCTGGCAGTCATCGGCGTGACGGACGACCCGGAGGACTACGCGGCCGGCGAGGACCACCCCGGCGTCGCGTACGCCGACCTGTACACGGGCGTTCCCGACTGGCTCACCGAGCTGGTGGCCCGGGTCGCCGCCGAGGCCGATGCCGTGCTGGTCACCCCGCACTGGGGCCCCAACATGACCTCCCGCCCGCCGCCGCACGTGCGGGCGGCGGCACCGAAACTGCTCGCGCCGGGAGCGACGCTGATCGCCGGGCACTCCGCCCACGTCTTCCACGGGGTGGCCGACCGGATCCTGTACGACATGGGCGACTTCGTGGACGACTACGCCGTCGATCCGGACCTGCGCAACGACCTCGGACTGCTCTTCCTGGTGACGCTGGACGGCCCGGACCCCGCACACCTCGCACCCGTCCACCTGGAGGGGCTGCCGCTGTTCCTGGACTTCTGCCACACCCGCCTCGCGCGCGGTGAGGAGTGGGAGTGGATCCGCGAGCGGTTCACCAGCGCCTGCGCCGAGTTCGGTACCCCCGTGACGGTACGGGGTGAACGGCTGACCGTCGACTGGAGATGAGGAACGTGCAGATCACCCTGGTGGAGGAGAGCGAGTTCCGGTACCGGATCGAACAGGCCGACCAGATGAGGGTGCCCGGAGTGGTCTACTCCTCCAAGGAACTGCTGCCCCAGGCGGCGGGAGACAAGGCGATGGAACAGGTGGCCAACGTGGCGACCCTGCCCGGCATCGTCCGCGCCTCCTTCGCCATGCCCGACGTGCACTGGGGTTACGGCTTCCCGATCGGCGGCGTGGCCGCCACCGACATCGACCACGGCGGCGTGATCTCACCCGGCGGCGTCGGTTTCGACATCTCCTGCGGCGTACGGCTGCTCGCCTCCGGCATCGACCGCACGGAACTGGGCCACGACCGGCTGCAGCACCTGATGGACATCCTCGGCCACACCACCCCGCGCGGGATGGGACACGGCGGGCTGTGGAAGCTGTCCGGCAAGGAGGAGATGGACGACCTGCTGGTCGGCGGCGCCCGGTACGCGGTCGAGCACGGCCACGGCGTCCCGGGCGACCTGCAACGCTGCGAGGACTACGGCGTCCTGGAAGGCGCATCCCCCGGACAGGTGAGCACCAGGGCCGTCGAACGCGGCCTCCACCAGGTCGGCAGCCTCGGCTCCGGCAACCACTTCCTGGAAGTCCAGGCCGTCGATCACGTCTACGACCCGGACACCGCGGCAGCCTTCGGACTGCACACCGGCCAGGTCTGCGTCATGATCCACTGCGGCTCACGCGGCCTCGGCCACCAGGTCTGCACCGACCACGTCCGCACCATGGACCAGGCCCTGCACCGCTACCGGATCTCCGTCCCCGACCGGCAGCTCGCCTGCACGCCCGTCGACTCCCCGCCCGGCCGGGCCTACCTCGGCGCGATGGCGGCCGCCGCCAACTACGGCCGCGCCAACCGCCAGCTGCTGTCCGAGGCCGCCCGCCGTGCCTTCGCCACGGCCGCCGGAGTCGGGCTCGAACTGGTCTACGACATCTCCCACAACATGGCCAAGATCGAGACCCACGAGGTCGACGGCGCCACCCGGCGGCTCTGCGTGCACCGCAAGGGAGCCACCCGGGCCCTGCCGCCAGGGGATCCGAGCCTGCCACCGGACCTCGGCGCGGCCGGGCAGCCCGTGCTGATCCCCGGGACCATGGCCACCGCGTCGTACGTGATGGTCGGTCTGCCCGGCAACGATGCGTTCCACTCGGCCGCCCACGGCGCCGGCCGGGTCTGGAGCCGCCACCACGCGCTGCGGATGGTGCGCGGCGAGCAGCTGCGCGGCGAACTCGAGGCCAGGGGCATCGCCGTACGGCCCTCCTCCTGGCGCGGCCTCGCCGAGGAGGCCCCCGAGGCGTACAAGGACGTCGACGCGGTCGCGGCCGTCACCGAGGGCGCCGGGCTCGCCCGGCTCGTCGCCCGCCTGGTGCCGCTGGGTGTCGTCAAGGGGTGAGTCCGATGAGAGGTCCGACCGAGCCTTTGCAGAGCCGGGCCGCGGCGGCGAACCGGGTGAAAGGCCGCAGCGGCCCGGCACAAGGGGGGCGCGGCAAAGGAGGCGCGAGCCGCCCGCGGAGCGGTGACTCCGCGCACGGCGGCACAGCCTCGTTCAGTAGAAGATGATCACCGAGGTGGAACAACGAGCTCAGAGTTTGTAGCCGATCCGCCGTAGCAGGCGGTGCCGGTCCGCGGCGTCGTCGTCGGTCTCGACACCGACCGGTGGTACGCCGTCGACCACGCCGATCACGCCGCGGCCCTGCTCGGTGACGGCGAGCAGGACGTCCACGGGGTTGGCGGTGGCGCAGAAGATGCCGCACAGCTCAGGCACGAGCTTGACGGCGTTGAGGACGTTGACCGGATAGCCCTCGCGCAACAGGATCACGAAGGAGTGGCCGGCCCCGATCGCCTGCGCATTGCGCACTGCCAGCGACACCAGCTCGTCGTCGTTACCGGAGCGGCGGACCAGGCAGTCGCCGGAGGCCTCGCAGAAGGCGATACCGAAGCGCAGGTGCGGGCCCACCCCGGCCATCGCCTCGTGCAGGTCCTCCACGGTCTTGATGAAGTGCGACTGCCCGATGATCACATTCACATCATCGGGCTTCTCGATGCTCACCACATCGAAGGACAATCCGGTCGTGGCCATCAGGCCACCTCCTGTTCTCGCTCGGCATCAGACGATGCACGCCGCCCCGATCATGGCCACTGCCCGGGAGCGGCGCCCGGACGGCACGCGGACGGGCCCTGCCAATCAACCGGGTAGGGGTCTGCCGGGCTTCTGCCTGGCCCACGGAAGCGACGCCGCCGTCCGGAACGGCCATCCCTGCCCGTGCGGCGATCCGCGAGCTGCGTTCGGTGTCGAGGTAGGCACGGTGAGGGGGTACGAGCTGGGCGGATCCCGCGCCCGACGCAGGCCCTCGGGCGCGGGCACGCGTGCGTACCGGTTGACGGTGTTCAGGCCCAGGTTCAGGCGGCGGGCGCATCCGAGGAGGGCCAAGCCTCTGCCGCGCGCGGGTGATCGTGCCCGACACCGAAACCGTCCTCACCAGCCCGGATGAGGTATTCGGCAAGGGCCGGGGCAGGAACCGCGCGAAGAGTGCAGTCCGGTGTCACATGGCAGTAGGTCGAGGGGAGACTCTTCGAGTGAAAAACCGGAGCAAGGCCGCCCGTTTGGCGGTTCGCTGGCTGTCGGGTGGGTCTCCGAACCATACGTTCAACTCCGGCGCTCACAGCGGCGGCGCCCGTGCCCGGAGTTCGTTCACACCTGCCACAGACCACGAAGCCAAGAGGAACAGTCATGCGTCTGACCCGCCGTGCTCTCGCTGCTGCAACGGTGGCGGCTTCCGCCTCAGCCATTGGCCTGCCCCTGTTCCTCACGCACTGGACGTCCCAGAGTTCCGGTGCCGCGCAGGTCCGCATGGTCAGCGCTCCCGGCACCTCGCGGGGCGAAGCCGCACCGCCCCGGCTGCCCTTCACGATTCCGGGCCCGCAGGTAGCAGTGCCCCCCTGTCGCAGCTACGGCGGCCCCTACTGCGGCTGGGTGGCAACGTACTGGGGCGGCTGTGACAGGGAGTGGGGCCTGAGTTTTGGAATCAAAAACCCTGACTTGATCTGCCGCCTCGACCCCCGCCCGAGCTCTTCGGCCACACCCAGCCCCTCGGCCACGTCGTCCTCCACCGAAAGCGGCGGCTCCTCCTGACCAGTCCCGCGGGGAGGGTTCCGGCGACCAGCGGCAGCGGCTGTGCGTGCCCGCCGATGACGGTCGAACCGCGGTGCTGCTGAGGGGAGAGAGAGACCTGCTCGGCTCTCGCACCGATCTCCACGCCGGGGTCGGCCGGCCGGCACCCGACCGTGACAGCCGGGCAGACCGATCCGCTATCAGAGACGCCGGTGCCAAACTCTGGAAGCTCCCCTGCAACACCGGTACGACTCACCGCGGTTGATCGGGCGCGGGCCTTCTCCAAGCCGCAGGTCCAGCTGCGGAGGACTACGTCCTCGCCTGACCGGCGGCCACGCGGGCCGCTGGACGGAGCCGCACGGATGGGGCACCGTCCCGGTGCGGCCGGCCCGGCCGCCTCCCCTGGAGGCCGGCCGTTCGATATCGGTACGGCTGGGGCGGAGACACATCGGGGTTCTGAGATGACGTGGTGTCAGGGGCCGAAGGTGCTGCCGATTCCTCTCCCGGCCGAGTATCACGCGCCAGAACGACGTCGGAGGAGCCAGGCCGTGGCCAGCGTTCCCAGAAGCACCAGCAAACCGCCGGCCGCGATCCCGATGTGCCTCGCGCTCAGGAGACCAGTGCTCCTACCGGCAGCCGCACTACCGGACGGAAGAGGGCGGATGGTGCTCCCGGAGCCGGGCGTCCCCGGCTTGCTCTGGCCGTTCTGCGGGTGGTCCCCTTCCTTGGGTGACGGGGAGCCGGACGAGCCGTTCCCGTCGGCAGATGCACCATCGTGCGGAAGAGCCGGGTCACCGCGGTCACCGTCGTCTCGGCCCTTGCCGTCTCGGCCGTGTTCGTCTCGGCCGTGGTCGTCCTCGTCGTTGACGCAGTGGGTGGCTGGGAAGCGGAAGACTCGCTCGTGGCGGTCGAAGGCCCTCACCACGAGGAGCGGGTGGACCTTGAAGAAGTCACGGATCTCGAACTCGTACTGACGTTCTGTCTGGGTGGGGTATCTCACGTCCATATACGTCGAAACGGTAAAGCTCTTCCATGGTGCCGTCGGCGACGAGGACGAGGACGGCTGGTCCTCCCGGAGGACGAGAGCCTCTGGCCCACGCCGGCCGTTACGTAGAAACACCCTGAGGCTCTTCTCGATGAGCACGACACGGCGGGGACTGTAGCAATCACGCCAGGGATTGTGGTGATGGTGGCCCCCGCCCCCTTCCCCGCCCCCTTCCCTGCCCCCTTCCCCGCCTCCTTCCCCGCCCCCTTCCTCGAACCACGAGGAGTCGGGAGTCCGTGCAGACGCCTGCGCAGCAATGCCTGCCGACGGAGAAGCAAGGGCGATAGCCGCACCCGCCAGCGACGCTGCAACCCAAGGACGAAGACTCATCCGATGACCTCCATGGGTGGCGGACGCAGGCGACCGCCTGCTGGTGACACATCCGAAACCCAGCTAAGAGGAGTCGACTCGTCACATCGTGAACATCCTCGGGGAGTCGTACCCCTTGTCACTCAGCCGCAGCAGTTTCGGGCGGGAGAGGTGGGTCGTGGGCGGCTTCGACCGGGTGACCGCCACCGTGGACGGTCGGCCTGTGAGACAGCCTCCTCGCCGAGGGCAAGGCCTTGTGGAACACCGCCGACTTCGACTCTCGCCAGGTCTACGCCCGTGCCTCCGAGCGCGGCTTGAACCGCGAGGTCGTCAAGTCCTTCGAGGAGAACAGGTCCACCGGCTCGGTGCGGCCGACCCATTTCCTCGGCAGGGTGGACGAGCGGCTTCGCCGGTGGGAGACCGGCGCTTCGCCGCCCCCGCGCGGTACCCGAAGTGGCCGGGCCTGCGCGACGCCAGCCGCCCCGGCCCATCCGTCCCGCAGAGCCCCTCCCGCCTCGAAGCGGTCATGGGACCCCGTACGCCCGACTGGAACGAGGACGGCTCCCTCACCCTCAACGTGTGGACCCCGCGCCTGCCGGCCGACGGATCGGCTCCGCGCGCCCTGCCGGTCCTGGTGTGGTTCCACGGCGGCGGGTTCACCAGCGGATCCGGCGGCTGGGACTGGTACGACGGCCGCAACCTGGCTGCCGCCGGCGAGATCATCGTCGTCACCGCCAACTACCGCCTCGGCCCACTCGGTTACCTCTACCTGCCGGAACTCGGTATCGAGAACCTCGGCGTGCAGGATCAGGCCGTGGCGGGTCACGACGCGGTGGACCGTCGAGCTGGGTATCCAGGATCGGGGCGAGCCGTGCAAAGCCGAGCTTGCGGTCACGCTGTAGCTCGCAGATGCGATTCTCGACATCGGTAGGGGTTCGGTGCGGTGTCGTCAGGGCTCGACTGGAACGGTCATACAACCCCGGATCGCCTTCGGCTCGCCAGCGCCGGACCTATCTGTGGGCTGTGGTGCGGGAGATGCCCATTTCTTCGGCGACGTGGGCGATGGGCCTGCCGGCGCGGACCCGTTCGACGAGGAGCCGTCTGCTGTGGATGGTCAGCCGGGCATGGGGGTGGGGCACGGGAAACCTCTGGGATGGTGCGGAATCCGATGCGGAGCCTGGGTTCTGTGCCCGAGGCCGCCGATTTGGTGATCGACTGCCTCGGGCGACGAAGAACGAGCCTTCGTGGGCGGCGAGTCAGGCCGGGGCCGTCTGCGCGTCCCACGGGATCTATTCGGCCCAGGCACGCTCCAGCTGGGTGCGGAAGGCGGCGGGCTCTCGCCCGATCAGCTCGGCCAGCGTCGAGTCGACAGCGGTGAACTCGCCATTCCGCGCCGCGGCGAAGATGCTCAGCATCAGGTCGGCGATCGGGGCCGGGGCGCCGTGCGCCAGGACCTGCTCGCGGAAGGCGTCGTCGGGGACGACGGTGCGGGTGAAGGGCCGTCCGGTGGTCTGCGAGGCGATCTCGGCGACGGTGTCGAAGTCGAGCGCCGCCGGGCCGGTGAGCGGCGGGGTGGGCCCCTCGAAGCGGGCCTCCTCGGCGAGGATCACCGCGGTGGCCTCGGCGAGGTCGTCGTGGCCGGTCCAGGCGACGGGGCCGTCGGCGGGGAGGGCGATGTCGCCGGTGTGGCGGGCGGACTCCAGGAACTGCAGGGCGCTGGAGGCGTAGAAGCCGTTGCGCAGCGCGGTCCAGGGCAGGCCGGTGGCGCGCAGCAGGTCCTCGGTCTGGGCGTGGTCGCGGCATGCCTGGAAGCGGGCGTCGTGGGCGGCGCCCATCTGGCTGGTGTAGAGGATGCGGCCGACGCCGGCCTGCACGGCGGCGTCGATGGCGGCGCGGTGGCCGCTGACGCACTCCTCACCCGTGCGGTCGAGGGAGACGAGGAGCAGCTGCTCGGCTCCTTCGAAGGCGTTCACGAGCGTGTCGGGGTCGTCGAAACTGCCCTGCCGGACACGGACGCCGCGGTCGGCGAGGTCCTGGGCCTTGCGGGGGTCGCGGACGCTGACGCCGACGCGGTCGGCGGGGACGCGCTCCAGGAGGCGCTCGACGGTGCGGCGGCCGAGCTTTCCGGTGGCTCCGGTAACGATGATCATTGGGTTCTCCCGACACTGCTTCCGGTGGAATCACTCAAACAGTAACACTGAAAATTCCGATGGAAACGCATCTCCGGTATCATCGGTTCATGGCTACACGCGACTCAACCGACAACCCTCGGCGCCGCATCGTCGAGGCAGCCGTCGAGCTGCTGGAGAACGGCGGCCCTGACGCGGTGAGCACCCGCGCGGTCGCCGCCGCGGCCGGAACGCAGCCGCCCGCGATCTACCGCCTCTTCGGCGACAAGGAGGGGCTCCTCGAGGCCGTCGCCGAGCACGGCTACGCGCAGTTCCTGGAGAGAAAACGCGCGCAGCTCGACCCCGCCCCACAGGACCCGGTGGAGGAGCTGCGCCGCGGCTGGGACGCGGTGGTCGAGTTCGGGGTCTCCCGCCCCGAGCTGTTCGCGGTGATGAACCGGGCCACCGGCCCGGGACCGGACGCAGCACACCGCTCAGGCCTGGAGATCCTCCACGGGCGGGTGCGCCGGCTGGCGGCCGGGGGATGGCTGCGGGTCGACGAGGAACTGGCCGCCCAGATCATCCAGGCAACCGGCCAGGGCGCAGTCACCACCTGGCACTCCACGCCCGCGGACCGCCGCAACCCGGCGCTGCTGACCGTCCTGCGTGAGTCCATGGTCGCGGCCGTCACCCGCGCCGAGCCCGCGATTCCCGCCGCCGAGTCCGGTCCCGCCGCGGCGGCCCGCGCGCTGCGCGCCGCCCTCCCCGACGACTCCGATGTCCTGAGCGACGCGGAGCAGCGCCTGCTGCGTGAGTGGCTCACGCGCCTGGCGGCGGACGGTGGCGCTCCGCGTGCCTGATCGCGCGTCAAGCGCCCTCGTTCAGGTTGAACCTCACGAGGAGGGATCGTGCGATGGAGCAGCCTCCACGAGATGAGACAGTGGGCGACCACACGGCTCCGGCCGGCTTCCCCTTTCCCGTAGCGCCCCGCCAACCTTGATCACGTCTCCGCCGCCCCTGTTGACAACGCTCGTGGTCAATGCGTCTAGACAACGAGCGTGACTGGCGAGCCGTCGGCAGGTCAGCATTGAGTCAGCATTGGTCCGACCGAGCATGGGCACAGGTGCTCAGAGTCTGTGAGGCGCCGGCCCACGCAGGATGATGCCCGCACGGGCCGGATCAAGGTCGTGCCGTCGTCGTGAGGGTGGTGTGGACCGCCGGTCTATCCGGCTGGTCCATGCCGAGGAACAGCCAGGTCAGCGTACTCGTCCGCGAGGCTTGAGCGGGATCCCGGGGAGCTCGGGGGCGGGCAGGCGCTCGCCCGGGTAGCCCTGGACGGCGCCGAATCGGTCGGAGTTCACGGAGCTCATCCAGTCCTCGCGGGCTCGGGAAATGTCTTCGTGGGACCGCCCGATGAAGTTCCACCACATGACGATCCGCTCCTCGAAGGGCGGGCCGCCGAGCAGGATCGCCCGGGCCGTCTCGTCGCCGGTGTTGGTGAGGGTCAGCGTGGTGGCTCCGGGACCGAGGTAGCCGAGTTCGGCCGGGCGCAGCGGCGTGTCCGCCATCCGGATGTCCCCGCGGTCGACGAGCAGGCCGTGCTCGAAGGCGGGGTCGACCGCGAGGGTAGTGGTCGCGTGCGGTCGGAGCGTGAGTTCGGCGCCGAGCAGGGGGGTGAAGGTGGGGACGGGGGACGTGTCGCCCGCGAGGGAGCCGAGGAAGACCCGCGCTTCGCCGCCGTCCACCGGGACGGGGTGCGGTACGTGGTGCCGGAAGTCGCGCTCGGCGTGCCGATGCCGTTCCGGCAGCGCCACCCACAGCTGGACGCCGTGCAGGATCGTGGTCGCCGGGGTCGAGACCTCCGAGTGGCAGATGCCGTGCCCGCCCGTCATGAGGTTCAACTCGCCCGGCCGGACGAGGGCGTGGACGCCGAGACTGTCCCGGTGCTCGATCTCGCCGCTGAACAGCCAGCTCACCGTCTGCAGCCCGGTGTGGGGATGCGGGGCGACGTCCATCCCGCCGGTCCCGGCGACGTCGTCGGGACCGTAGTGGTCCACGAAGCACCAGGCGCCGATCAGCGTCCGGGTCCGCTGCGGCAGCGTGCGCCGTACCGTCATCGCCCGCGGCCCGCCCAACGGCACGTCCCGCGCGGGCAGCACCTGCACCCGGGGGCCGGCCTTCCGGTCCGTGGCTTCGCCGCGCGGCTCGACGGGATCGGTCTCGGTGGTGGTCACGGTGGGTCCCCTCGTCGGCTCTTCAAGAATGTTCTATGTTCAACTACCATGTCATGGCGCAGTGCCGCCCGACAGTGATCTGCCAGAGGAGTTCTTGTGAGTGACGCGACGGTGACGGATGTGGCCGTGACCCCGGTGAACCGGCGGGTGTTCATCGACAAGCAGAGCCCCGAGACGTTCCGCGCGATGCGCGCGGCGGCCGAATCCGCCCGAGCGGGCGCGATGGGCGCCGGGCTGGACCGCAGGCTGGTGGAACTGGTCAACCTGCGCGTCTCCCAGATCAACGGCTGCGCCTACTGCCTCAACGTGCACACCAGGGCTGCCCTGCAGGCGGGCGACACCGCGCAGCGCCTGGGCACCCTCCCGGCGTGGCGCGACACCGAACTGTTCACCCGCCAGGAACGCGCCGCCCTCGCCCTGGCCGAGGCGACCACCGACCCGGCGGACGCCGCCCTGCAGGAGGACGCCTACCGTGACGCCCGCGAGGTCCTGACGGACGGACAGATCTCCGCGGTGATCTGGGTGGCCATCGCCATCAACGCCTTCAACCGGGTCTCCATCCTGAGCAAGCACCCGGTGCGCACGATCCCGGCACAGTGACACCCTGAGCGGTGGCCCACCACGAGGCTCGCGACGGAGACGAGGCCGTCGTCGGCGCCGAGCACCGGGGCCCGCAACCAGCCGGCCCGGCGGACGCCACGGCTCTCCGGATGCGGGCTCCGGCGGTCGGAAGAGGACGTGGGCAGAGGCTCCCGTACGGGTCGTCACTGTCATCGTCGGTAGCACGCGGCCTTCCGGCTCCTCGGAGCGCGCCGTCCGGGCGGCCCTCGCCCGCCCATGGGCCGCGGTGACCTCGTCCCGCGGTGGCGAACCAGGGCGGACGTTCGTGCCGGCGACCGGACAGCAGCCCGGGGCCGCGCAGTGCGAAGCCCCAGGGGGAGGCCGACCATGGAACTGGAAGCTGGATCCTGCCGAGGGAGGCGACCGATGAGTATCGCCGGAGACTGGTACAACGAGTTCGGATCACACATGCACCTCACGGCTGACCCGTCCGGTGGCATCAGCGGGACCTACACCTCGGGCGCCGGGCACGTGGCCGGGCAGTACGAGCTCACCGGGCGCTGTCACGCGTCCGGGCAGTCCGGTCACGGAGCGGCGGTCGGCTGGACGGTGGCGTGGCACAACCAGCAGAGCGCCCCGGACTCCGTGACCAGCTGGAGCGGCCAGTACTTCGAGGACCGGGAACGGATCTTCGCCACCTGGCTCCTGACCAGGCCCTCGCAGGCGCCCGACGTGTGGGAGGCGACCACGGTGGGCCAGGACGTCTTCACCAGGGACCGGCCGACAGCGGCAACCGGGTCGGTGGGAGAGCCGTAGGCCCGTAGGTGCGGCCCCACCGCCACCCGGCGACGGTCCAGCGGTCAGCCGCACGGAACGATCGCGACCGGGCAGCGTGCGTGGTGGATCACGGCATGTGCGACCGGGCCGAGGCGTGGTCCGATCGGTGCGCGCCGGGTGCGGCGTCCGATCACCAGCAGCCCGGCCTGCGGCGTCTCCTCCAGCAGGGTGTTCGCGGCGTTGCCCATCACCACCTTCGTCACGACCTCCGCTTCCGGATACCTCTCGCGCCACGGTTTCAGCAGCCTGGTGACCGCGTCCTGCTCGACCACCATCAGGTCCCTCTCCAGACCGCCGATGGATCCGAAGGCCAGGTACTCGGTGCCACTGGGAGGGCCCCAGGCATGGACCACGCGCAGCGGCGCCGAGCGGACCGAGGCGGCCTCGAAGGCGAAGGCCAGTGCCTCCTCGCACGGGTGCCGGGTGTCGAGGCCGAGTGCGACCTCGCGATAGCCGACGTCGGCGGCGGGCTCCGCCCGGGGTGACGCAGGGTGCTCGTCCGCCGTGGTGGTGCCCGCCCGTACGAGTACCACCGGGCAGGTCGCCCGTGTCAGGACCTCCTGGCTCACCGATCCCACCAGGAAGCCCCGGAGCGCTCCGAGGCCGCGTGAGCCGAGCACGAGCATCGTGGCGTTCTTCCCGGCCGCTTCCAGCACGTCGGCCGGTACGGCACCGGGGATGTGAGCCACGGTCACCTCGATGCCGGAGAGCAGGGCGCGGAGTTCGACCTCCTTCCGGGCCAGTTGCTCCTTGCCCCACCGCTTCGCGTCATCGCTGCCCAGCGGCTGGCCGTGCTGCCAGGGCCAGGCCTGGAGCAGTTCCAGCGGCAGCCCGCGCCGCAGCGACTCCCGGGCCGCCCAGTCGGCGGCGGCCACGCTCTCCGAAGACCCGTCGAACCCCACGACGATCGGCTTGTCCACGATGTCCTCCAAAGGCGGGGCTGGTGTCTGCTGGGCGGCCACCCGGGCCCACAGCGGTACCCGGCGTGCAACGCTCACCTCGTTCGGACCGCACTCGGCCGGTTTCCGGGCGGCCTGGTCCACCGCCCCCGCCCCGGTCGGGGACGGTGGCCTGCGTGCTGCGAGTGACGGGGCCCACCGGGCTCGCCTGGTCGCCGTGCGGTCAGTCCGCGAAGAGGTGCAGGACTCCGGGCTTCACGGTGGTCTCTTCCTCGGGGCTCGGTTCCGGGTAGTGGTGGACCCTGGCGTCCGGTCCGGGGAAGAACTCGGACACCCGTCCGGTATCCGACCAGCGCACGTCGTAGGGCGGGCTGCCGTCGGCGTGGCGAAGTGCCACGACCTCGCCGTCGCGGCGTGCGGTGCCCGGGCGGGTGCCCTCGACGATGATCCGGTCTCCGACAGCGGCTTTCATGCTGTGCTCCTCACGTCTTCGGGGCAACGCCGGGCTCGGGCGGTGGACCCGTGGGCCACCGGCGCCCGCGGTACGCCCCTGTCTCCCATGGCACCGCGCCGCGGCGCCGCCCGCCAGGGGCCGGGAGTCCCTCGGGACGGGGCCATCGGCCCCGGGGCGGACCGGTGGGCCGGGTCGGTCGGCGCGGTGGCGGGTCCTTGTGGCCCTACTGACGGTGCACCCCACCGGCAAGACTGGGTCGCATGAGCCCGTCGGCCCCGCTCGGGAGCGGTGGTCGGTGGCCGGACCTCCGCACCGGGGAGGCGCACCATGTCCGCCGCATCCACGACCCGCAGGCGCTCGGCCACCCGCATGACGCTGTGGCGGCACGTGCGCCGGGCCGTGGGCAGGGACTCCAACCCGCTGTGCCGGTGTCTCGACCGGGCACGCAGTCGACTCGTTCTGGCCCTGGTGTTCGCCTTCGCCGGTGCGCTCGCCCTGGCCTCGGCGGTGTCTCTGCTGGTGGTGCACAGCGAGCGGGGTGCCGCACTGCAGACGGCTCGCCACCGTCACCTGGTCACCGCGACCATCGTGGGCCCGGCGCTGTCGGACGGTGCAGGGACGACGGCCGAGGCCACCTGGGTCCGTCCGCCGTCCGAACCGCAGCGCGGGCCGGTCGATGCCCCGGGTGACGTCAGGGTCGGTGCGACCGTGCCGGTCTGGGTGAACGACCAGGGGCGGCTCGCGGCGCCGGTCCGCTCGGACGACGAGATTGCCGCGGACGCCGCCTCCATCGGTCTGATGGCGCTGGCCGGACTGTCGCTAAGCGTGGAAGCCCTGTACACGTACCGCCGTCACATGCTCGACCGCCGGGCGCAGAACGGCTGGGGGACGGAGTGGGAGCAGGTGGAGCCGCTGTGGTCCGGCCGGATGCACGGTCGCCCCGGGGGCGGCGCCTGAACGGGTGAGGATGTCCGCCACGGGTGAGGATGTCCGCCGCCCGGCGTCCCCGGCGGCGTTGGGGCCGGGCGGATGATGCCTGCCTGCCCTGGAGCGCAGCAGCCGGGGGAGTCACAGGGTGAAGCGGTGGCTCTCGCCGGGCCTGATGGTGACCGGTGAGCCCCGGAAGCGGACCTGGACCGGCTCCTGGCGGCTCTCGTGCAGGCCGACCGTGATCTGCCGGTGGTCGAGTGAGAGTCCCACGCCCCAGTGGCCCCGGTAGCGCAGGTCCAGCTCCAAGTGGCCCAGCGCGGATGGCAGGTGGGGGTCGAGCCAGAGGGCGTCCTCGCGGATCTCCAAGCCGGTGTAGCAGCGTTGGAGCAGGTCGACGGCTCCTGCCATGGCGCCGAGGTGGATTCCTTCGGCGGTGGTTCCTCCCTGGACGTCCCGCAGGTCGGCGGTCAGCGCGTCGCGGAAGTGGCGCCAGGAGGCCCGGCGGTCGGAGCGGGTCAGCACCCAGGCGTGCACCACCGAGCTGAGGGTCGAGCCGTGGACGGTGCGGCGCAGGTAGTAGCCGGTTGTGCGGCGCAGCAGCTCGTGCCCGGCCGGGTAGCCGAGCCGGCGCAGCAGGTCGCGGACCTCGCGGGCGGAGAAGAGGTACCAGAGCATCAGGACGTCGGCCTGTTTGGACGCCTTGTAGCGATTGACGGTGTCGCCCTCGGCCTCCAGGATCCGGTCCAGCCGCCGCAGGTCCGGGTACCGGCGGCGGTAGGAGTCCCAGTCGAGTTCCGCCAGCCGCTCGTAGCCGTCGAACTGGCTCGGCACGCCGTCGTGGAAGGGGATGTGCAGGCGGCGGCTGACCTCCTGCCAGCGGCCCAGCTCGCCCTGGTCGAGAGCCAGGCGCTCCAGCAGTTCGGTCCGCCGGTACTCCGGGAGGACGTCCACCGCGTCGAGGGCGCGGGAGAGCACCCAGGAGGCCAGGACGTTGGTGTAGGCGTTGTCGTCCAGTCCGGGGGAGCGTGCCCACGGATAGGCGTCGTGGTACTCGTCGGGGCCGAGCACGCCGCGGATCGAGTACCGCTCGCGCGCGGGCTGGTAGGTCGCCGCGGAGGACCAGAACCGGGCGATCTCCAGCAGCATCTCGGCGCCGGCGCCGGCGAGGAAGTCGAGGTCGCCGGTGGCCTGGTAGTACTGCCAGACGTTGTACGCGACGGCCGATCCGACGTGCCGCTGGAGACGGCTGTGGTCGGGCAGCCAGTGGCCGGAGAGCGGGTTCAGGTGCAGCAGTTGGGACTCCTCGCGGCCGTCGCTGGCGCTCTGCCAGGGATACATGGCCCCGCGCAGGCCCGCCTGGCGGGCGGCCTGGCGGGCGGCGTCCAGGCGGCGGTGGCGGTACCGCAGGACGGCCCGGGTGAGTTCGGGGAAGCGGAGGTTGAGCAGCCGGAGGACGAAGAGCTCGTCCCAGAAGACGTGACCGCGGTAGGCCTCGCCGTGCAGGCCCCGGGCGGGGATTCCGACGTCGAGGTCCACGGAGTGCTCGGAGTACGTCTGGAGCAGGTGGAACAGGTTCAGGTGGACCGCGCCGATGCCGTCGAAGTCGGCGTCGATGTGGCAGCGGCGCCACAACTCGGCCCAGCGCAGGGCGTGTTCGTCCAGTAGCCGGTCGAAGTCGGGGGCCTGCGCCGCGAGCAGCCGGGCGGCCTGCAGCGGAGAGGCGGTCGCCGGGTCGCGGGAGGTGTACACCGCGACGGTCTTCTCCACGGTGACCGGCCGGCCCTCGGCGGCGTCCAGGGTGAGGAGCTGGGCCGCCCAGCCGTCCAGGAGCCGTTCGGTGTGGAGGAGGGGCAGCGGTGTGCCCCCGTGGCGCGCCCGGGTGCGGGCAGCGAGCGCGATGCGCAGCGGGGATCCGTTGGCGGCGGCCTCCAACCAGAGCAGGCCGCCGGGGTCCGCGCCCTGCCCGGCCGGGAGGAGGTGGCGGTCGGCCAGACCGGCGTAACGCGTGACGCCGGTGTTGGCCACCGCGCCGTCGATGGCGGAGCGGACCTCCAGCGGGCCGGACCAGTTCTCCGGCACCAGGGTGGTCTCCAGCGCGACCAGGTGGGGCTGCGCCTGGCTGGCGATCCTGCGCTGCACCAGCCGGGTGCGGCGGCCCTGCGGGTCCGCCACCAGGGCGTACCGGGTGAGCACGCCTCGCCGCAGATCCAGTTCCAGGCGCTGGTGCGCGGGCGGGCCGTCGAACCAGTCGCCGCCCTGGCGGCGGAAGGTCAGCGGCAGCCAGTTGGGGCAGTTGACCAGGTCCTCGTTGTCGACGATGCGGCCCGCGACGCTGGAGGTGACGCGGTCGTAGCACCCGGCCAGGTAGGTGCCGGGGTAGTGGACGCCGTCCGCCCGGGACTCGGGCGCGGCGCCCCGGGTGACCAGATAGCCGTTCCCGACGGCGCACAGGACTTCGCGGACGCCCTCCTGGGCGGGGTCGAATCCCTCGTACCGCAGGGTCCACGGGTCGGGCATCGCCGGCTCCGGGGCCGGACGCGGGGACCCGTGTGCCGGGGTCGTCGGGGACTGGGCCCGGGCGTCCGCGTCCACCTGGCCTCCTCCGCTCGGCTGCTTCCAGTGTGCGCAGCACGCGGTCGCTCCGCTCGGTGGTCGCCGGTCGGCGGCGACTCCTCGGTCCGGAGCCGGCGGCGCGCGGGCTCACCTCCGGCGTCGGCGGCCGGGGCGGCCGCCGGGGAGGGCCGTTCGGGCCGTGACGCGAGGCCGCGCGGCCCCACCGCCGGGTACGGCCGGGGTGACCCGGGGGCCGGTCGGCCCTGTGCGGCGCGCGTGGTGTGAGCGGAGGCTGGAGGTGCACAGAGCGAGGGCCGCCACGGACAGAGGAGCCGCCATGTCCACCGCCCAACACCTGCCGCACACCGTCGAGGCGCTGCTCGCGGACGGGACCACGGTCACGATCCGGCCGATCGGCCCGGCGGACCGGGCGGCCGTACTGGACCTGCACGCCGAGCGGATGTCGGACGAGAGCCGCAGGATGCGCTTCTTCGGCGCCAGCCGGGAGGCCCCGCAGCTGGCGGCCGACCGGCTCTGTGCCGCGCCGAGGCCGGAGCTTCTCGCCCTGGGTGCCTGGGCGGGCGGGGAACTCGTCGGGGAGGCCGACTGCGAGAGCGTCCAAGGGCGCCCGGACACGGCCGAGCTGGCCGTGGTGGTCGCCGACGACTGGCACCGCCGGGGCGTCGCCACCCTGCTGCTGGAACACCTGGTCCACGCGGCACGGCAGAACGGCATCCGCGCCCTCGAGGCCGACACCCTGGCGGGCAACCTGGCCGTGCACCGGGTCTTCACCGACCTGGGCCTCCCGGTCCACCGCCATCTCGAACAGGGCGAGGTCCGGGTCAGGGTCCCGCTCGACGAGACGGACGAGCACTACCGCGAGGCCGTGGACGAACGGGGCCGCAGGGCCGACATCGCCAGTCTGGCCGCCCTGTTGCGCCCGGCCTCCGTCGCGGTGGTGGGCGCCTCGCGGCGGCCGGGATCGGTCGGGCAGTCCGTCCTGCTGAAGATCCGGCAGGCCGGTTTCGCCGGGCAGCTGTGGGCGGTCAACCCGTACGCCGCCGAGGTCGCGGGTGAGCCCGCCCATGCGTCGCTCGGCACCCTGCCCGGCATCCCGGACCTCGCCGTCCTGGCGGTGCCGCCGATCGCGGTGGCGGGGGCGGCCGAAGAGTGCGGCCAGGCCGGGGTGCGGGCACTGGTCGTCCTCACCTCCGGCCTCGACGCCCACACCGCAGGGCAGTTGATGCACGCCTGCCGTCGCCACTCGATGCGGCTGGTCGGCCCGAACAGTCTGGGCATCGCCCAGACCGACCCGGCGATCCGGCTGGACGCCGAGTTCGGCGCGGTGTGGCCGCTGCCGGGCAGCGCGGGAGTGGCGGTGCAGTCGGGCGGTGTCGGCATAGCACTGCTGGAACGCCTGACCTGGCTGGGCATCGGCGTCTCCAGCTTCGTCTCGCTCGGCGACAAGTACGACGTCAGCGGCAACGACCTGCTGCAGTGGTGGGAGAGCGACGGCAGCACCGACCTCGCCCTGCTGCACCTGGAGTCCTTCGGCAACCCGCGCGCCTTCTCCCGCACAGCCCGCCGGGTCACCCGCAGGTTCCCGATCCTCACCGTCGACGCCGGCCGCTCACCCGCCGGCCGCCGGGGCGCCGCCTCGCACACCGCCGCAGCCGCCACCCCGACCGTCGCCCGCGAGGCCCTGTTCCGCCAGGCGGGGATCACCGCGACCCGCAGCCTCTCCGAACTCGTCGACACCGCAGCCCTGCTGCACAGCCAGCCGCTGCCCTCGACGCGGTGTGCGGTGGCCGTGGTGTCCAACGCGGGCGGCGTCGGCATCCTGGCCGCCGACGCCTGCGCCGATGCCGGGCTGACCCAGCTCGAACTGCCCCCCGACATCACCGCGGAGCTGCGCGACCTGCTGCCTGACGGCTCCGCCACGGCCAATCCGGTGGACACCACCGCGGCCGTGCGCCCCGTCGAGCTGGCCGCCTGCCTGGACACGCTGGCGCGCAGCCGGGCCGTGGACGCCCTGCTGGTCTGCCTGGTCCCCACCGCGCTGGCCACCGGGCCGCACGATGATCCGGTCCGTGCCCTGCTCGACGGCCCGGCCCGCCGCCGCGTCCCGGTCGCCGCCGTCCTGCTCGGCCAGGAGGTGCCCGTCCGCTACCTGACCTGCTCCGACGGCGGACGCATCCCTTCGTACTCCGACCCGCAGGCCGCCGCGCGGGCGCTCGCCCACGCCCGCGACCGGGCCCACTGGCTGACCGAACCTCCCAGTCCCGAGGCCGCGCCCCCGCCCGGCTGCGACCCGCGGTCGGCCCGACACCTGGTCGAGGCGTTCCTCGCCGCCAACCCGGACGGCGGCTGGCTCGACCCGGCCCTCACCGTCGAGCTCTTCGACTGCTACGGCCTGCCGCTGACCATCTCGATCTGGGTGCCGGACGAACACGGAGCCGTCGTCGCTGCCCAGTCGCTGCGACAGCTGGGGCACCGGGGTGAGGTCGTGCTCAAGGCGTACTGGCCGGGCCAGGTCCACAAGAGCACGCTCGGAGCGGTGCGCACCGGCCTGGCCACGGACGGCCAAGTCCGCGAGACCTTCCGTGAGTTCACCGAACGCTTCGGCAGGCAGCTCACCGGCGTGGTGGTCCAGCCGATGGCCGCACCCGGACTGGAGCTGCTCGCCGGAGTCGTCCAGGACCGGGTCTTCGGCCCGCTCGCCGTCCTGGGCCTCGGCGGTACTGCCACCGACGTACTGGACGACCGCACCGCCCGGCTCGCCCCGCTGACCGAACGGGACCTGGCCACCATGGTCGCCGAACTGCGCGGCTCCCCGGTGCTGTTGGGGCACCAGGGCGCGGCGGCGGTGGACGTGGCGGCAGTCCAGGACGTGCTCGCCAGGATCTCCCACCTGGCCACCGACCTTCCACAGCTCGCCGAGCTCGACCTCAACCCGCTGATCGCCCGGCCCGACGGAGTGCTCTGCGTGGACGCCCGGGTGCGTCTGGAGCCCCGAGGGTCCTTCGACCCCTACCTGCGACGGCTGCGCCGCCCGGCGGCCGCCGAGGAGGTGCGAGAACCATGAACCACAGCGTCCTCGACGGCACCCCCACCGCGAGCTTCGCCGACCCGGGCCAGGCACGTGTCCCCGGCCGCTCCCGCATCCGTACCTGCATGAGCCGCCCCGCCGTCGCCGTCACGCCCGACACCGACTTCGCCACCATGGTCGCGGCCATCACCGCCTCCCGGCGCGGCGTCCTGCCCGTCGTCGCACCGGACGGTGCCGTCGCGGGTGTCGTCGCCGCCTCCGACCTGCTGGCCGGCTACGCGGGACAGGACGCGGCCGAGATCCTCGCCCGTGACCTGATGACCGCTCCGGCCGTCACCGTGACGGAGGACCAGACCGTCGCGGAGGCGGTGGCCACCGCACACCGGAACTCGCTGCACCACCTGCCGGTGGTCGACGGCGAGGGCCGGCTGACCGGCATCGTCTCGCCGCACGACCTCCTGGACGCACTCCGACGCGACGACGAGAAGATGAGCACCGAGGCACTGACCACCGCCCTCACACCGGGCACGGGAATCGTCCCGAGCTCACTGCACATCAGCTGCGAACGCGCCCGGCTGACCGTGACCGGCCGCACCCGCACCCGGAGCGACGCCGCCGCACTCTGCCTCCAACTCGCCCGCATCGAGGGACTCGCCGGCCTCACCGACCGACTCCGTTGGGACGTCGACGACATCGAAGGGCGGGCCGACCCGTGATCGGCTCCGAGGCGGTGGCGCTCCTCGACGCAGGCCGCATCGACGCCGTGGTGCTCGACGCCGACGGTGTGCTCACCGACTGCCTGCCACTGCGCGCCGCCGCCTGGCAGGACACCCTGCACGCCTTCACCGCCCAGTACGCCCGCGTCACCGGCGAGGTGCAATCCCCACTGGACGGCTCGGCGGACCTGCCCGCACACCTGGCCGGCCTCCTGGACGAGGACATCGCGGCGGTGCTGCTCCGACCGCCTGCCCGCCGGGTCGACCTCGCGGCCGACCACCTCGGCCCGGCCGAGGCGGACCTGCACCGGATCCTGGCCCGCCACGAGGACCAGCGCTTCGCCGAACTCCTGGACGCCGCCGACCTGGTGGCCCGGGCGGGCGTCCACCGGTTCCTGCTCGACCTGCAGACCGCGGGCATCACTGCGGCAGCGTCCTCCAGCAGCAGGCACTGCCGCCGGATACTGCACCGGGCCGGGCTCGACCAGTCGGTCGAGCTCTGTGTGGACGCACAGGACACCGAGCACTACGGGCTCGCCGGACCGCCCAGCCCGGCACTGCTCCAGCTCGCGCTACGGCTGCTGCACTCCCCGCCCGACCGCGCGGCGCTGTTCGCGGACACGCCCGCCGTCCTGGAGGCGGGGGAGCGGAGCGGATTCGGCCTGATCGTCGCCGTCGACCACCACGACCAGGAGCGGACCCGCCTGCTGACCGGCCGCGAGCCGCTGGTGCACGCTCTGCACCAGGTCCAGGTGCGGACGGGCCGCCCGACGCCGGTCCGGAGGTGAGCAGGCCGTGCCCACCGTCGGTCAACGGTCCGGCCGACGACGTCCGTTGCGGGCGCCGGACCCCGGACGGTCCTCGGAGGGCGGCTTCCGGCGTGTTGCCCGGATGGCCCCATCGACGCTGTGTCGGGGCCGAAATCCTGCTCATCCGGGCGGTTCTGTGCAAGAGATGGGCCGAAGGCGGCCGGGCACGGCCGCAGCGGTGCGCGGCAGTGGTACGAGGAGGTACGCCGGAATGAAGTGGCTCGAATCCGACCCGGTCGGCGGGGGCCCGGTGCCGGCAGGCACAGGCCCGGGCATCCGTGACGGGCGGTCGCCGTCGTGAGCGTCCCGACGGTTCCCCCGGCTGACGAAGCCGTGATCGACAGGGAGGGCCTGGCCGCCCTGGTCGGTGTCCTGCGGGCACGCGGCTTCACGGTGATCGGTCCGACCGTGCGCGGCGGCGCCATCGTCCTGGACGAGCTGGAGTCCGCCGAGAGCCTGCCCCACGGCTGGGGCGTGGAACTGGAAGCCGGGAAGTACCGGCTGCGGGAACGGACGGACGGAGCGGCCTTCGCCAACGCGGCCGGCCCGCAGTCGTGGAAGACGTTCCTGCACCCGGCCCGGGTGCGGCAGTGGCGTGCCGAACGCTCCGGCGGACAGCCGACCTTCGAGGCGGACGACACCCCACCGCCCCGCTACGCCTTCCTCGGTGTCCGCCCGTGCGACCTGCGTGCCATCGCCATCCAGGACCGGGTGCTCACCACAGGCCCGCACACCGACCCCGTCTACCAGGGGCGGCGCTCGGGGGCGTTCCTGGTGTCGGTGGAGTGCACCGAACCCGGAGCCACCTGCTTCTGCGTGTCGATGGGTACCGGGCCGTCCGCCGGTCCCGGATACGACCTGGTGCTGACC
Source organism: Kitasatospora sp. NPDC056138 (assembly GCF_042264695.1). Lineage (NCBI taxonomy): Bacteria > Bacillati > Actinomycetota > Actinomycetes > Kitasatosporales > Streptomycetaceae > Kitasatospora > Kitasatospora sp. NPDC056138. Next base: position 15,365 of record NZ_JBHJVK010000055.1, on the reverse strand, counting down.
GAGCTGGCCGACGGGAGCGGCCACCGGTTCTGGATCCGCAGCGGCAGCCCGGAGGGCGCCGAGGTCCTCGCCGAACTCCCCGGCCGGAGCGCCGACGACGCCACCCGGGAGGCCGCCCGCGAACAGGTCGCGGCGGCCGCCGACCGGATGGGCCGCACCATGCCCGAGACCGACCTGCACCGGCTGATGGCGGGCACTCTCGACGCCCCGCGCTGGGACGACGTGGCATCACGCTGCCTGACCTGCGGCAACTGCACCATGGTCTGCCCCACCTGCTTCTGCACCACGACCGAGGACGTCACCGACCTGACCGGCGACCACGCCGAGCGCTGGCGGCTCTGGGACTCCTGCTTCGACCTGGACTTCTCCCATCTGCACGGGGGCACCGTGCGCGCCTCGTCACGCAGCCGGTACCGGCAGTGGCTCACCCACAAACTGGGCACCTGGTACGACCAGTTCGGCTCGTCGGGATGCGTCGGCTGCGGCCGGTGCATCGTGTGGTGCCCGGTCGCCATCGACATCACCGAGGAAGCGGCCGCCCTGCACGACTGGGCCAACCGGCCGGCCGACGACGGTGGGGCACCCGCATGACCGGCCTGCCCGCGCTGCTCGGTGGCCTTCCACAGACGCACCGGGACCAGCTGCTCGCCATCGCCCGCGACCGCTCCTTCCCCGGAGGGGAGCGGCTGTTCGACGAGGGCGGGGCGGCCGACCGCTTCTGGCTGATCCGCTCCGGCGAGGTCGCCCTCGACCTGTACGTCCCCGGCCGCCCGCCGCCAGTGGTGGAGACCGTCGGGCCGGGTCAACTCCTCGGCTGGTCCTGGCTCTTCCCGCCGTACCGCTGGCACCTGGGCGCGCAGGCACTCGCACCGGTGGACGCCTGGGAATTCCCCGCCGACCAGGTCCGGGCACTGTGCACGGCGGACCCGGAGCTCGGATACCGGCTGACGCTGCGCTGCGCCGAGGTGATCGCCGAACGACTCCAGGCCACCCGGATCCGCCTGCTCGACCTCTACGCACCCCGCACGGCCGCGTCATGAGTACCGTCACACCGCCCCTGCCGTACCGGGTGGCCGCCGCCCGCCCGGAGACCGCCGACACCGTCTCGCTCGAACTGCTGCCCGTCGCAGCGGCGTTGCCCCGCTTCCAGCCCGGGCAGTTCGCGATGGTGTACGCCTTCGGCGTCGGTGAGGTGCCGATCTCGGTCAGCGCGATCCGAGACTCGGACAGCGCTCTGGTGCACACCGTACGCGCGGTCGGAGCGGTCTCCGGGGCGCTCTGCCGGCTGCGGCCGGGCGACGTCGTGGGGCTGCGCGGACCGTACGGCACCGGCTGGGACCTGGACTCGGCGGCCGGGGCCGACGTGCTGGTGATCGCGGGCGGTATCGGGCTCGCCCCACTGCGCCCGGTGGTGCACCATGTGCTGGAGCGTCCAGGGGAGCACGGCCGCCTCGGTGTTCTGGTGGGTGCCCGCGCCGCCGAGGACCTCCTCTACCGGGACGAACTGCGGCACTGGCGGGCCTCGGCCCGGGTCGAGGTGACGGTCGATCGCCCCACTCCCGGCTGGCAGGGCGCCGTCGGTGTGGTCACCGGACTGCTCGACCGGGTCGAACTACGGGAAGAGAACACCTGCGCACTGCTCTGCGGGCCGGAAGTGATGATCCGGCACACCGCGCAGGCACTGACCGCACGCGGCCTGCCCGCGCATCGCATCCAGGTGTCGCTGGAACGGAACATGAAGTGCGGCACGGGCCACTGCGGTCACTGCCAGCTCGGCCCGCTCCTGCTGTGCCTGGACGGACCGGTGGTCGACTGGGCCGGATCACAGTCCCTGCTCGCGGTAAGGGAGTTGTGACGTGGGCGACGACGGGCTCCCCAGCCTCGCGGTCTGGAAGTTCGCATCCTGCGACGGCTGCCAGCTGACCCTGCTCGACTGCGAGGACGAACTGCTCGGCCTGGCCGAGCGGGTGCGGATCTCACACTTCCTGGAGATGTCCGGCGCGGAGGGCTCGGGCGAAGGAGGAACAGCCACCCTCGCCGGGGTCGGACCGTACGACCTCTCCCTGGTCGAGGGATCCGTCACCACGGCCGAGGACGCCCGGCGGATCCGCCGCATCCGGCAGATCTCCCGCCGCCTGGTCACCATCGGGGCCTGCGCCACCGCGGGCGGGGTCCAGGCACTGCGCAACTTCGCGGACGTCGCGGAGTTCCGCGCCGCCGTCTACGCCCACCCGGAGTACATCGCCACCCTGGCGACTTCCACCCCGATCTCGGCCCACGTGCCGGTCGACTTCGAGCTGCGGGGCTGCCCGATCGACCGCCGCCAGCTGCTGGAGGTGATCACCGCCTACCTGGCCGAGCGCAAGCCGAACATCCCGGCACACAGCGTCTGCTTCGAATGCAAGGCGCGCGGTACCACCTGCGTCACCGTCGCCCACGGCACCCCGTGCCTCGGGCCGGTCACCCACGCGGGCTGCGGTGCCATCTGCCCGGCCTACGACCGCGGGTGCTACGGCTGCTTCGGCCCGTCCAACAGCCCGAACATGCCGGCGATGGTGCGCCTGCTCCACCACGACGGCATGAACGACCGGGACGTCACACGGGTCTTCCGCACCTTCAACGCGGCCTCCCCCGAGTTCGCCGCCCTGCCCGAACCCGCCGACCAGGACACCGCCGCCGAGGAGGAAGCCCGATGAGCCACCGGGGATCCAGGGTCCTGCGCCTGGACGCCCTCGCCCGGGTGGAGGGCGAAGGCGCCCTGCACCTGACGATCAGCGACGGCGAGGTCACCGACACCCGGCTGCGGATCTACGAGCCGCCGCGCTTCTTCGAGGCCTTCCTGATCGGCCGGGGGCACACCGAGCCGCCCGACATCACCGCCAGGATCTGCGGCATCTGCCCCGTCGCCTACCAGATGACCGCCTGCCAGGCCGTCGAGGCCGCCTGCGGGGCGGTCGTCGACGGCCAACTCGCCGAGCTGCGGCGCCTGCTCTACTACGGTGAGTGGATCGAGAGTCAGTCCCTGCACATCCACCTGCTGCACGCCCCCGACTTCCACGGCCACCGAAGCGCCGTCGAGCTCGCCCGTGAGCAACGCGAGCCCGTGGAACGGGGGTTGCGGATCAAACAGGCAGGAAACGCCGTCATGGAGCTGCTCGGCGGCCGTGCCATCCACCCGGTCAACGTCCGGCTCGGCGGCTTCTACCGGGTGCCGACGCGGAGCGAACTCGCACCGCTGGCCGATCAGTTGCGCCGGGTGCGCGACGACGCTCTGGAGGCCGTGCGCTGGGTCGCAGGCTTCGACTTCCCCGACGTGGAGTTTGACCACCCGTTGCTGGCCGTGCAGGATCCCGGCCGGTATGCCATCGACTCCGGCGTACCCACCGCCCTCACACCGCCCGACCGCACCCACCCGGACCGGACGTCCGTGCAACGCTCCTTCCCCGCGGAAGAGTTCGAACAGCACGTGGTCGAGGAACACGTGCCGTACACCACCGCCCTGCGATCGACCCTGGACGGTCGACGCCACCTCACCGGCTCGCTGGCCCGGTACGCCGTCAGCGGCCGCTGGCTGCACCCGACGGCCGCCGAGGCCGCACGGGCGGCGGGACTCGGCGACCCGGCCACCGGCGCGGTGTGCCGCAACCCGTTCCGCAGCATCATCGTCCGCGCCGTCGAGGTGGTGCACGCGGTGGAGGAGGCACTGCGGATCATCGAGGACTACGAACCACCGCCCCGACCGCACACCGACGTCCCGCCGCGCGCGGCCGAGGGCTTCGCGACCACCGAGGCGCCGCGCGGTCTGCTCTACCACCGCTACGCCATGGACGCGGACGGCAACCTCACCCTCGCCCGGATCATCCCGCCCACCGCCCAGAACCAGGGGGCGATCGAGGAGGACCTGCGGCGGCTGGTGCAGTCCCGCCTGGACGGGCCCGGCGATCCTCCCGGCGACGAGGAGCTGACCGCCCTGTGCGAGCGGGCCGTGCGCAACCACGACCCGTGCATCTCCTGCTCCACCCACTTCCTCGACCTGACGGTGGACCGGACATGACGGGCCGGGTGGTCGTGATCGGCGTGGGCAACCCGTTCCGCCGGGACGACGGGGCCGGGCCGGCCGTCGTCGAGGCACTGGGCGGCCGAGTACCCGAAGACACGCTGCTCACCGTCAGCGACGGCGAGCCAGGCCGGATGCTCGGCCTCTGGGACGGCCAGGACGGCGTGATCGTGGTGGAGACGGTGCACGCGCACCCGGGAAACCCGGGACGGCTGCACACGCTGGACGCCGAACAGACCGCCCGGTGCGCGACCGGCCCGGCCAGCAGCCACGGCCTGGGCCTCGGCGAGACCGTCGCCCTCGCCGCCGCGCTCGACCGGATGCCCCGCGCGCTCGTGGTCCACGCGGTGGAGGGCGCGGACTTCGGCCTCGGTCCCGGACTCAGCCCACCGGTCCGGGCAGCACTCCCGGAACTGGTCCACCGGGTGGCCACGGCCGTCCGGGAGACGCGGCGGCGACTGAGCTCCCGGACCGGCTGAGCCGGTCGCGAGGGGGTTTTCGCGCGTCCAGTCCTCGGCCCCGCGCGGCACCACCACGGGGCAGTGCGCGTGCCGGGTGCAGTGCTGCCCGACGGACCCGAGCAGTGCAGCTCGAAGCCGCCGCCGCCCTTTGGGCCGGGGCGGCCCCTGCAGTGGGACCGAACGGCCCTGTGCCTGCCGCGGGCCCGGGCGGAGAGTGTGGGGCAGGGGACATCCGCGGAGGAGTGAGGATCATGCAGCACCGCACTGTGCACGACGTGATGACCCACGAGGTCGTCACCGCCCGGCCGGACACGCCGTTCAAGGAGATCGTGGCGCTGTTCCACCGCAACGACATCACCGCGCTCCCGGTCGTCGACGACCAGGGCAGTCCGCTCGGAATGGTCTCCGAGGCGGATCTGATCCGTAAGACGGCCGTCCTTCCCGACCCCGAGGGACGCACTGCGGGCCGCTGGCTGGACGCGCACGACCGGGCCCGCGCGGAGGCCGAGACCGCCGGTGGCCTGATGACCAGCCCCGCCGTCACCGCCCGTCCCGCCTGGTCCATCCCCGAGGCCGCCCGGGCCATGGCCAAGCACGACCTCAAGCGGCTGCCCGTGGTCGACGAGATCGGCCGGCTGGTCGGCATCGTGAGCCGCTGCGACCTGCTCCAGGTCTTCCTGCGGCACGACGGCGCGATCCGCGACGAGATCACCCACGATGTGCTCGGCCAGACCCTGTGGCTCGCCCCCGGCGACGTCCAGGTGACGGTTCACGAGGGTGTGGTGACGCTCACCGGGCGTCTTCCGCGCAAGAGCCTGGTCCAGGTCACCGAGCAGTTGTGCCGGTCCGTGGACGGTGTGGTGGCGGTCCATCAGAGTCTCGAATGGACCGAGGACGACACCGACATCAAGCTCGAACACCCCCACGCCTACCACGCCGGACTGCGGCAGTGACGGCCGAGGACGGTCCGGCGGGTCGCGACCGGGATCCCGGTTCGAACATCTCCGTCGGGTCCGGCAGCAGTACCCGGTGCCCGGGATGGCCCGGTGCCCGGGGTGCAGTGCGCCGGCCATGACGGCCCCCTGCCGGGCGGTGATGCCCGCCCGCCGGGTCGGTGGTCGCCCTTCCACGGTCCAGCGGCGACAGTCCCGGCCACACAGGCCGCCCGACCCCTGTCCCGGAGCCGGGCGGGTACTTCCGTCCAGGTGGTCCTGTCGGCCGCCGGGCGGTGCCGGTGGCTCCTGGCGCGCAGAATCGAAGGAGGGAACCGCCGGCCGGTCAGGAGAACAGCGATGGATGGGACTGAGTCCAGCGAATCCGGGCGGCCCGTGCGGGTCTTCCTGCTGGACGACCACGAGGTGGTCCGGCGCGGGGTCCGCGACCTGCTGGAGGCGGAGCCGGACCTGGAGGTGGTCGGCGAGGCGGCCACCTGCGCGCAGGCCCTGGCCCGGGTGCCGGCCCTGCACCCGCAGGTGGCCGTGCTGGACGTACGGCTGCCGGACGGCGACGGGGTCACGGTCTGCCGTGAACTGCGCGCCGGGATGCCCGAGCTGGCCTGCCTGATGCTCACCTCGTTCGATGACGACGACGCCCTGCTGGACGCGATCATGGCCGGGGCAGCCGGCTACGTCCTGAAGCAGGTCAAGGGTGCCGACCTGGTCGGCGCGGTGCGGACGGTCGCCTCGGGCCAGTCGATGCTGGACCCGGCCACCACCCGCAGACTCATGGAGAGCCTGCGCCACCACGACGAGTCCGAAACCGATGCAGCTCTCGCCCAACTGACCCCGCGTGAGCGGGAGATCCTCGCGCTGGTCGGTGAGGGAAAGACCAATCGGCAGATCGGTCAGGAGCTCTACCTCGCCGAGAAGACCGTCAAGAACTACGTCTCGCGCATGCTCGCCAAACTCGGCGTCGAACGCCGTCTCCAGGCGGCGGTCCTCGCCGCCCACGCCGACTCCGAGCACCACCGGCATCCGGGCTGAAGCCTCGCGACCCACCGCACGGAGCCGAACGGCCCGAGCACCGCCGACCGGATCGGCCACACGATGGGTGAGGAGAAGGGCATCCACCGCACCGGAGAAGCTCGTCCTTGCCGCAGTCGCTGCTCCGTCCGTTCACCACACCCGGCCCCGGCACCCGCCACCGAGCGCGACACGCCGGCGGACCGGCGACGGAAGCCGAGCCGGTCGGTCTCACGCGGGCGGCAGCGGAACCCGCCAGAGCAGTTCCGTCCCGCCGTGCGGCAGCGCGTGCGCGTCGAAGCTTCCGCCCAGCGCCGCAGCGCGTTCGGCGAGGTTCGCCAGCCCGCTGCGCCGCCCGCCCTCGGGCAGCCCGACGCCGTCGTCCGTCACGGTGACCGCCAGTTCGGCGCCCGCCGACAGCGACACCTCGACCCTGCCCGCACCGGCGTGCCGGGCGACGTTGGACAGTGCCTCCTCGAGCACGGCAATGGTCTCGTCCGCGATCCGCGGCGGCACCGTGACATCCAGCAGACCGGACATCCGCAGACCCGGGGTGAAACCGAGTACGGTCGCCGCCCGCTCGACGACCTCGACCACCCTGGCCCGCAACCCCTTCGCCGCCGGGCCCGCCTCCCTGATCCGCAGGCCGAAGATGGTTGCGCGGATGGTTCTCGCGGTCTCGTCGAGGTCGTCGATGGCACGCAGCACCCGGTCGGCGGCCTCCGGATGGTCGATGAACCTGAGCGCGCCCTGCAGCGTCATCCCGGTGGCGAACAGCCGCTGGATCGCCAGGTCGTGCAGGTCCCGGGCGATCCGGTCCCGCTCCTTCAGCAGGACGATCTGCTCGGACTCGCGTCGCCGCTCCGCCAGCTCCATCGCGAGCGCCGCCTGCCCGGCGAAACCCAGCAGCGGCCCGGACTCGTCCCCGTCGAACAACGGTGCACCCGTTGCGCGGGCCAGCATCAGCACGCCGCGCACGCCGTGCTCCGCGGTCCCGATCGGCACTGCGACGGCCGGGCCGAGTCCCTGCCAGCGTGGCGGCCCGGCAGTGATCCTCTGGTCCGTCTGCACATCCGTGCTGACCACCGGCTCACCACTGCGCGCCGCAGCCCCCATGAAGGAGCCCTCCAGGGGCAACACCAGCCCGCTGTGCTGCCGTTCCCCGAGGCCGACGGCGAACCGTACCTGCAACTCGTCGGAGCCGGGCAGCAGCAGCGCCACCACGGCGAGATCGGCACCGGCGATCTCGCTCGCCCGGGTGACCAGCAGATCCAGCACCTCCTGCTCGCAACTCCCGGACAGCAGACTGCCGGTGATCTCGGCGCTGGCCGCCAGCCAGCGCTCGCGCTGCCGGGCCTGTGCGTACAGCCGGGCGTTGTCGATCGCCACCCCGGCCGCCACGGCCAGTGTCGCGAGCACCGACTCGTCCTCGGCGTCGAACTCGACGCCGCCGCGCTTCTCGGTCAGGTACAGGTTGCCGAACACCCTGTCCCGGACCCGGATCGGCACCCCCAGGAAGCTGTGCATCGGCGGATGGCCGGCGGGGAAGCCGTACGAGGACGGGTGTTCGGAGATCCGGCTGAGCCGCAGCGGTACGGGGTGTCGGATCAGTTCGCCGAGCAGGCCGTGGCCGGACGGCAGCGGCCCGATCCGCTCGACCTGTTCGCCGGTCACGCCGACCGGGATGAACTGCGAGAGCCGCTGGTCCTCGCCGATCACCCCGAGCGCGCCGTACTCGGCGTCGACCAGGCTCACCGCCGCCTCCACGATGTGCCGCAGCGCCTGGGCCAGCTCCAGGTCCCGGCCCACGGCAAGGACCGCTTCCAGCAGGCTGTGGATCCGGTCCCGGGTGCTCCGGGCGGCGTCCAGCCTCGTCTGCAACTCGTCCAGCAGGTCGTCCAGCCGCAGCTGCGGCAGCGGTACCGCATTCTCCGATGCGCTCCCCACCGGTTCCTCCGAAGCTCGCCGGACACCACTCCCCAGCCTAGAAGGGGCGGCCGGGGCGCGCCCCGCACGTCCTGGGCCCGCCGACCCGGCCCGGGGGCCACCCGGCCCTTGGCACACCCCGGCTCTCCGGAGAACCCCGGCTGTGCAAAGGCACGCATTGCCCGACCGGTGCCCGACGGAGGTGACCAGGACATGAAGGCACTCACCCGTCACGGACCGGGCCGCCGCACCTGGGGCGGGTCCCCGACCCGGTGACACGGGACGTACTGCGCGCGGGTCCACCGGGCGGCGGCGCGCCTGCGCATCGGCTCGGGTTCCGGGACTTCAGGCGACGCGGGGAGGGCCGTGGAGCCGGGTGACCACCAGGATGGCCATGTCGTCGTCGCGTCTGCCCCCGCTCCAGCGGCCGACGTCTTTGGTGAGGGCATCCACCACTGCGTCGGGGTCGGTGAACCGCCTGCGCATGCACTCCGAGGCGACCGGATCGTAGAAGTTCCCCCACGTGTCCCGGGCCTCGGTGACACCGTCGGTGACCAACAACAGCGAGGCCCCCGGGGGCAGCCGCACCACATCGGCGGACACGGAGCCGGCAGGAGTGAGATCGCCCAGCCCCAGGCCGAGGGGCAGCTGTGGGACGGTCGGGTCGAGCCGCACGAGCTGTCCGTCGTGAAGCAGGTACGGCGGCGGATGCCCGCGGTTCACCAGGCTCAGTACCTCGCCGTCGGTGGAGACCTCGGCCAGCACGGCGGTGATGAAGCCCTCCATGGAGTACACCGTGCCGCTCCGGGCTGCTTCCCTGGTCAGCGCCTCGTCCATCCGCTGTCCCAGGGTGACCAGGGTGGGAGCGTGCTCGGCCGCCTGGCGGAAGATCCCGATCGCGACCGACACGACGGCGACAGCCGCAATACCTTTGCCCCGCACGTCGCCGATGATCATCCGCACCCCGAACGGCGTCTCCTGCACCGAGAAGAAATCACCGCCGATCCGCGCCTCGGCCTGCGCCGCCGTGTACCCCGCAGCCACGGTCAGCGGCCCGATCGTCCTCGGCGGCTCCGGGAGCACCGCCCGCTGGACCCCCTCCGCGACATCCCTGGCCAGCGCCAGATCGCGCCTCTGCCGCACGATCAGCCGGTTGACCGCCAGAGCCAGCACGCCGATCAAGCCGACCACGGCAAGATCGACGAACAACGGTGTCGCCGGACGCCCGCGTTCGACATCCACCAGCACCGAGACCACGCACGTGACGCACACGACGGCGAGCGCGGAGCGGAAGGAGAGCGTGGCACCCGCGACGAGCGGTGCGGCTGCCAGCAGCGGGAGCCCGGTGTACGGCTGGGGCGCGAAACGGTCCAGCAGGACGCCGGCCACGAGGGCCAGCGCCGCGAGCAGCCACGGCACCTTCGCCAGCGTGGGTCGCAGGACGTTCACAGCGCACCTCCCGTCCCGGCTGATCAAGGCCCGGATCGCAGGTCCCGGCCAGCCTGTCACATCACGGACTTACACGATCTTTTGGACACGGTCATCCCGAGACCACGACGACGTCGCTCCGCACATCGCCCGAGCCCGACCGCCGCCCCAGGTGTTCCGGCCCGGCCGATCGGGACCACCGGGAGTCCGGCTGGTCCGAAAATCCCCCACTCGTAGCCTGTTGTTACAGGTCAGGCGGCCTCTGCAGGTCGGAGGGTGGCCCAGTGGCCGCGCCGGGCCGGTCGGCCTACCGGTCGACGGGTCCGCCTGGTCCGTTCGGCCCTGCGGCGGCTTCGCGCATGCGCGTCTCCGGGCGGGGTGGCAGCGTGGAAGAGGAACACCCGTATGCGCGGGGACGGCCCGGATGCACGCAGTGAGTCATGCCCGTGGGGACAGGGCACAGGGCGGACCGAGGGAACACCGGTCCCCTCGGGGCCGGCTGCGCTCGCGGCTGTGCGTGCACAGTGTCGCCGGGCAGGTGTTCCTGTGGCTGCTGGTCGCGGTGGTGCTCCTGGTCGGCGCCGCGCTGACGGCGCTCCTGCTGCAGGCCAGGAGCTTCGCCATGAATGACGCCGCGCACCGCACGCGCGCCGCGGCCGTCACCTTGGCGCAGGTCCCCACGGTGGTGAACGCCCTGGACAGCCCCGATCCGACCGCGGTGCTGCAGCCGCTGGCCCTGGACATCATGAAGAAGGGCGGTTTCGACTACGTCGTGATCGCCAGCCCGGAGGGGATCCGCTACACGTCCGACAATCCCGCGCTGATCGGGAAGCACGTCATCGGCCCGTACCAGGAAGGCCTCAAGGGGCCGACCACCACCAGCCTCACCGCGCCCATCGGACGGGTCGTGGAAACCGACGTGCCGGTCACCAGGCCGGACGGTTCGGTCGCCGGGCTGGTCGAGGTCGGCTACACCGTCGCACACACGGGCAGCACGGTGAGCCGGCAACTGCCGGTCCTGCTCGGCGGCGCGGCGGCCGCGCTCGCCGTTGGCATGGCCGGGGCGGCGCTGGTGCGGCGGCGGCTGCGCCGCCAGACGCGCGGCTTGGGCCCGGCCGAGATGACGCGGATGTACGAGCACCATCACGCGGTGCTGCACGCGGTCCGCGAGGGCGTGCTGATCGTCGGCGGGGACGGACGGGTACTGCTGGCGAACGACGAGGCCCGGCGGCTGCTGGAGCTGCCGCCCGAGGTGGAGGGGCGGCCGGTCGCCGGGCTCGGGCTCGATCCCGGGCTGGCCGAGCTGCTGGTGTCCGGGCGGGCCGCCACCGACGAGGTGCACCTGGCCGAAGACCGGTTGCTCGCCGTCAACAACCGCCCGACCGCGCCGTTCGGCGGAGGGCCCGGCAGTGTCGCAACCATCCGGGACACCACCGAGCTGCGGGCGCTGGCCGGGCAGGCCGAGGCGGCCCGGGCCCGGCTGCGGCTGCTCTACGAGGCGGGGCTGCGGGTCGGCACCACGCTGGACGTGGTGCGGACCGCCCAGGAGCTGGCCGACGTGGCGGTTCCGCGCTTCGCGGACTTCGCCACGGTCGAGCTGGCCGACCCGGTGCTGTGCGGTGACGAGCCGCTCCCGGACCCGGGCACCGCACAGGGCCCGCGGATCCGTCGCACGGCCGCCAGCGGCATCAGCGACGACCGGCCGTTCTACCCCGTGGGCTCGCAGATCAGCCCGCTGCCCGGCACACCGGAGGAGACCGCCCTGGAGACCGGGAACGCCGCGCTCGTCGCCGACCTGGGGCAGGCGGACGCCTGGCGGGCGTGCGACCCGGAGACCGCCGACCGAATACTCGCGTACGGGATCCACTCGCTGATCTCCGCGCCGCTGCGGGCGCGCGGTCTGACCCTGGGCACGGTCAACTTCTGGCGCTCGGGGGAGTCCGAGCCGTTCGGGGAGGAGGACGTCTCCTTCGCCGAGGAACTGGTCGCCCGCGCGGCGATCACCGTCGACAACGCCCGTCGTTACACCCGCGAGCACCGGATGGCCGAGACACTCCAGCGCAGCCTGCTGCCCCGGGGGCTGCCCGAGCAGAGTGCCATGGAGGTGGCCTACCGCTATCTGCCGGCGCAGCGAGGGGTCGGCGGGGACTGGTTCGACGTCATCCCGCTGCCCGGCTTCCGCGTGGCGCTGGTCGTCGGCGATGTCGTCGGCCACGGCCTGCACGCCGCCGCCACGATGGGCCGACTGCGCACGGCCGTCCTCAACTTCTCCGCCCTCGACCTGCCCCCGGACGAACTGATCGCCCGCCTCGACGAACTGGTCGCCCGGCTCGACCAGGGCGAGGCGGCTGCGGGAGAAGGCGGCACCGAGGGCAGGGGCGAGCGAGAGGGCGAGGGCGAGCGGCCGGTCGTCACGGGCGCCACCTGCCTGTACGCGATCTACGATCCGGTCTCCGGACACTGCACGATGGCACGGGCGGGTCACCCACCGCCCGCGCTGGTGCACACCGACGGCAGCGTGGAGTTCGTCGACCTGCCCGCCGGGCCGCCGCTCGGCGTGGGCGGCCTGCCCTTCGAGACCACCGAGCTGCAGCTGGCGCCCGGCAGCGCGCTGGTGCTCTACACCGACGGGCTCGTCGCGGGCCGCGACCGCGACCTGGAGAACGGACTCGCCGCGCTGCGCCGTTCCCTGGCGGGTGCCGATGCCGACGGATCCCCGGAGGACACCTGCCGGGCCGTGTTCGGCGCGCTGGTCCCGTCGCGTCCGAGTGACGATGTCGCACTCCTCGTCGCACGCACGCAGCTGCTCGAGCCCGACCAGGTGGCCGGCTGGGACGTCCCGTGCGACTTCGCCGCCGTCTCACGCATCCGGAGCGAGTGTGTCGACCAGCTGGCGACCTGGGGGCTGGAGGAGCTGTCCTTCACCGCCGAGCTGATCCTCAGCGAGCTGATCACCAACGCCATCCGCTACGGCGCCGAGCCGATCCGTGTCCGCATGCTGCGGGACCGCAGCCTGGTCTTCGAGGTCTCCGACGGCAGCAGCACCGCCCCGCACCTGCGCTACGCTGCCAGCACGGACGAGGGCGGCCGGGGCCTGTTCCTGGTGGCCCAGCTGGCCGACCGGTGGGGGACCAGGTACACGGCCCGAGGCAAGGTCATCTGGTCCGAGCAGCCGCTGGCCGCACCCGAGTTCCAGTTCGAGGCGATGCTGCTGTGACCCCGTGGAAACGTCAGTGGCTGCGCACCGCAGCCGGGCACTCGTCGTACGGAACCGTCCCAGAGGGCGCTCGTCCCGAACTGCGCCCGGGTCGGACGGCGCAGGGTCAGCCGGCTCGGGGGATGGGGTCGGTGTCGCCGTGGGCGATGAGGAGTTTGCGGAGGAGGGTGTTGAGTTGGGTGCGCTCGGTGGGGGTGAGGGCCTCGATGAGACGCTCCTCGTTGCTGACGTGGCCGGCGAGGGCCGTGTCGATCAGTGACTTTCCCGCCGGGGTCAGGCGGATCAGGACGGCGCGGCGGTCGTTCGGGCAGGGGTTCCGCTCCACCAGGCCCTTCGCGGACAGGCGGTCGACCCGGTTGGTGATCGCGCCGGAGGTGACCATGGCCGCCTGCAGGAGCGCTCGGGCGTTGAGCTCGTAGGGCTCGCCCGCGCGGCGGAGGGTCGCGAGAACGTCGAACTCCGAGGAGTCCAGGCCGCATTCGGCGAAGTACTCGCGCAGGGCGCTGTCCACACGGATGTTCAGGCGCCTCAGCCGGCCGATCAGTGAGATGGCCTCGGGGTTCAGGTCGGGGCGGACCCGGGCCCACTGGTCGACGATGTCGTCGACGGTGTCATGCTCCTTCATGGAACTATCTTAACATTCAGATACTTGACGTTCACGCACCTTGGGGCGTAGAACTTATCTCAACGTTCACATAGTCAACGTTGAGGTGGATGCCATGGCTGGGACGTTCACAGGGCGCACGGGGGTGGCCGTCACGACGGCGCTGGCCCCGGCGGCATGGGGCACGACGTACCTGGTGACGACGCAACTGCTGCCCGAGGGCCGACCGCTGCTGCTCGCCGTGATGCGCGCGCTCCCGGCCGGTCTGCTGCTCCTGCTGCTGGGAAGAAAGCTGCCGAGGGGCCGCTGGTGGGGACGCGCGGCGGTGCTCGGGATGCTCAACATCGGGCTCTTCTTCCCGCTGACCTTCGTCGGCGCCTACCGCCTGCCGGGCGGTGTCGCGGCGACGGTCGGGGCGATCCAGCCACTGCTCGTCACCGGATTCTCGATCGGCGTGCTCGGAGTACGGCCCGGGCGGCGCGCCGTGCTCGCCGGTCTGGCCGGAGTCGGCGGCGTCGCGCTGCTGGTGCTCAAGAGCAGTGCACGACTGGACGGCCTCGGGATCGCCGCGATGGCCGCCGCGATCGCGCTCATGGCGATGGGCACCGTACTCACCCGCCGCTGGGGGAGGCCGGACGGTGCCACGTTGCGCGACCTGACGGCCTGGCAGCTGCTGGCGGGCTCGCTGTTCCTCCTCCCGCTCGAAGCCGTCGTGGAGGGCGCGCCGCCGGCGCTGAGCGGCACCAACCTGGCCGGCTTCGCCTACCTCGGGCTGGTCAGCACCGCGCTCGGGTACGTGCTCTGGTTCCGCGGTGTCGACCGGCTGGGGGCGGGGCCGGCGTCCTTCCTGGGCCTGATCAACCCGGTGGTCGCGACGGTGGGCGGCATCGTCGTACTCGACCAGACGCTGACCGGCTGGCAGTTCCTGGGGCTGCTGGTCGCCCTCGGCGCCATGCTGGCGGGGCAGGCGCCGGTGCGGAAGGCCGCCGATCAGCCGGTCCGGCCTCGGCCGACGGCGGGCCGACGGCCGGAGCCCGCACCGCAGCCTGCGGCAGCCCGCCACTGACACATCGTCACACCGAAATTGACGCATCGTCACACCGAAACGGAAGCAGGAGCAGACCATGCACTACGTGATCTTCGTCCGGACCGACCACACCCCCGACGCCGATCTGGGGCACTACCTCGCCAACGTCGGCGCGACTCTGGAGCCGTTCCACGGCAGGCTGCTCGCCTTCGACGCCCCGGCCCGACTGGAGGGCGAGACGGCGCACTCCAGGATCGCCATTCTGGAGTTCCCCGCCGAGGAGGACGCCCGCGGCTGGTACCACTCGCCCGCCTACCAGGAGCTGGTCGCCTGGCGGACCGGCGTCCTCGGTCGACCGGTGGACATCGGCCTCCTCAAGGGCCTGGCCGGATGAGGCGGGGCTGCCGAGCCCCGGGCGACGTCCGAGGCCGCATTGAGCGTTCACGGGTGTTCGCCCGCCCGGCCTTCCTCGTTGCCTGCCGCCCCGTTGGGGCAGGGACTCGGGCCTCGACCGAACCGCCGACCTGGTCGGCGGTCATCCAGGCTCCACCGGGGTAGTTGCTCAGCTGCGCCGAGCCGTTGACCCAGGTGCCGGCGCCGCCCGAGGCACCCCGGTCAAACGCCGGCGCGAAACCGCACGCCCAGACTAGCCCGGGGACCCACATTGACGTACAGTACGCCATG